>JALYGE010000029.1 GCA_030777225.1 Actinomycetota bacterium
CTGATCTACCCACAGATGCTCTAGGCGAGGAAACTCTTTGGCAGCACCCTCCAGCACCAGCGGGGAATGAGGGGGGCGAGTATCTCCCATTTGTGATCTGAAAGATCGCTGGGATACAGGCGGAGAGATGAGAACATAAAGGAGAACTCTAGAAACCGGCTATGCTGCTGATCAAGCCCCATTATCTACCTTCTCACACAGCTTCTAGTCCTTTGGCACACTTTGGTTGCGCGGTGAAGCTACTCGGCGTACCCTCCGGACTAGCTCACGCCACGAGGGAGGTTCGCCATGCGCAAGAGGTACGTCGTCCACCTGACCGGCGAGGAGCGGGGAGACCTCGAAGCCCTGCTGCGTCGAGGCTGGGCGCACGCCCGCAGGCTGCTTTACACTCGCATCCTGCTCAAGGCCGACGCCTCTGAGGATGGTCCCGCCTGGGCCGACGAGCGCATAGCCGACGCGCTGGAGACCAGCGCCGCCACCGTTGCCCGGGAGCGCAGGCGCTTCTTGGAGGACGGTTTGGAGACCAGAGTACCTTCTACCGGATCAAGCTGGAGCGCCTGCCCCGCCTGGATAGCAGCAGGGATGGAGTCCTCGTGGTCATACGGGACCTCTCCGACAGCCGCAGGCTCGAGGAGAGGCAGCAGCGGTTCATAGCCAACGCCGCCCACGAGTTGAGGACCCCCATCGGCACCATCATCGGCGCGTCGGAGCTGTTGCTGACCGTGGAGGAGGAAGGAGATCCGGCGGACCCGCGGACGAGGCGCCGCTTCCTCGGTCACATCAACTCCCAGGCCCGGCGCATGCAGCGGCTCTCCGATACCCTACTGCGCCTGGCCCGCACCGGTGCCGACTTCAGGGAGCCGGATCTACAGGAGATGGAGCTGCGGTTCGCGGAGGAGCTCGTGGAGCGCGTGGAGCCGCTGGTGCACGGCGCCGGGCTAAAGCTGTGCCTGGAGGATCGCGGCGGACGTGCCCTCGCCGATCCCGAGTGGATTGAGCAGGCACTCCTGATCCTGATCAGCAACGCCGTAAAGCACTCCGAGCGGGGAGGGCGGATCTGGCTGCACGCCCGCGGCGGCACCCTGACCATGGAGGACGAGGGAGAGGGGATAAGCGAGGAGGATCGCCGCCACGTCTTCGAGCGCCACTACAGAGGCCGGGGCGGTTTCGGGGGATTCGGGTTGGGACTACCCATCTGCAAGGATCTCGTCGAGCGGATGGGGGGTGAGATCTCTATCGACTCCGGGAAGGGGGTAGGAACGGTCGTCAGGATCGAACTGCCGGAGGCCCGAGGTCCCGACGGGTGAGTACGGTACCTCAGGGTGTCCCCACGGGGCATTAACGAGATCCCACCGAAAGCCCGGCGAACAGGGCCGTCGTTGCGTCCAGGATGAACGGCGCCGAGCCGGCAAAGAATAGCGCAGTAACCCACCGAACCCCATAGCGGGTAGCCCAGAACCGGAGCCGGGGATTCCTTCCGTATTCTGGGGCGAGCGTAGCGAAGTCTGCCGCCTGGCCCGGAGTGGCTACGGAGACGCGTATGGCCACAGGCCGGAGCCCCGTAGTATCCCGGCCCTTTACATTTCCTTAACCGAGCTTTAACGAAGCTCTTACCTCTAGCCGGTTTGTCTGCCGTAAGGACGGGTACGAATACTTAACAGGTCAGCAACGAGGAAGGTTAGAGATGTCAATAGCCAACACTAACGAACTGTTCTTGCATGAACTGTGCGAGATCTACGACGCCGAGCACCGCTTTATAGAGGGCCAGCAGGAGATGATCGACAGCGCCACCGATCAGGACCTCAAGAGCGCCATCCAGAATCACCTCGAAGAGACCCGCCAGCACGCGGTCAACGTAGAGAAAGTCTTCACAGAGCTCGGCCAGGAGGCCCGGCGCGAGACCAACGAGGTGGCGGTGGGGCTGGTAAACGAGGCCCAGGAAGGTATCCAGCAGACACAGAGTGCGGCCCTGTGCGACGCGGCCATCGACGCGGCGGTCATAAAGGTCGAGCATTTCGAGATGGGCTCCTACCGGAGCCTCATCACCGGGGCGCGCCTGATGGGCCAGACCGAGATAGAGCGTTTGTTGAGAGACAACATGCAGCAGGAGGAAGAGGCGGCCCGGATCGCGGAGAACAGCGCCGAGGAGCTTCTACAGAAGGCTATGCAAGAAAGCGGCGAATCCCAGGAAGAAGGTTTCATAGACAAGGCCAAGGACAAGCTCTCCGGCCAGTAAGCCGGTACGGCGGGTAGGAGAGAGAGGACCGGAGCCCCGGTCCTCTTTTCGCCCGGCTGCGGGGCCGGTTCCGGGCGCGGGGCGTGACAACCTCGGAACATGTCTATGGGCATGCTCCTCAAACTTCTCTCCACGGCTGCTTTCGGCACCCTGGATCTATGGGTCGGCTTTCTCGCCGGCCTCGCCGCCGGTCTACCCTCTATCGCGAGCGGGATCGCCGCCGTGACAGGTGCCCTCGTGGGGGTAACGATCGTGTTTTTTATCGGGGAGCAGTTGCAGCGCCGGGTCTACTCTCACCGCTGGCTCGCCAGGCGCCGCAGGCGCATAGAGCGCATCTGGAGCCGCTACGGGGGCGTAGGGGTGGCCTTGCAGGCACCGATGATTACCGGTGCGCCCCTCGGGACCATCCTGGCCCTGCTCTCGGCGCGCCTTCACGTCCGCTTCTGCGGTGGATGATCCTTAGCGTGGTGCTGTGGGGAGCAGTTCTTACCGGGGCCGCGGTCTTCGGCTTCTCTATGTTCGATGGCCTATCCGGGGCCTGAGCCCTCCCCGGATATCACCCTGTGTGGTGAGGGGCCGGATCTCTGTGAGGGCCGTCGGCGGGTCCGCCGTTACGCTACTTCAGTGCCCGCAGCCTGCGCTCTCTATCTAGTAACCGCAGGTCTTCCTCGACGCGGCGCGGCAGTACTCGCCGGTGCCGGATCGCCCAGGGCAGACCCCGGAGCGCCTGGACCAGGCCATCCCGAACGTTCGCGTCTTTCAGGGCGGCTCTCGCGGCCAGCAGCGTGTGGCGCGCGGCGGTCGAGAGGGGCCGCCGGAGCCAGGCGAACCACAGGGCGTTTCGGGTGCTGGAGCGGCGACGTTCCACGGAGTCTCGGATCTTCGAGGGGTAATGGTGGGCTATGATCTCGTCCACGTAGACCAGCACCCATCCCGCGGCGGCCAGGTCCGCAGCCAACAGCTCCTCCTCGCCCCCGATGCGTAGGCGAGGATTATAGCCGCCGGCATCTTAGGTAGGCCGAGCGGCGGATGACCACCGCGCAGCCGAGAAAACCTCGCACGGGCGGTCCCGGCATGCCCGGCTCTGCCACGAGGGGGCTGTTCGCCATCGCGTTGCAGATGGGGTCTCTCTTCTCCTGCGGGCCGACCAAGGTTCGGGCGGCCAGCGCGGCCAGCCGGGGGTGGGCATCCAGAAGGTCTGCCGCTCGCGCGAGGGAGCCCGGCGACCACTACGAATCGCCGTCGGAGAAGGCGGCGTACGGAGTGTTCACCCGCCGGACCCCGACGTTGCGTCCGGCGCCCCCGAGGTTTCGGCGAGGGTGACGACCTCAACCTCCGGGTGGCGGCGCACGGCTTCGGAGGTGCCGTCGGTGGAGGCGTTGTCCACCACGACTATGTGGGGCTGCTCCGGCAGGCTCCGGAGGTGTTCGAGCGTGGTGAGCAACTCGGAGGCGCGGTTGCGGGTGGCGACCACCACCGACACTCGGGGGTCGGCCGCCGTCACAGGCACCTCGGGTGGGTCGAGAGGCCACCGGCTTCTCTTTACTCGGAGATCGTCCATCGTTGAGTATTCTTGCACGTTTGTGGGAACAAAGCCTATAGTGTCTTTCAACTCGCACCGAATTTACGGAGAGGATCTGGAATGGTAGATAACGGACGAATAACGCTGGACCTCGGCGGCCAGGTCGCCGTGATCACGGGCGCAGGCAGCGGCCTGGGCGCGGCTACCGCGCGGGTGTTCGCGAAGCACGGCGCGCGGGTAGTGTGCGGCGACATTGACGAGAAGGGGCTGCGGGAGGTCGCCGAAGAAACGGGCGGACGGGCGGTCTACCTGGACGTCTCGGACCCCGCCTCGATCGAGGAGGCCATAGGCGGCGTCTTCGACGAGGAGGGACGGATAGACATCCTCATCAACAACGCTGGGGTAGACTTTATCCGCCCGGCGACCGAGCTGAGGCTGGAGGAGTGGGACCGGGTCCAGCACGTCAACCTCCGGGCGCCGTGGCTCCTCGCGCGGGCTATCCTGCCGCACATGATCGAGCGGGGATCGGGCCAGATCGTGAACGTCTCCTCGACCGCCTCGAAGAAGGGCTGGGAGAACGCGGCGGCCTACGCCGCCTCTAAACATGGTCTCATGGGTCTTACCCAGGCGCTCCACGCCGAGAGCCGCCAGCATGGCGTCCGGGTAATGGCTGTCGTCGCGGGCGGGATGCGGACCAACTTCTTCCGTACCCTCGATCCGCCGCCCGACCCGGCGACGCTCCAGCCGCCGGAGACCGTTGCCAACACCCTACTGTTTATGGTCTGCCAGCCGTCCGATTCGGTGATCCAGGAGTCGGTTATCACTCCCATGACCGAGACTTCTTATCCCTAGCGGCCGATAGGAATGGCTGTCTCCGCTCGCTGAATGCGACCCTGCGGACACGGCATTGGATGTAGCTGGCCGGACCGGAGTAGAGGGTTCTGCGGCTTGCCGAGAGAGCACCCGCGGAACACGGCTACTCGACCACAAGCGCGAGGCGCCTGGCAGGGTGCGCATCTCGTTCACCTATCCTGGACAGACCGGTGACGGGCGCGTACCTTACCACTCCAGCCACTCCACGAACGGCCGAGCTTACCGAATCGTAACAGAATATTTACCGGAAGCTTACCGAAGCATGGTCAGGGAATAATAACATTCTTACCGTAGGGGAAACGGTGGCCAAAGGAGATGTCTATGGCAGAAAGGTCAAATGAGGAGCCCAGGGCCCAAGTCTATTTGCAGCCGATAGCGGCGCCTTCGATTCTGGGGCTCTACGGTTTTGCCGGCGCCACCCTCATCCTCGCTTCCCACGTGGCCGGGTGGTGGGGCGACAGCCAGAGTACGGGCTACATCTGGCCGTTCGCCGCGGCCTTCGGCGGGGTGGCGCAGTTTACTGCCGCCATGTGGTCTTATAAGGCCCGCGACGCCATAGCGACGGCCATGCACGGGATGTGGGGCTCGTTCTGGGTCGGCTGGGGTATCCTGGAGTTGCTCTTCGCTACCGGAACTCTCACCCAGCCCCAGGGAGCCTTCCCCGCCTTCGGCATGTGGTTCGTGGCCCTGGCCTGGATCACGCTGATGGGCGCGATAGCGGCGGCTTGGGAGAACGTGGCGCTCACGGCGGTCTTGGGGACGCTGGCTTTGGGATCAGCCTTTACCGCCGTGGCGGAGTTCGTTGGTAGCTCGACGGTCTCGGGCTGGGCGGCGCTGGGCGGCTGGACGTTCGTTATCTCGGCGGTGTGTGCCTGGTACACGGCCAGCGCCCTAATGTTCGAAGCGGTTGCTGGGCGCGCGGTGTTGCCGGTCGGCATGACCCGACACAAGCAGCAAGAGCCGGGGTTCGCGCCGGGCGTCGGACAGCCCGGCGTGCAAAAAGGCTAGTGAGGCAAAGCTCGTGCGTCTTATAGAGATCCTCGCTCTGGTAGCAAGGTCTCTCTGGGCGTCCCGGTTGCAGGGGGCTACAAAACGAGTAAGCTGAAGTGGAGCGGTGGTATGAGGCAGCGCGTTGCACGGAAGGTTTCGAAGCTGTGTTGCAGTAAAGGAGGAGAACTTGGGTCTTCGTGAATCCATCGCGGCCTGGCCGGTGTTGCGCCAGCTTAGAAGTAGATCTCCGGGGCTCGGCGAATCGGTCCAGTCTTCGGTGTCGGCGGGGCTACAGCCCCGCACAAGAGAGGCCGACAGGGTAGTCAAGTCTATCTGCCCGTACTGTGCGGTAGGTTGTGGCCAAAACATCTACGTCAAAAACGGTGAGGTCACCCAGATAGAAGGCGACCCCGATAGCCCCATCTCCCGTGGCCGGCTGTGCCCCAAGGGGGCGGCCTCCCGGCAACTGATTCAGAGTCCGGTGCGGGAGTACAAGGTCAAGTATCGCAGACCCCACGGAACTGAATGGGAAGATCTGGACCTGGATACGGCGATGGACATGATCGCCGACCGGGTTTTGAAGACCCGCAACGAGACCTGGGAAGACAAGCAGCAGACGGAGGAGGGAGAGGCCAAGCTCCACCGCACCCAGGGCTTCGCCCACCTCGGCGGCGCCACGCTGGATAACGAGGAGAATTACCTCATAAAGAAGTTCTTCACCGCGATGGGGGCGGTGCAGATAGAGAACCAGGCCCGCATATGACACTCCTCCACGGTCCCCAGTCTGGGGACCTCGCTAGGTAGGGGAGGGGCCACCACCTTCCAACAGGACCTGCAGAACTCGGACAGCATCCTGATCATGGGCTCCAACATGGCCGAGAACCACCCCGTGGGCTTCCAGTGGGTGATGGAGGCCCGCCTGAAGGGCGCGAAGGTCATGCACGTGGACCCCCGATTCACCCGCACCAGCGCCATGTCCAACCTGCACGTCCCGATCCGGGCCGGCACCGACATCGCCTTCCTGGGCGGCGTCATCAACTACATCCTGGAGAACGAAAAATACTTCCGAGACTACGTCGTCCACTACACCAACGCGCCGGTGATCGTCAACGAGGACTTCCAGGACACCGAGGACCTCGACGGCCTGTTCGCCGGTTACGACCCCGAGAGCGGCTCCTACGACCCGTCAATGTGGCAGTACAAGGGTGCGCAGATGAAGTCCGCGGCGGGCAAGCGGGAGCAGGGCGGGCCAATGGGCGAGCAGTCCCACGGCGCCCAGGGGGTGAACCTCACGGCGGGCGAGCCGCCCGAGATGGACGAGTCGCTGGAGAACCTCCGGTGCGTCTTCCAGATCCTCAAGAAGCACTACAGTCGCTACACGCCGGAGATGGTCGAGAAGATCTGCGGCTGCCCGAAGGAGCTTTTCCTGGAGGTCGCCGAGACGCTGTGCGAGAACTCGGGACGGGAGCGGACCTCGGCGTTCTGCTACGCGGTGGGTTGGACCCAGCACACCGTCGGCGTCCAGAACATCCGGGCGGCGGCCATCGCGCAACTCCTTCTGGGCAACATCGGGCGTCCCGGCGGCGGCATCCTGGCGCTGCGGGGGCACGCCTCGATCCAGGGCTCCACCGACATCCCGACGCTGTTCAATATCCTCCCCGGCTACCTGCCGATGCCCCACGCCCACGCCCACCAGACGCTGGAGGAGTACGTCGAGATGAACGCCCCGGCGACCGGCTACTGGGGCAACATGGAGGCGTACATGATCAGCCTCCTCAAAGCCTGGTACGGCGACGCCGCCACCGAGGAGAACGACTACTGCTTCGACCACCTGCCGCGCCTCACCGGGGACCATTCGATCTACCCGGCGATCATGGGCATGGTGGACGGCTGGTGCAAGGGATTCTTCGTGATGGGCGAGAATCCGGCCGTCGGCGCGGCCAACGGCAAGCTCCAGAGGCTGGCTCTGGCGAACGTTGACTGGCTCGTGGTGCGCGACTTCTCGGAGACCGAGAGCGCCGCCTTCTGGTACGACTCGCCGGAGATAGAGACCGGTGAACTGAAGACAGAGGAGATCGGGACCGAGGTCTTCTTTCTGCCCGCCGCCTCCCACACCGAGAAGGACGGCTCTTTCACCAACACCCAGCGGCTCGTGCAGTTCCACCACAAGGCGGTCGAGCCCAAAGGCGACTGCCGCTCGGAGCTGTGGTTCATGTACCACCTCGGCAAGAAAGTAAAGGAGAAGCTCGCGGACTCCGACGACCCGAAGGACCGGGCCGTGCTCGACCTTACGTGGGACTATCCGACGGAGGGCGGCACAGAGGAGCCCAATGCGGAGGCCGTGCTGCGGGAGATCAACGGCTGGGACGAGAACAACGACGCCCTCGGCAGTTACCTCCAGATACAGAACGACGGCTCGACGGCGTGCGGGTGCTGGATCTACTGCGGTATCTACGCTGACGAGGTGAACCAGGCGGCGCGCAGGAAACCCCATTACGAGCAGGACGACTGGACGGCCCTGGAGTGGGCCTGGGCGTGGCCGATGAACCGGCGCATCATCTACAACCGCGCCTCCGCCGACCCGGAGGGCAAACCCTGGTCCGAACGCAAGAAGTACGTCTGGTGGGATGAGGACCAGGAGCAGTGGACCGGCTACGACGTGCCGGACTTCAGCCCGACCAAGCGTCCCGACTACGAGCCGCCCGACGACGCCCGGGCCGAGGACGCCATCCGGGGCGACGACCCGTTTATCATGCAGGGCGACGGGCGCGGCTGGCTCTTCGTGCCCTCCGGGCTCACCGACGGACCCTTGCCGACCCACTACGAGCCTCACGAGTCTCCCTTCGAGAACGTCCTCTACGGCCAGCAGTCCAACCCGGCGCGCCAGGTATTTCAACGCGACGACAACCGCTACAACCCCTCGGGCGGTCATCCGGGCACGCGGGTCTTCCCTTACGTGCTATCGACTTACCGGATCACCGAACACCACACCGCGGGCGCCATGACCCGCACCGTGCCCCACCTCTCCGAGCTACAGCCCGAGATGTTCTGCGAGGTCTCGCCGGAACTGGCCGAAGAGAGGGGCCTGGAGCACGGCGGCTGGGCCACCATCGTGACCATGCGGACCGCCATAGAGGCCCGCGTCATGGTCACCGACCGGCTGGTGCCGCTCAAGGTGCAGGATCGGGTCGTCCATCAGGTAGGGACCCCCTATCACTGGGGCAGCAAGGGCGTGATTACCGGCGACTCGGCTAATGATCTTCTCGCCCTTGCGCTCGACCCGAACGTGCATATCGGCGAGTACAAGGTGGCGACCTGCGACATCCAGCCCGGAAGGAGGCCGCGCGGACCGGCCCTCACGGAGTTCGTCGAGGGTTACCGCCGGCGCGTGGAGAGCCAGAACGGAGGAGGGCAGGAGTCTTGAGCGAATCCCGGATAATTCCCGGCTCCGGTGGACCGGACCCCTACAACATCGAGGGGCGCCAGACCCTGGAGACCCGGCCCGTTATTCCGCTGGGCCGGCGCGAGTACGGGGGCGGCCGGCCCCGCATGGGCTTCTTTACTGACACCACGGTGTGTATCGGCTGCAAAGCCTGCGAGGTGGCCTGCAAGGAGTGGAACGAGGTCCCCGCGCTGCCCTTCGAGTTCACCGGACAGTCCTACGACAACACCGGCGAGCTTGGGGCCGACTCCTGGCGACACGTGGCGTTTATCGAGCAGCGCAAGCCGATAAAGGTCGAGCAGGAGGCAGGGCTCGTCACGCCCGCGAGCGAGGACGGCGAGGGCGGGGACTTCCGATGGCTCATGAGCTCGGACGTGTGCAAGCACTGCACGAACGCTCCCTGCCTCGACGTTTGCCCGACCGGCTCGCTGTTCCGCACGGAGTTTGCGACCGTCGTGGTGCAGGAAGATATCTGCAACGGCTGCGGCTACTGCGTGCCCGCCTGCCCGTTCGGGGTGCTCGACCAGCGTGAAGGCGACGGGCGGGTGTGGAAGTGCACCCTCTGCTACGACCGACAGAAGGATGGGATGGAGCCTGCCTGCGCCCAGGCGTGTCCTACGGACTCGATCCAGTACGGCCCCTTAGATGAGCTGCGCGAGAAGGCCAACGGACGCCTGGAGATGCTGGTCGAGGCCGGCGTCACGGATGCCCGGCTGTACGGGGCCGACGAGAAGGAGTACGGCATGGGAGCGTTCTTCCTGCTCCTGGACGAGCCCGAGGTCTACGGGCTGCCGCCCGCCCCGGAGGTGGTGACGCGCAAGTTCGAGAGCCTGTGGGGTCCCGCGGCCGTGGCGGCAGGTGCCCTGGCCGTCGGGGTCCTCACGGCGTTTGTGGGAGGTGCGCGATGAGCGAGACCCGTCCGCGAAGCTCGGTCTCCGCCCCGGAGCAGCGGCATACGGATTCGTACTATGGGCGGCCCGTGCTCAAGGAGCCGGAGTGGACCTGGGAGATCCCGTGGTACTTCTTCACCGGCGGCCTTGCCGGGGCCTCTTCGAACCTTGCCATCGCCGCCCGCGTGATGGGTAACGACCGTCTCGCCCGCCGGGCGCTGCTCGTGGCTCTCGGGGGGGCTGCGGTGAGCCCGGTCCTGCTTATCTCCGACCTCGGACGCCCCGACCGCTTCTACAACATGTTCCGGGTCTTCAAGCCGACCTCGCCGATGAGCCTCGGTACCTGGCTGCTCACCGCCTACGGACCCATGGCGGGAGCCGCGGTGGTGGGCGACATGCTCGGCTTGTTCCGACGTTTGGGACGCGGGTCCGAGCTGGCGGCGGCTCTGCTCGGTCCGGCCCTATCTACTTATACCGCGGTGCTCGTCTCGGACACCTCCGTGCCGGTGTGGCATGAAGCCCGGCGCGAGCTGCCGCTCGTGTTCGCCGCGAACTCCGCGGCCAGCGCCGGCGCCGCGGCGGCGATCCTGACCCCAGTGGGAGCTGCGGGGCCGGCGCGCCGGCTGGCCGTAGGCGGAGCCGTTGCCGGGATCGGTACCATGGAGTGGATGAAACGTCGCTTGGGCGGGCTACTCGCCGAGCCTTACAAAAGAGAGAAGGCCGGGCGCTACGACAACCTCTCAAAGGCGCTCTCTGGAGCGGGCGCCGCCCTCACGGCTCTTGCCGGGCGCAAGAGCCGGCTGGCCGCCGCTGTCGGCGGCGCGCTCATACTCACGGGCGTCGCCTTCGAGCGATGGTCGGTCTTCAGGGCCGGCTTCCAGTCGGCGCGCGACCCGAAGTACACGGTCGAGCCTCAGCGCGGGCGCGTGGACGAGAGAAACGGGGCACATGGGGGCTGAAGATCGGTCCCATCGTAACTCAACACCGCCCCGAGGCGTCCGGACGGAGCTGTTTACGCGTCGTCTCGCTGCTGCATCGCGTGCCCTCCTGGTATAAATGCAAAGTCGGCGATCTGCGAGGAGCTAGATGGGCGGACATGTGCTGTTCGAGACGGGTATAAGACGGCTGGGCTCCAAGGAGCGGGGCTTTTTCTACCGCTACCCGGATACGGGCGAGAAAGTGCGGGAAGAGAGGGTCCTGTCGCGTATAGAGAACCTCAAGGTGCCGCCCGCCTGGGAGGACGCCCGGATAGCCCGCGGCCCGTCGGCCAGGATGCAGGCGGTGGGCTACAACTCGGCCGGCAGGGTGCAGTATATCTACCATCCCCGCTATCGTGAGCGCAAAGAGCGCGAGAAGTTCGACAAGATACTGCGGTTCGCCGACGCGCTGCCGGAGATGCGCCACACTACCAGCCAACACCTGGGGCGCAAGAAGCTCGACCGGGAGAAAGTTTTGGCGGCGATGACGCGCCTGATGAACACCGCCTACTTCCGTGTCGGGGAGGAGCGGTATGCCAGGAACAACCGAACCTACGGCATAGCGACGTTGCGGCGCAAACACCTGCGGATAGAAGGCGACGCCATGATCTTCGAGTACACCGGCAAGTGGGGCCGGGTACAGCGCAAGGCTGTTACCGACGAAAAGCTGCGGCGCATCGTGGAGGAGTGTGCGGCGCTACCAGGGTATGAGATCTTCAAGTACTACGACGAGGACGGGGAGCTGAGGGATGTAAAGTCCCGCGACCTCAACGCCTACATAAAAGAAGTTATGGGCGACGAGTTCACGGCCAAGGACTTCCGAACCTGGGCGGGGACGCTGCTGGCGGCGCTCCGGCTCGCGGAGGTCGGGCCCGTAGGGGAGATGAAGCAGGCCGAGAAGAACGTTCTCGCGGCGGTTGACGCGGTGGCTGAGAGGCTCGGGAATACCCGCGACATCGCCCGCTCCTCGTACATCAGCCCGCGGGTCATAGATCACTATCTGGAAGGTTCCGTGGTAGCCTATTACGGAGGGCAGATAGAAGAGGCTATCGCCGCCGAACAGGGTGACCTGACGGAAGAAGAGAGGGCGCTCCTCGAACTGCTCAAGAAAAAGCTCCGCCGCGAGCTCCGCAAGAGCGCGTAGCCGGGGCCCGGACCACGGGAGGTCGTTAGATGAAGAAAGCCATAGCTCTCAGACTACTCAAGAGCAAGACCGCGCGGCGGGTAATCACCAAAGGACTCAAGAACCAGCGGGTGCGGAGCCTGCTCTTCAAGCAGATCTCGCGCCGGATGCGCTTCAGGTAGGCTCGGCGAACTTGTAGCCGGCGCCGCGCACGGTCTGAACGTAGCGCGGATTTTTGGGGTCGGACTCTATCTTTCCCCTGATGTTCTGAATATGGACGTCCGCCGCCCGGGAGTCACCCGCGAACTCGCTGCCCCAGATAGGCTCCATGATCTGCTTCCGCGAGTAGACCCTGCCGGGATGCGAGGCGAGCAGCGTCAGTATCGTGAACTGGGCCGCAGTGAGTTCCACTTCCTCTCCCTGAACCCGTACCTGGTGTCGTAGCAGGTCTATCTCCAGTTCCGGAAATACGAGTATTTTTTGCTCTGTGGTCTGAGAGTTCAGGCGCTGGCGCCGGAGGTGCGCCCGCACCCGGCTTACGAGTTCGCGGGGGCTGAACGGTTTGGTGATGTAGTCGTCGGCCCCGACTTCCAGGCCCACGACCACGCTCGTCTCGTCGTCGCGGGCGGTCAACATTATCACCGGCACCTTGCTGGTCGCGGTGATCCTGCGACACACTTCCATACCGTCCATGCCGCCGGGGAGCATGACGTCCAGTATTACGAGGTCGAAAGAACCTTCCGCGTTTTGGAAAGTCTCCAGGCCGGCCTCGCCGCTACCGGCGGCTTCGACTTCCATTCCCTCGCGGTCGAGCACGTAGCTGACCATGTCTCTCATCGCGGCTTCGTCTTCGACGAGCAGTATCCTGGTCATTCCTCATCCGCTTCCGGCAGTTTTATCTGGACGGTGGTGCCCCTGTTCTCTTCGGAGCGGATGGAGATCTCCCCGTCCATGCTCTCGACGATCTCTTTGCAGATGGAGAGACCGAGACCGAACCCTCCGGAGCCGTCTGCGCCCCTGTAGAAGCGCTCGAAGACGTGGGGGAGATCTGCTTCGCTTATTCCGCCGCCTCGATCTTCCACGAGAATCACTGCTCCGTCGAGGCGCACCGTCACCTCGCCGCCCTCGGCGGAGTGCTTGATCGCGTTGCTCACCAGGGTCAGGAGCGCCTGTTCCAGCAGCGTCGCGTCGGCGAGCACTGTAGTGGCGTCTCCCTTGCAGTTGAGCGTCACGCCGGCGCTTTCGGCCAGAGGCCGCATGCTCGCGATTGCGGCTTGGGCTGCTTTCTCGGGGGCCGTCGGCTCTATGTTCGGTTCGCGGCCGTCCCATCCTACGCGGGCGAGTTTCAGCAGGGCTTCGGAGAGCCGCTGCATCCGGCGGGCGCTGGCGAGTATGTGATCCAGGAAGCGTCGCCGGACTTCGGGGTCTTCGTCGGCGCCAGAGGTCAGAAGCTCTGCAGCGAAGGCGATATTGGAGAGCGGCGTGCGCAGTTCGTGGGCGGCGTTTGTCAGGAAGCGGTGCTGGTTGGCCTCCAGCCGCCGGCCCTCCGATAGGTCTTGAATAACCACCAGCACCCCGCCCTTGTGCTCGTCGAACGCGGGCATGTGTTCCAGGTTTATCCGCAGCAAAGACTCGCTACCTTGCACCCGCGCTTCGCCGCACTCTCGCTTCTCCGCGCAGCGGATCACCGCTCTTTGCAGGTCGAAGTCTTCCCAGGGGTTTGGCAGCTTCTGAAGCTTTCCGGGGTCTTCCGCCGCCTCTTCGATGCCCATTATGGAACAGGCGGATGGATTGGCGAACATGACGCGACCTTCGAGGTTGGTAGCCAGTACACCTTCCTTTAGATTGTCGAGTATGGCGATGAGCGTTTCGTCTTTCTCCTTGACTTTCTGGAGCTCGGCTTTACGGGTGATCAGGCGCGTCAATAGCAGCATCAGGACTCCGGCCAGGATGGCGGCGATTGCGGCGCCCTCGATCACACGCTGCGAAAGTGGCTCGAACGGAGAGATGTCGGTGGCAAGTATTACGTACAGCAGCATCGCCGCAATGGAGGAAACCACGACGGCTACCGCAGCAATTGCCGACTTTGTCTGGAACCTGAAGTTCATGAATACCTTATACCCTGCCATATCAGCCCACAAAAGGGTTCCGGTCGCAGGCTGGCTACCGATCCGTTTTGGACATTATTTATAGAAACCTTACAAACAACTTACAATAGTCGGATCATATTTCCCTAAACTAGCAGCCGTTTGTATATTCGACGTCTTTGCAGAACGATGAGCGAGGAATCTTGAGCAAGAGGTGAGCGAACTCAACATAGTCCTTCTAACGATAGGAGCCGTGGTACTGGTGATCGGCCTGTTTTCGGCGCCGATCAAGCGCAGCTTCCTCTCGGTGCCGCTGGTCGCCCTGCTGGCTGGGGTCCTGCTCAGCCCGGCTGTCTTCGGGGTGTTGGACCCGGCGGCGTGGGGCGGCCAGACGCTGATACTGGAGCAGGCGGCCCGGCTTACCGTGGCGATCTCGCTGATGGAGATAGCTCTCAGGCTGCCCAAGGGTTATCCTTTCAGCCGCTGGCGCTCTCTGCTCGTGATGCTCGGCCCGGTGATGGTGTTGATGTTCGTCGCCAGTGGTCTGCTGGCCTACGCAATTTTGGGCGTCTCGTTCTGGGTGGCGATGCTGATCGGGGCTATCGTGACCCCCACCGACCCGGTCGTCGCCTCCTCGATAGTGCAGGGCGAGGTCGCCGAGAACAACCTGCCCGCCCGCATAAGGTACCTGCTATCCGGTGAGTCCGGGGCCAATGATGGGCTCGCCTACCCGTTCGTGTTCCTGGCGATCCTCATGATCCAGGAGCCCCCGGGAGAGGCTATCTTGCACTGGATAACCCGCGTCATACTCTGGGAGGTGCTCGGCGCCGTCATTATCGGGGCTTTGATCGGGTACGTGGCCGGCAAGGCCCTCGACTGGGCGCGGCGACACGGGGAGATCCGGAATCCTTCTTTCCTGGCCTACTCTATCGCCCTCGCGCTGACTGCGCTCGGCTCCACCCGGCTCGTAGGAACGGACGGCATTCTCGCGGTCTTCGCCGCAGGCGTCGCGTTCAACATGGCGATAAGTGCCGACACAGAAGAGCAGGAAGAGCGAATAGATGAGTCGGTAAACCGCTTTTTCGTGCTGCCCATATTCGTGTTGTTGGGTCTCAGTCTGCCGTGGGGCGAGTGGGTGGGTCTTGGCTGGAAAGGTCCGGTCTTGGCCGGCCTGATCCTCTTGCTCCGGCGGCCGCCGTGGGTGCTGTCCCTGGCGGGCCTAGTTCCCAGGATGCAGGGCACACAGGACGGTTTGTTCACGGGATGGTTCGGACCCATCGGGGTGGCGGCGCTCTACTACGCTACCCTTGCAGAGCACACCGTTGGCCTGGAAGAGGTGTGGGTGGTGGGCAGCCTCGTGATAAGCGTCTCCGTGCTGGTTCACGGCGTGAGCGCCGCTCCACTCACCAGGTTCTACGGTAGAAAAGCCGGGAACGGTTCATAAAAGCGTGGACCATAAGTAGTGAGAAGTAGTCAGCGAGGGATTTGGAGGTCTCGAACTTGAGGAACCGCTTGGTCGGCAGACAAAGACAGGGTAGCAAGGGCTATAACGTATGGGGCTTCGCCGTAGCGGTACCGCTCCTGCTGTTCCTATTCCAGTTAGACGCCTGTACCGGGTCGAGTATCAACGAGGAATCCGAGACCGTTGTTCGGGAGAAGACGGCAGAATCGGCGACCGTGGACGAGGTCCTCGGCAACTCCGACGCTTTCTACGGTGTTCGGGCGACGGTGACCGGAGAGGTGACGGAGGTGATCAGCCCTCTAACCTTCGAGATTGGTGGTGAAAGGAACGAGGACTCGGCCTCGACCCGCTACGGTGAAGGCGCCGACGGGTTGCTGGTAGTGAAAGACCCGGATAAAGTACCCGACGTGGAAGCCCAAGTGGGACAGATCGCAGGTCACGAGCCCGGTTCGGGAATCCGACGCCCAGACGATTGAAGACATGATCGGCGCCGGGCTGGCTGATGGCGTGTTTACCTACTGGGCTGGACACACTTCAATGATCGCCACCTCCGTAGAGCCGGCCGGAGATACTACGACTTAACTCGCTCCTTGCTCGGGGTTCTCTCTGGGGGACCAGACCGGTACCGGGACGCCCAATATCCGGTTCAAGATCCAGGAGACGGCCGTGACCAGCACTATGCCGACTGCCAACGAGATCAGCTCAGCGGGAGTTTTGAACACGCCGAGGCTCACCAGAAGCGTCGTAGTCGCCGCCGGGGGGTGGGGCATGTTCAAGGATACCAATACTGCTTCTGTAAGGGCGAGCGAGAGCGCGACCGCTACGACCCGGAGCAATGTTACGCTTTCTTGCAAGATGCTGGGGTCATCGTAAAACCCGAAGGCCACAAGCGCGCCGAGTCCCAAGACGATGGCCGCGAAGTGGCCGAAGACTACGTTTCTTGGGCAGGCGTCTTTGCTTAACGGCGTTCTAAAAAGCACGAAGACCGTCGGGGCCAGGCTGGGAAATAGCAAAGGCTGGCGTACCGCCCACGCTACCAGCCCGTTGACCGATATGGCTATAAACCCCAACACGAACATGTAAAGCGCCTCGCCCCGAGGTCCGAAACGATCCTCCAGCTTGTTGCGAAGATCTGTGCGGCCCCGGTCATCCGCCACTGTCAGTTCCCTGCCCCTGGTTTTCGATTCTCTTGAACCACAGCTCTTCGATTAGCACGCCCGCCACCACGGAGACGGGGACCGCCAGAAGCGAGCCCAGCACCCCGAAGGCGGCGCCCGCCACCGTTACGGAGACTATGACCACCACCGGATGGAGCGAGACTGCCTTCTGCATCACGAGCGGGGTCAGCAGGTTACTCTCGATCTGCTGTATTGCGATGTACGCCAGTACCACCCATAAAGCATCGAGCGGGTTGCCGGCGAAAGCCAGGATCAGGGGCGGTATCGCGCCGACGATGGAGCCGATGATCGGGACGAAGGCCACCAATCCGGAGAAGATGCCGAGCAGCAGCGCGCCGGGCACGCCTATGAGGTATAGGGCCGCCGTCGAGAGGAGGCCGACCACGGCCATCGAGAAGAGGCGCCCGGCGAGCCACTGGAGAAGGCTCGTGCGGGATTCGGCGAGGACCTCTCTTGTATGTTCCCTTTTCTCTGGTGGAAAGAGCCTTACTACCCAGTTGACTACCGGCCCGGGCAGGGCCGCCAGGTAGAGCGGAACGAAGAGAACCACGATCAGGCCGGTAAAAAACGCCGTCAAGCCACTAAAGAGACCGACCAACCCGCCGAGTACCCGGCGCGCCACTCTCGCCAGGGTCTGGGCCGAGACGCCGTTACTTCCCCCGCCTACGTTGATGCCGAACCTGTTCGCCAGGGCCCGGGCCCGGTCCATGATCTGCGAGAACGCGTCGGGGAGCGAGGCGGCCAGTTGAGAGGCTTGCTTGGCTAGTATGGGATAGAGGAAGAGCCCGGCGAGCCCGAGGGCTGCGAGGGCCAGAACTACTATAAGCGCGACGGCGACCGGCCGCGGAACCTTCCGCCGATACAGCGCCTCGACCGGCGCGGAGAGCGCCACCGCCAGCAGCAGCCCCGTGGCGAGTAGTAGGGCCACTGCCGCTACCGTCGTGATAAACCTGTACGTCAGAAACAACGCGAAGATTACCAGCGCCGCGCGCAACAGGCCGCGGTTGGTGAGAGCTCGGCTTGCCACTACCGGAGGTCCTTAGCGGCCTCGTCTATCACAGCGCGAGGAGCAGCGTCGAGTATACGGCGGCGCCGAGCGCGAAGGCCGAAAAGCGGCTCCGGCGTTCCTCCGGCAACTCCTCCTTCAAGACGTTCAGGATCACACCTCCCGCCAGAAACCCTATCAGCACGGCCAGCGCCGCCTCGGAGATCTCCGTGAAGGCCCCTGCGGTCGACCCGATAACTACAGCCCCGGCCAGCAACCATCGGCCCACCTTATGATAGATAGCCCTGTGATGCTCCCGGAGGCTCCGGTCGTTCACAACGAAGTGCAGGGCCATCGCCACGAAAAAGAACACCAGGGCTCTGAAACCGCCCTCGCGGTGCACAGCAGGTAGCCGATCACGGCGTTGTAGACGGCGAAAGAGACGATGTGTATCCAGAAAACTCCGGCGCTCGCCGGGGCATTCTCCGGGCTCCCCGGTTGCCGCCGGCGCGACTCTTTGGCCGCCCGCTCCAGCCCGTAGAAAACCGCCAACCCCACAAGGGCGACGAGGTAGACGTGATCTTCTAGAAACGCCAGAAAAGCGAAACTCTCGCTAACCGTCTCGGCTATGACCTCCTGGTTCTCCGCAAGCTCGGGCAGCAGGTGTATGAACACGTAGGCCACCGAAACGCCCCCGGCTACAGAGAGCCAGCGGCTACGAGGCACCCCATCCAGAAAAGAGAGGCCGCCGGAGAAAAAATGTATCGCGGCCAACCCAAGAGCCAGCAGCAACGCTACAACGGTCACTATACTGTGGTTTTGTTTGGAATCGGCACAGGGAACTTTATTCCCCGCCGCTCGTCTTTTTACGCAGCAAGCCCTTCAGGCGGCCACAACTCTGCAGGAGCGCCAGGACGAAGCCGCCCGCAACGGCCTCAAGGAAGCCGGCGCGGCGCTGGGCTTCACCTCGGCCATCGCGGCCTACGGAGCGTTCATCATCCCCAAGAGCTACGGGACCTCGACGGAGCTGACCGGCGGGCCGGAAGCTGCGCTGTATGTCTTTGTCACGTTCTACGGGGTCTGCTGCGCGATCTGCTGGTGGAACTACTACCGCCGCAACGCGGATTACCCTTGCTAACAGAGAGTGACCTTTGGACCGGGGCTCTGTGCAAGCGGAGCCCTACTTCTTCTCTACGGAATCTCTGACTCGTTCCACGAGGTCTTTTGCGACCTCCAGGGTGGAGCCGGTCTCCTCGTAAACTTCTAACTGCCGGTCGGCCTGTGTCGGGTTTCGCAGGATGCGTCCGACGCCGGAGAGGTCCCGGCCCGTCTGCTCTTCCAGATGTTCGGCGAGCGCCTCGATGGCCTGTCGGGTTTCTATGGATTCATGGGTTACGTGGTCCACGAACGTATCTGACAGACCGTAGCGCTGGGCGCTCCACTTGTTCTCCTCGATCTCGCGGTTCGGGAGGATCGGCTGGAGGTCGCCGGATTCGTATTCTTCGGAGAGCAACTCGCAGATGGCGGCGGACAGCTCGATGAGCGCTTCGCTGCGCCAGGGTTCCACCTGGGCGTCGCAGACCCGGAACTCGATGGTCCCCAGCTTCGGGTGAGGGCGAACGTCCCACCAGATCTCCTCCAGCGCGTGGATGGAGCCGGAACGGTAGACGTAGTCCACGTAGTTTGTGTAGGCGTCCCAGGAATCGAATGGCTCCGGCAGGCCGGCGCGGTGGATGGAGCGGGAGAAGATCAGGACCCGGCTCGATTGCATGTCTGTGATCTCTCCCTGCCAGAGCGGCGAGTTGACCGAGAGCGCCAGCAGGTGCGGCACGTACCCCCGTATCCGGTTGAGCATGTAGATGGCCTTCTCTTTGCTACGCACGGCGTAGTGGACGTGCATGGAGAAGGTGTTGTTGCGACGGATCAACCACCCCAGCTTCTCCCGCAGCCGGTGGTAGTGGGGCTTGTCGATGATCTCCTGCTCCCGCCAATCCCCGATGGGATGCGTGCCGCTCGTCCCCAACACCCGCTCGAGGCGTTCAGCATGTTCCAGCAGCTCTCTCCGGCGGGAGATGAGGTCGGAAACCACGTCCCCCGGCGTTTCGTGGACGCCGGTGTTCGATTCGATCTCGCAGTCTATAAGCTCCCCGGTGAAGTTCCCCTCCGGGGCGGAGGCGAGTATCTTCTGCGCTCCGCCGGCGAGCTTGTAGGTCTCCGGGTCCGCGAGCCACAGCTCTTCCTCCGCGCCCAGGGTTCCCTCCGGCGCGTCGGTTTCGTAAGCGTCCTCCGGTATGAGTTGCGAGTTTTCGGCTTCTCCCAAAGCTCTCCGCTGCCTCTCCGTCTAGAAGTTGTCTGTCCCGGCTGCGCCCGGTCCCGTGTAAGATCTCTCTCCCGCCCGGATCTCCACCGGCAGGGTGTTCTCCGGCGGAGACAGGGGACAGTGCCACCGGGGATTATAGGCGCAGGAAGGATTGTAGGCGTAGTTGAAGTCCAGGACTAGCCGCCCGTCCTCGGACCCGAGGTCTGCGTATTTTATGGTGTCCAGCAGGTAACGGCCGCCCCCATAGGTCTCCGAACCACTGGTCGCGTCCCTGAATGGCAGGAAAACGCCGCCGCCGTAGCCCGATACCCAGAACAGTGAGAGTGAATGCTCTCCGCCGACTACGGGAAGGCGCACGCGCCCGAACCTCTGCAGCCGTATGAGCCCATCTTCTTGCAGCACGATCTCGATGGTTCCGGATTCTACGTCGTATTCGACCGGCAGCGCGTATCGCAGCGCCGGGTCGTACTCGTAGTAATCGAGACCCGTGAAGCTATCCTTTTCCTCCTCCGATAAGGGTGACTGCGGGTGCTCCGCAAAGAGCCGGTCGCGTTCTTCGCGGAACCGTTCCCAGCGGACCGCCGCGTCGAGTTCCGAGTCGCGGGCGCGGGCGTATATCCCGGCTACGGAGCGCCGGTAGTCCACCAATTCCTCGTAAGCCGTCGCGTTTTTCATGACGTCGCGTATATTACCGTTTCTGTGCGGAGGGCCGCAGGCCGGGGTTAGAATAGCGCCGATGGAGGCTAGACAGGAGGCGTAGATGGCGGTAGAGGTTGGAGATAGAGCGCCGGGCTTCGCGCTGCCCTCGAAGAGTTGGGACGAGAGCATTGCTTTGGAAGACTGCACCGAAGAGGGGCCGGTAGTGTTGTTCTATCCCGGCGACTGGTCCAGCGTCTGCACGGACCAGATGGGCCAGCTTCAGGAACAGATAGACCGCTTCGAGGAGAAGGGCGCGAAGGTGTTGGCGGTCAGTGCCGACACACCCTGGTCGCACAGGGCGTTCGCCGAGGACCGGGGTATAGAATTTCCGTTGCTGTCGGACTTCGACCACGAGGTGATCTCCTCTTACGGCGTCGAGCACGAGGTCGGCTTCCCCGAGCGGGCCTACTTCGTCATAGACCGCGAGGGCGTCGTCCGGGCCAAAAAGGTTGAAGCGTCGACCAAAGACCAACCGGAGGTAGACGAGGTACTGCGAGATCTCGAAAAGGCGCTCTAAGAGGCATGGAGCCCAGAGAGCTTATACCCCCGGTCCCCGAAACCCAGGTATCCGCCTGCGCGGTGGTGGCCCTGACGACCTCCTACAGCGCGCCGATGCCGGGTATGGGCTCGCGCTACGTGGACGGGACCGTGGCCCACGAAAAGCGGCTGTTGACCATCACGCCGGTCGGCGAGGCTCTCGCCGGGGCCGGACGGCAAGGCGTGGGGGAGACCGTCCTTCGGGCGACGCTCGGCTCCCGCAGGCTGGCAGGGTTCGACGACATCCGGGCGGCAGGTTATCTCGCGCCGCTTGCCCGCGCAGCTCTGCTAGGAGAACCCACGGGCCGGATACTCTCCCGGCTTGGCGCCGGTGAAGTCGCGCCGTTTGCCTCGGCATTGGAGGCCGCCGAAGACTACGGACCACTCGCCGGGGCTCTGGCGATGGCCCAGCAGGCCGGACGGGAGACTACGCTGCGCGACGCGGTGCGGTTCGCGTCGGGGCGGGATCCGCTGGCCCGCGAGTACGTCCAGGGTTATGAGATCACCGGCCAACTCGCCCGGCCCGCCCTCCTCTCCGCCCTCTCCCGTGCCGGATCCAGCCGGGCAGCCCTCGTGCAGTCATACCTCGAAGTTCTCTCCGAAGTTCCCGACCTAGACGTGGTGGAGCGCGCCGGACGCCGGGAAGCCGAGGACGTCTCGCGCATGGCCCACGGGGTCCTCAAAGCCGGCGGCGTGTTCTCCGGGCGCGGGCTGCAGGGCGTCGCCAACCTGGACGGCCTGCTGCGCGACGACCCGCGCCTCGCGCCCTCGGCCACCGAGCCTCCAGTAACAGCCGCGGCCTTCCTCACGATGCTGGAATACGGTGTTGACTCTCTCGTGGGACAGCTAAGACCCGCCACCGGCGGCAACCGGGGCCGGTAGCGGCCGGTTCAGTAATCCACGATAGTCTCCAGAAAGGGGCCCGCATGCAGAGCAAGCCACGCGCCATAGCAACCGAGACCGAAGAGTTGGAAGGCTACTATCTCGCCGATCCCCTCGCTGATGCCGTGTCGTTCGAGGCGGCGCCAAAGACGCTCGGTGAGGTTCTGTCCGGTAGTTCTCTCGAAGACGTAGAGGTCTTGATGCCGTTTATCTACTCCGCGGTGGGTCGGGGTCAGATGGAGGCTATGCCGAACCTGCGCCTTATCGCCACCCGCTCCACCGGCTACGATCACGTAGACCTCGAAGCCGCCGCGAAGCGAGAAATCACTGTCGCCCACGTGCCCGCCTACGAGTGCTGATGTGCAATTGTTCAGATGAGAAGGTCGGCCAAGTGACGCAGCATTGGGAGATTACTCCCTCGATCAGCTGTCGCTTTCCAGCTGCCCATCGGCGATCGGCCTTCGGCCAAGCCCTGCAGTCACTCTTCTTCGGTGTAGCTGCCACCAATGCCCCGTAGGTTTGCAGCCGGTGCCGCTCCCATTTGACCGAGGAGAACCCTTTGTCTGTCAGGTAAGCGTCGTGGCGGTCTTGGGCCGGGCTTGCGTGCGGTTGGCGAACGGTCGGCTTGCCACCAGTCGTCCGCCAACACGTAGAGGGATACCAAGAACGTTTCTAAGTCCACGCGCCACCACCCTTTCGTCGGAGCCGTCGGGCGACGATGGCGAAGCTTATGCATAGGTACGGTTTAGCTACCTACCGCGCCTGGTAGAGGAGGAGTGCGTCGATGCAAGCTCTGCGAGATGCCCGTCCGCGGCTACGCGAGGCCGCGGACGGTTGTCTATGTCTTAAGCGGTCGAACCGTATCTGACCGAAGGATCGGTTAGCGCCAATCGTCGATGATGTAGCCGTCAGGCCGGTTGTAGCCAGGTTCGTTGGGGCGATGCATCGTGACGCCCTGGATCTCGATGCGGAAACCGCTGGCAAGCAGGGCACGGTACGCTTCGTGACGGCCCATGTTTGCTCCGGCGATCAAAACCTGCATACCTTCCGCCGCAGCCAGAGCTTCGCAGGCTAAAGCCCATAGAGGCGCGCTGGGAACGTATGAAAGAGATCCTCTCCGTCGGGTGGGAGGTCTCCGACGGGCCCACGCGAGTGTTGCTTGGCGCCACCATAGGGCTTGCACTCGATTTCCAGACTTGGCGCACGCTGGTGCGAGAGGCAGGGTCTAAGCGACGAGCAGGCGGTCGAGGTGATGGCGAGGATGGTGCGGTGCGTAGCGCGTGGCTAGAGCAGCCCTGTCCCCTTTTATTCACCAAGTTATCTAGAACTCCTCATAAATACCTGAGCGGGACAACCGTGCAGTCTAGACCGCGCGAGAAAGGGCCGGGTGGAATTACCCTGAGGTGGCGGACAGTTTTCTCTTACGCCACCGCAACCTCCTCCATTGTAGCTTGCTCGTAGTCGGCCGGGCTCAGGTAGCCTAACGACGAGTGGCATCGAACCCGGTTGTAGAAACCTTCGATGTAGTCGAAGGTTGCCGTCCTGGCAGCCTCCCGACTGAAAAAGCGATGCCTGTGGAGGAGTTCTATTTTTAGGCTCGCCACAAAGGACTCGGAGATGGCGTTATCCAGAGCCGATCCCACCCTTCCCATCGAAGGAACTATCCCGGCTTCCTCAAGCCTCTTACCGAACGAGAGGGCCGTGTACTGGGCGGATTCAATCGGTCGGTATGGTGAATGAGCCCTGCAGCAGGAGGCTTTCTTCTCCAGAGGGCCATCTCCAGCGCATCCACAACGAGCTCCGTACGCAAGTGGGTAGCCATCGACCAACCCACCACCCGCCGGGAGTAGACATCGAGGATGAAGGCCACATAGAGGAAGCCTTCCCGAGTATGGACGTAAGTTATGTCCGCCGTCCAGACTCTGTCCGGAGCCTCAGCAGTGAA
>JALYGE010000030.1 GCA_030777225.1 Actinomycetota bacterium
GATGATGAAGGTGCTAAGATCCATGAACAGAAGACCTCCGCTGTGTTCAGTGCTATTGAGTCAACACCGAGCGTAGGGAGGTCTTCTCTCTCGTTCAAGTCCTCAAAGAAAATTGCACATGGGGTTAACTACCAGTTGTTGCCGGTTGCGTGACCCGCGTCGGGCGTATGCTGTACAGTTTTCGGGTAGAGTGAACAGACCGCATCCCGGAAGGGGGCCGATGTACGACTGGCGAAAGAGACTTCTTGCCGCGTTGGAGTGGGTGGACCCTCGTATCGACCGGCTCAGGCTCCATCTCAAATTGCGGCGTGGACGACTCGGGAAGGTCGGCATAGTACCGTACAGCGGGTACGGTACGGGGCAACGGCTCCGGCTCAAAGGCCGGGTATTGGAAGAAAGAAAGGTCCGGCTGCCCGCCGAGAACGATCCCGCCTGGCGGAACTTCCGGGCGATGGTGCGCCGGTTTCTCTCGGCCGAGGTCCCCGGCGCCCGCGTGCGGACCCGCTTTGGGGGGCGGGATCGCGTCTTCGTCGCCGACGACGAGGGTTTCGTTGATGTCTTTCTCGAACCTCAAGAAACATTGCCGGAAGACCAGAGCTGGCACCCGGTAGAGTTGGAGCTACTCTGGCCTAAGGCAGCGGGCCAAAAAGAGTCTCGGACGACCGGGAGCGTGCTGGTGCCACCGACAAGCGCCGAGTTCGCCGTCATCAGCGACATAGACGACACCATAGTCCGTACCGAGGCCACGAACCTCCTGCGTATGCTGCGCCTGACGCTGTTCTCGAACGCCTATACCCGGTTGCCGTTCGAGGGTGTGGCCGCTTTCTACCGGACCTTGCACGGTGGAGGGAATAGTGAGGCGGCAAATCCGATCTTCTACGTCTCGACCGGCCCGTGGAACCTCTACGACTTGCTGGAGGACTTCCTGCAGCTTCAGGACATCCCGGCGGGGCCCCTCTTTCTCAAAGATTGGGGTGGCCTGAAAGACGTGTTGCGGGGGATGAACCACCGGGAGCACAAGCTGGAGGTCATCCGCGGCATCATGAACGACTACCCGGACCTGCCGTTCGTCCTTATCGGGGACTCCGGTCAGGAAGACGCCGAGACTTACGGCCAGATCTCCCGCGAGTATCCGGGGCGCGTCCGGGCGATCTACATCCGGGACGTGCAGAACAAACGCCGGAGCCAGACCGTGTGCGACATCGCCGACGAGATGCAGTATTTCAGCATACCGATGCTCCTCGTAGACGACACGGTCGAAGCCGCCCGGCACGCCGCGAAATTAGGGCTGATCCCCGATGCCAGCCTGCCGGAGATACTTCGGGATAGGGAGGAAGACGCGGATGGCTCCGGCACGCTCGCCGGCGTCGTCGGAATCAGCGAAAAACGTTAGTTTTTGCCGGCGAAAAGCTCTTCTACCGGCTTCGTTGCGGCCCACGCTCTGTAAGGATAGGTAAGGTCGAGCCCGTACTTTCCGGTTCGTCCGGCTCTGCGCGAGTAAAATGCGGTTGTTATGGCACGCTGGATGAGAGGCTGGTTCGGGATGCGGCGTTCGAGATGGGCGCGTCGGTGAGTGGGATCGCAGAGCAGGACGCCGACCTTCACGCGTTGATGGTTCGGGCAACCGACGAGCCCGGCGCGCTAAACGCGCTGACGAGCGTAATCTTCGAGCACCGGGCGAACATTACCTACGTGGACATCGCCGAGCGACACGGGGACATCTCGACGGTCTACTTCGAGCTCGAAAACATCTCCGACGAAACTTCACGGACCCTGATTGAAGACCTCCAAACGCTGCCGATCGTGAAGACGGTCGAACGGGCGCCCTCGTTCGCCAAGGTGTACGGTAAACGGATCATCGTGGTCGGCGGCGGGGCGCAGGTAGGCCAGGTAGTGGTGGGGGCGGTCGCCGAGGCTGACCGCCACAACATCCGGGGAGAGCGGATCTCCATAGATACCATCCCGCTGGTCGGCGAGGAGAACCTGGCCGCGGCGGCCCGGGCCGTCGCCCGTCTCCCGAGGGCGGTGGCCCTGGTCCTGGCCGGCGCGATGATGGGGGGCGATGTCACCCGGGCGGTACGCGAGATCCGGAAGAAAGGCATTATCGTGCTCTCGCTGAACATGCCCGGCAGCGTCCCGGATGCCGCCGACCTGGTCGTTAGCGACCCGGTCCAGTGTGGCGTGATGGCCGTAATGGCCGTTTCGGACTCTGCCAAATTCGACATCAACCGTCAGCGGGGTCGCCGCTACTAGCTGGCTTGCCTCATTTCTTGTACGGGTTGTGCCGGGTGTACATCTCCATTGTTCCGGCGAGGTGTCTTTTCTCTTCCTCGATGTACTGGCCGATGGCCCGCCTGAACGCCGGGTGCCGGATGTCGTGCGCGCTGTAGGTGATCTTTGGCAGAAAGCCCCGGGCGAGCTTGTGCTCTCCCTGCGCGCCAGCCTCGAAGAGCGTGAAACCGCGTTCTATGGCGAACTCGATAGTCTGGTAGTAGCAGAGCTCGAAGTGTAAGTTTCGCCGCGTCTCGGCGGCTCCCCAGTAGCGACCAAAGAGCGTCTGGCCTTTGAAGAAGTTGAGCGCGCCCGCAACTGGTCGCCGCGTTAGCCCGTCACGGGCGAGCACGAGCAGGATACGGTCGCCCATCGTCCGAAAAACGTCTCTAAAAAACGCCTCCGTGAGGTAGGGCATTCCCCACTTGTGCTCTAGCGTACCGGTATAGAACCGGTACATGGTGGTCGCCAGTTCCGGGGAGAGCGACGCGCCTGTGAGACGTTCGATCTCCAGTCCTTCCCCTCCGAGTTGGCGTCGCTCACGGGAGACCTGGCGCCGCCGCTTACCTTCGAGTGCGTCGAGATAATCCGGGAAAGCCTTGTAGCCGCGATTGTGCCAGTGAAATTGCAGCGAGTGTCGGACCTTGAACTCCTGCTTCTCGAACTCGCCGATCTCGCCTTCAGGCAAAAAGAGCGCGTGTGAGGAGCTTACCCCAAGCTCATCGCCCAGCTTCCGGGCGGCGTCTAACAGGTGCCGTGCAACCTCCGCGTACCTGGCGCTGGACTCGGGGTTAACGAGGAGCCTGGGCCCGGTAGCGGGTGTAGAAGGAACGGCGGCGACCAGCTTCGGATAGTAGGAAAGCCCGTGTTCCCGGTAGGCGTGCGCCCAATCCCAATCGAAGATGTACTCGCCATAGCTATCCGTCTTGACGTATAGGCACAACGCCCCCAGAAGATATTCCTCTTCCTCGCAAACGAGGTAGGCCGGCGACCATCTATTCCCCGAACCGATGCTCCCCGAGTTCTCCAGAGCCCGCAGAAATTCGTAATCGAAAAACGGAAAATCCGGCGGTTCTAGCGTGCGCCACTTCTCCAGGCCCACCTCTCCGATGCTGGAGAGTCGTCTAACGCGCATCACACCCCCGCTGCGCCAGGCTCATGGTCGTGTACGCTTGCTTTGCCCTTGAAAAACAGTTGTTCTCCTCTGGCGAAAGACATATGTACGACTCCTCTAGAATAGGACAGGAGTATTCTACTAGGATAGATGGCGGTCGAGAGACCCCTTCAAGCCGGATGAATAAGCATTTGACGCTGGTTTCTTTGCGCTTCGACTGGCAGGCTCAGGTTCTCTGTCGAGCATAGTTGTTAGCGAACCTCAGCCGCCGATGCGAGACTCCTCCAGATCGAGGTCGCGCATGATGCGACGCATCACCTCCGGGCTGATCTCGCCCCGATCGCGCATGCTGGCTACGGCCTCTCGCTCCGCGATAAGCAGCTCGTGCCGCCAGCTTCGCCAGGCAACCGAACTCTCGACGTACTCCTGCGTGGTGCCTCCGGCTTCGAGACCGGAGGCGTAGCGCCGGATGCGTTCTTCGTAATCCCCGCGCATGCGCTGCTGGGCGCCCGGTGGGACTCGCTCGTCGGTACACAGTTGCTCTAGTCTGCTGAGGGCGGCGCGGGCCCCTTCGAGACGGGCTTTCAACTCCGCTTGGGTGTCGGCCTGCTCGTCTGACTCCAGACGCAGCGCTCTTATCAAGGGCTCCAGGGTGAGTCCCTGCAAAACGAGCGTGCCTAGGATCGCCGAGAAGGTGAGAAATATTATTAGATCCCGCCCCGGAAACGGGTCTCCGGCCCCGGTGGCGAAGGGTATGGCGAGGGCGGCCGCCAGCGAGACCGCTCCCCGCATTCCACTCCAGCTCATCACCAGCCTCTCCTGCCAGGGGGCGTACAGGTACTGACCCCTCAGCAAGCGGTCGAACGCCGGGTGCAGGGAGGGCGTGGTCAAGAACCATGCGAACCGCGTGCCAACGAGCACGCCGTAGATGAGCGCCGCGTAGAGGAGGACCTCCACAACCCGGTACCCTTGGAGGCCAGTCAGGATGGCGGGCAACTGTTGGCCGACCAGGACAAAGAGTAGCGACTCTAGCAGGAAGACCAAGACCTGCCAGAAGGAGATATTCTGCATCCGCGTGGAAGCATCGGGGAATAGCCTGGGGTCCCGCCACCCGCGGTAGAGACCGTAAGACACCACGGCCAGGATGCCCGAGACGCCCAGCAAGTTCTCGGCGGCGATGTATACGACATAGGCTGTCAGCAGCGAGAGCGCGATAAAGATGGAGGTATCCCTCACTCGGGCCCACAGGGGCAGGAGCACCCGGGCGAGGACCAGACCGACGACGATCCCGCCCCCGCCAACCCAGAGGAAGTTCAGGCCCCCCTCCCATACCGAAAAAGTGCCGGTGACCACCGCGGCGATAGCCACGCGGTAGACCGCGAGCGCCGACCCGTCGTTGATGAGGCTTTCGCCTTCGACGATGGTGCTCACCTGCCGGGGAACACCCAG
>JALYGE010000031.1 GCA_030777225.1 Actinomycetota bacterium
CAGCGGCTCAGGCTCGCCCTCGACGTGGAGTTCCACGGGCAACCCGGCCTCGCGCACCTGCCCGATCAGGTCGTCGAGGTCGTCGAGACCGGGCTGAGGGGTCAGGGAGAGATCCGCGTCGGTGCGGCGCAGGACTCCAAGGAGGCGGCGCATCTCCACGAGCGCCTGTCGTCCGGTAGTCTCGATGGAGCCCAATAACTGCCGGAGCTCCGAATGTTCGGCATCGATGAGGCGCTGGGCGGCCTGCGCCTGCACCACCATGGCGCTTACGCTGTGGGCCACCACGTCGTGTAGCTTCCGGGAGATCCGGGCTCGCTCCTCGGCGACGACGATCCGCGCCTTCTCCTCGCGCTCGATCTCCAGGCGAGCGGCCCGGTTTTCGAGTTGCCTGGTCTGAAACCTTCGACTGCGCATCCACCGGCCGAAGGCCCACACGCCCGCGATGAAGAACCATGCCGGCACTACCTCGCCGATGCTCTCGCTTTCCAGTAGCTTGGTGAAGTCCGCCGCGATGACCGCGATCCCCCCGATGACCCCACCGAGTACCGCCCGGCGCAGCTCGCTGTGCGCCGCGACCGCATAGAGGGCCAGCATGAAGGCGAAGAAGGGCTGAAAGGCGTTCCCGCCGTACACGTACTGGACCGCCGAGATCGCAAGGATGGTCAAGAGAACGGCGAGAGGGAAGCGCCTACGGAAGAGCACCGGCAGTATGATCGCGGCGGCGAGAAGGGTACTCACTACGGTAGATCCCGTCCAGGCCGCACCCGGGCTTATCCAGATCTCATAGAGAGCCGTGCCGCCCAACAGTAGAACGACGAGCCATTCAGCCCACTTCGTTGCTTGCTCTCGCCACTTGACGCTCATACCCGGTAACCTACCTCTTCTTCTCCGCCCCCGCATCATTATGGATGATGATCTTGGCCTTTGAGGATCATCCTCAAGGATTACCTGGAAATCATTGCTCAGCATGACGCCCTAACCGACCAGAGCTCGTACATTGTGGGCATCGTTTATCGGCGTCTCAAAAGGAGAACGGAAATGCAAGGATGGATCTGGCCCCGACTCGGAGCCGTCAGCGGGTTATTGTTCGTGGTGCTGCTCTTCGGGTTTACGAGCAGCGGCATCGAGGCGGAGTGGGTCATTATCGTGGAGTTGGGCGCGATGCTCCTATTCCTGCCCTTCCTCGGCTACCTCTACAGCATCCTGCGCCGGGCGGAGGGAGAGGGCGGCTGGCTCTCAATCACCGCCTTCGGCGCCGGCCTCGCAGATCTCACCATCAAGCTCGGCAGCCTCGCTCCAGGCTTCGCCAGCCGCACGAAAGGACTTGACCCCCAGCTTCACGAGGTTCTGGAGAAGATGAACAGCGTCGCCTTTATCGTGACCGTGCTCCCGATCGACGTGATGATGGCAGCCGTCGCCATAGTTGCCATCAAGACACGCGTCCTGCCCCTCTGGCTCGGGTTGCTGGTGGCGATCACCGCACCCATCTGCCTGGTCAACGGGACGTTCCTCGACGCGGAATTTGGGCCGGCGTTCCTGCTCTTCCTGCTCTGGATCGCCCTCGCCAGCGTCGTCCTTACGCTGCGGGCAGGCAAGTCCCGTGCGACGGCAACGGCCACCCCTGAACCCGCGAGGGTGAGGTGAGCGCCATGCTTTCTTCCCTCATCCGGTACGGTGGGCTCGCGGCCCTGGCGGGAGGCACGCTGTTCGTGATCGCGGACTCCCTGAGCCTGCTTCTCGTCCGCCACAGTAACTACGTCGAGTCGGCGACTACGGGCGTGTTCGTCGTCCAGCAGATGCTGTTCTTGCCGGGCGCGGTGTTGCTCCTGGGCGGGCTGGTCGGCCTCTACGCCCGGCAGTCGGAGGCCGCCGGCAGGCTGGAGTTAATAGGCTTCCTCGTCGCATTCGTAGGAACAGCGTTGCTCGTGGGCCTCTTCTTCACCCAGGCTTTCCTCGTACCGTACCTCGCCGCGAAGTTTCCCGAAGTCCTCAGAGCCGGGGAGCAGGGGTTGGTGGCGGTGGGTTTCGGCATGACTTTCACAGTCTTCCCCGTGGGCTGGATGCTCTTCAGCGTAGCCACGCTCCGGGCCAGGGTCTATCCGCGCACCGCCGCCATTCTCCTCATAATCGGCACGGTGATCACCTTCGTCCCAGTACCCCTGTCTACCATCGCCCTCAACGTGGCCGTAGCGTGGCTGGGCCTCTCCCTCCTGAGAATGGAAAGCGTACCCACCGCACAGCCTGCGCGCGCAAGTTGATCACGCATGCCGCTCCGTATCGAAATTCAGAAGATAGTTCATATGGGGATGTGGTTTCCACGTCCCCGACCTACAATATCTCCATCGTGTCGCTGGGAAGGGAAGCCGTATGATCGAGAAGGGTAATGTGAGGCAGAGTCCTCTCATCGGACACGAGTTCTGCTTCTTCGGGCACAGGTTCCGCGTCCTCGAATCGAGCTGGGAAACAGAGGATGGTTCTGTACGGCTCGACTACTGCGCCCCGCCCCGCGCTAACATCCCCGAGCACGTCCATCACGCTCAGGAGGAGAGCTTCCAGGTCGTGTCAGGGAGTCTGGGTGTTCGTGTTGGAGGACGGTCACTGATCCTCTACCCCGGACAGAGCGCGGTCGGTCCGCCGGGAGTTCCCCACACCTGGTGGAACCCAAGCGACGAGGAGGAAGTTTGCTTTGTGGCCGGAGTCCGTCCAGGACTTGAGGTGGAGACCATGTTCGAGACGCTGCTCGGCCTCATGCGGGACGGGAAGACTTTCGGCTCGCTACCCAGGAACCCGTTGCAGATTGCGGTGCTGGCCCGCGATATCGGAGATATGGCTTATCTGACCGGGCTGCCGATGCCGGTACGGAAGGCGCTGTTCGCGCCGGTGGTACTGTTCGCGTTCATCGGCGGGTTGCTCGGTTACCGGCGGGAATATCCCTAACATCAGGCGCAGAGTGGGACGCAAAGCGAACACCTGAACAGAAGCCGCGAAATATCAATGGGCGCCCGGACTTGATGCTCGAAGTCGCCCGGTCACGCCGGGGTAGCGACCAGCCCTTATACTCTTCCTATGGCGAAGCGCGGGTACAATCGGGACACGATCCGGGGCGGGGCAAGCGACTGGGACGTCTCCCGACCCTTCTCCAGCTACCTGCGGCTATTAGCAGGCCTGCTCGCCCACCCGGTGCGTTTCTTCGAGGTTCTGCCCCGGATACCGGACGTGCGCGCACCGGGCCTGTTCCTGGCGTTCTCCGGTGTGCCGGCAACTCTCCTCTGGCTCATCACCGGAGGTATTTTTCCGGCGCTCGTAGCACTCCTGGCGCCGCTGCCGCTCTCACTTCTAATAGCGGGGCTCTACCATCTGGGCGGGTGGGGCGGCCGGTTCGGGTATGTTGTCACCTGGCGGACGATTGCCTATCCTCTCGGTTTCTACCTGCCGCTCTCGGCCGTGCCGGTGCTCCGATGGGTGGCCGGCGTCTACGCGGGAGCCGTTCTGCTCTCTATAGGGCTGCGTAAAGTCCAGGAAGTCACTACCATTAGAGCAATGCTCGTCTCGACCGGCTTGACAACAATCCTCGCCTTCGCCGCATACCTGCTCCTCCGGCCCTAGTCACACTGGCTACGATAATCGGTAGCCCGGCGTTGCTCTCCTACTGTTGTTCGGAGCCCGGCGGGTCGTCTACGTCTCCCATGAACTCCAGGGAGATGTGGTCCGTCTCCACAAAGCCCAGCGAGCGGTAGAACTCCCGGGCGGCGATGTTGGCGGGGGTGGCGATCAGCTCGATCATGCCCGCCCCATGCTCCAAGGCCGCATCCCACACCCGGTCCATCAGTAAGTTACCGACGCCTCGACGGCGGGCACGTTCCGCAACGACCAGCATCGGTATCTCGACGATGGTGTCCCCGTGCGCCAGGTCCGGCTTGATCCAGAAGCTCGTCAGCCCGAGGATACCCTCCTCGCCCTCAGCCACCAGGGCGCGCGCCGAAGGCGTTTCGAGAAGCTCCGCCAGGCGGCCGCGAACCGCCTCGGCCTCTGGGTAAGAGTCCCCGACGGCGTCGGCCAGCTCGCAAGCCAGCGCGTGGATAGCTTTCGCATCCTCCGCTCTCGCCTCTCGTACTTCTACCTCCGGCGGCATAGACTTTCCTCCGACGTGATTAATGCCCGGGATACTTTCTACCCGGAAACGTCGGCTTCTAAGGTGGCCCGGCGTATCCGGGTTTGCAAGAATGACCCCGGGCTCAACGTCCCGGCAGAGAAGTCCGCGGTCAGGAGGAACATGGTACAGATCTTGTGGGGTATCGGCGGCATGATAGTGGTCCTGGGCCTCGCGTTCGACGAAACAGCGCTACAGCGGCAAGCATAACGGTTGAACCAGTGAGTGGAAGCCACAGTACGTGAAGAACCGGAACGTACCAGGCACCATGATTGCTTCTGGGTCAATGTTTTTAATCCTTGCTGTAAAGTGAAGTTTTCAGAATTGATCTAAACACTACGGCGATATACTTCCTCGCCTACTTCTGATGCCTCCGGCTCGAAGCCCATCCGCTCGACATAGTTACGCTGTTCTTCGGTTTCGGGTATGGTCTCAACGTGAGTTATTCCCTGTTCCTGGAACAGCTTGGCCTGCTGCTGATAGAGAAACCTTCCCGGTTGCAGATCACGATAGCCCGGTATCACGTAATCCAGATGGACGAACAATCCAGCCGAATCTTTTGGCTCGGCGATAAAGAGACCAACCGGGACTAGATCCCGGAGGATGAACCAGACAAGATGCTGTTCTGTAGGCGAATAGTCAAAGGACGGAAAGAAGCGTCTGATGTCTTCTCGATAGTAGTCCAGAAACTGGTGGAGGTAGGCGGAGTCGTGCTCCGTTTGAAGAATGGTGAAGTAGTTTTCTGCCTGCCTCATTTCACGAAGATAGTAGAGGTTGATACCGATGATCACGGCGTTCACAGCAGCAATCGGGTAGGCTGCGATAAGAAACCCGTAGATGACGAAACAGACAGCCCCGATGAGGTTGATAAGGCGTAACCTGAAGACGGACCTCATAAGGAGCGAGATGGCTATAAGGACTGAGGCCAGGTATCCGATCAATTCATACAAAAGTTCACTACCCACCGTACACGCTCCTTCTACCTACCGGTAACCAACTCACAATGAGGCGTAAACTGTCTACGCGAATTCAGGGGCTGCCCCACCCAGCGCCCTTGTTGCTCGCCCGTTGCAAGCATGTCTCAGTGCCATTACTCCTTCCCGATGTTGCCCTTATGGATGCAATTTACCGCAATGTGAGTGGTCTGGCGCACAGGGACGTGCGAAAATGCCTCTGTGTAGAGTCCGGGTAGTCCGGTGAGGAGGAAAGACGCATATGACAGAGGTGCTGTGGGGCATTGGCGGTATGGTCGTGATCCTCGCCCTGGCGTTCGCGCTTTCGACGAACCGCCGGGCGATAAGGATACGCACCGTGGGCGGCGCGCTAGCTATACAGATCACCTTTGGCGTCATGGTCCTCTACTGGGACGCCGGCCAGCGGGCCCTGGAGACGGTAACGAACGGCGTCCAGGCGGTCATCAACTCCGCGAGCGAGGGCATACAGTTCCTCTTCGGTCCCGTCCTGCCGGAGGAGGGCAGCGTCTTCGCATTCCAGGTCTTGCCGGTCATTATCTTCTTCGCGTCGCTCACCGCGGTGCTCTATCACTGGAACATCCTGCAGTGGGTGGTCAGGATCATCGGAGGCGCGCTCCAGAAGTTGCTGGGCTCCAGCCAAGCCGAGTCCATGAACGCCACGGCCAATATCTTCGTCGGTCAGACGGAGGCGCCGCTGGTGGTGCGCCCCTACCTGGCGGGGATGACCCGCTCCGAGTTCTTCGCCGTGATGGTCGGCGGGCTCTCGACCGTGGCCGGCTCGGTGCTGGTTGGCTACTCGCTGCTCGGGGCGCCGCTGAACTACCTGATCGCCGCGGCTTTCATGGCCGCCCCGGCGGGCCTCCTGATGGCGAAGATGGTCATGCCCGAGACAGGAGAGCCGCTGACCCTTGGTGAGAGGGCCACCGAGGCGGCCGAAAACGAGACCGGCTCCGCCACCGAGGACGAGACCGTAGACGCGACCGACAAGGAGGCTGAAGAGAGGACGCTAGAGGAAGAGGGTCCTCGCAACGTCATAGACGCGGCGGCCCGCGGCGCCTCCGACGGCCTGAACCTGGCCCTGAACGTCGGGGCCATGCTGATAGCTTTTATCTCTCTCATCGCACTCATGAATTTAATCCTGGGCTCAATTGGGGGCCTGTTCGGCTTCGGGGAGCTCACCTTCGAGCTTGTCTTAGGCTGGATCTTCGCCCCCCTCATGTTCGCTATTGGCGTACCGTGGTCGGAGGCGGTGGAGGCGGGCAGCTACCTGGGGCAGAAGCTGGTGCTCAACGAGTTCGTCGCCTTCTCCAACTTCGGCCCCAACATCGAACAGTTCAACGAGAGGACGGCGGCGATCATAACCTTCGCGCTCACCGGCTTCGCAAACTTCGGATCGCTGGCGATCCTGCTCGGCGGCCTGGGCAGCCTCGTACCCGAGCGCCGGTCCCAGATCGCCGAGTTTGGCATCCGGGCCATCCTCGCCGGCACGCTCGCTAACCTCATGAGCGCCACGATCGCTGGGATGCTGATCGGCTCGATCGGAGGCTAATCTCAGCAAAGGAGAAGACATGGTACGCAGAGCCGTAATAGTAGTCCTCGACGGCCTCGGCGCCGGACATGCCCCGGACGCCGCCGACTTCGGCGACGAGGGCGCAAACACTTTGGGCAACACCGCGAAAGCAGTAGGCGGCCTCGACGCCCCGAACCTCGCCTCTTTGGGGCTCGGTAACGTGGAGGATATAGAAGGCGTTCCGCCAACGGACTCTCCCCGCGCCTCGCACGGCCTGATGGTCGAGAAGTCGGCGGCCAAAGCCACGCTCGCCGGCCACTGGGAGATGATGGGTTTGCCCCTCGAAGACCCCCTTCCCACCTACCCGGACGGCTTCCCCGAGGAAGTTATCCTGTGCTTCGAGGACGAGACCGAACGGGAGGTCATCGGCAACAAGCCCGCGTCCGGGACGGAGATCATCGAGGAGCTGGGCCCGGACCAGGAAAAAACGGGCTCCTGGATCGTCTACACCTCCGCCGACTCGGTCTTCCAGGTCGCCGCCCACACCGACGTCATCCCGCTCGAAGAGCTCTACGAAGCCTGCGAGAAAGCCCATAAAATGCTTATCGGCGAGGGCAACATAATGGTCGAGCGCGTCATCGCCCGTCCCTTCCACGGCACGGCCGGCGCCTACGAACGCGAGCACGAAAACCGCCACGACTACGGCATAGAGCCCTTCGAGGACACCTACCTCGACAAGATAAAGAGCGCCGGCCACGAAGTCGTCGCCGTCGGCAAGATAAAAGACATCTTCGACGGCAAGGGCATAACCGAGCATCTCCCCGGCCAGCCCGACGACGACGCCAAAGTGGACGCGATCCTCGAAGCCCTCGGCACCGTGGAGAGTGGTCTCATCTTCGCCAACCTGGTGGACTTCGACGCCAAGTACGGCCACCGCCGCGACCCGGAGGGCATGGCAGGGAACATAGAGCGCTTCGACGCTCGCGTGCCGAAGCTGCTCGACGCCCTCACGGAAGATGACCTGCTCGTCATCACCGCCGACCACGGCAACGACCCCACCTACAGGGGCACCGACCACACCCGCGAGCGGGTGCCGCTGCTGGTCGTCGGCGACGGGAAGCCGCAGGAACTCGGTATCCGGGAGGGTTTCTATAACCTGGGGGCCACCGTCGCGGCCTGGCTCGGGGTGGAGAAAGGTGATCTGCCCGGCGACAGCTTCCTGGAGTAGCTTCGGGCCTACTCCCGGGTGCGGAGGCGGGCCCGGAAAAAGTCTGCGAGCACCTTGATCACGGCCAGCGTCGGCACGGCGAAGACGATGCCGAGGAAACCCGCCAGCTCACCGCCCACGATGACGGCCAGGAAGATCAAGACCGGGTGTATCCGCAGCGCCTGTCCCTGTATCCGGGGCGTGAGTACGTTGCCCTCCAGTTGCTGGATGCCGAAAAAGACCAGCGCCACGATCACCGCCTTCGTGGGCGAGACGGAGAGGGCCAGGATGACGGCGGGTATCGCCCCGAGCCAGGCCCCCAGGTACGGTATGACCGCCGTGATCGCCACCCACGCTCCTACCAGGAGTGCGTAAGGCACGCCGATCAGGAAAAGCGCAACGGCCGAGAGCGCGCCCTGGATAAACATCACCAGTCCGAGCCCGCTCAAGTACCGCGACAGCGAGAATCCCAAGGAGTCCCACAGCTCCCGGGCGTCCCGCCGGTAATTTGCCGGGGCCAGGGCGATGAAAGCCGCCTGAATGCGGCGCGCATCCACCAGCAGGTACGCCGAGATAAAGGCGATCCCGAACAACGCCAGCCCCACGTTGACCGTGCCGGAGACGAAGCCCCCGATGCCGCCGAGAAGACCCTGCGCCACGTCCTGGGCCAGGCCCAGGAGGTTCTCGTTGAGGTTGGCGATGAACTCCTCCGGCGTGCCCGGCAGCAGGTTGCTCCCCTCCAGCGGCTCCACGAGGTCGCGCAGGGTGGCGTTGGCGTCGTTCACGAGCGCGGGGATGGACGAGACAAACGCTGCGAGCTGCTCCAACAGCACAGGCACGAGAAAGGAAATGGCAATCACGAACAGGCCGATAAGCAGCAAGAAGCTCCCGAGGATCGCCAACCCGCGCGGCATAAACCGCGAGAGCGCCTGGGTCGGGAAGGACAGGATCAGGGCCAGCGTCACACCGCCGAGCGCCATGATCACCGCGCTCGGCGCCGCCCACAGGAGCAGTACGAACGCCACCAGCACGCCGCACAACAACACGTTCCGGGTCCGCTTCGAGATCCAGATCGGGGTAGGCTCCTTCGCAGCCTCCTCGTCCGGCTCCTCTACCCTCACCTGGTCTTCGGTTTTCTCCGTCATCCAGAACTCCAGGTCGTTGTAGCTTTTTAGGAAAGCATCCAGCCTGGCGTCAAGTGTACCGTGGTACGCCGCTGTAGGTTCAAACAGCGCCCGCAAAGAAACGCCGGTTCGCTGATTCAGCGTCCTCTAACCATCGAGCGTCAATTCGGCGAGTATCGGGTAGTGATCGCTCGGATACCTCCCGGCTGCCTCGTCGCCGTCGCGCAGGATCTCGTGCGAGTTTATGGCCATGCTCGGAGTTCCATCCCGGACGAGTATCCAGTCGATGCGCCCGGTGGGTTTGTCGGTGTCGCCGGGCTTGAAATGCGTCCCCTTGAAGGCGTGAAAGGTGTAGGCGTCCTCCGGTTCTCCGTCGGCTACGAGAAACGTGTCCACAAAACCGTTCTCCACGAAAACCTGGTAGGGAGATGAACCGGGACGGCAGTTGAAGTCTCCGGTAACGACCACCGGGAGATCTCCCCGGCTCGCCTGGATCTCTTCGGCTTTGCGAAGCATCAGGCGGCTGCCCTCGACGCGGGCGGTCTCGCTGATGTGGTCGAGGTGCGTGTTGAAGTGCAGGAAGGCGGCTCCGTTCTCCAGAGACCGGAAGCAGGCCCAGGTGGCGCAGCGGATGACCTCCGTTTGCCAGCTCCCCGAGTATTTCTCCGGCGTCTCGCTGAGCCAGAATCCGCCTGACTCTATCGCTTCGAGCTTCTCCAGGTCGAAGAAGATAGCGGCGTGCTCCTCGACCACGCCGGTGCCGTATACGGGTCCCGGAAGCCGGGCGTAACCGGGAAGCTCCTGCTCGTAGACCTCCAGGTTATCGTTCTGCGCCTCTTGAAAGCCGATCAGGTCCGGTCCGTAGCGCCTGATGGTCTCGACGTTCATCCCGGCCCGTTCGCTCCAGACGTTTACCCCGTCCCTCTTGTGGGACGCGCCCCGGATGTTGAAGCTCATTATCCTTACGTCGCTAGCTGCCAAATCCCCTCCTTTTCCCGTGTTCGCATTCTAATTACCCGGAAGAGATAGCTGCCAATACATGGTCTCTCACCCGGGAGAGAAAATTCGTCCCAGCGGGTACATATTCGTCAGCAACCACAGTTTACAAAGGAGATGGCAATTGAAGATAGGGGTGCTGACCAGCGGGGGCGTGGCCCCGGGGATGAATGCCGCCGTGCGGGCGGTGGCGCAGGAGGCGTTCTCGCGGGGTTGGGAAGTTGTGGCGATAGAGGACGGTTACGCGGGTCTTCTCGAAGGGAGGTTCCAGTCTGTAGATCGCAGGGATTTCTGGGGTCTGGAAGAGCAGGGCGGGACCTTCCTCGGCACCGGCCGTTCCTCCAAGTTCGAGGAGGAAGAGGAGGGCAAGCAACAAGCGATCCAGAAGCTGGAGGAGGCCGGCGTAGACGGGATGGTCGTGATCGGTGGCGGCGGTAGCCTTATCGGAGGTCTGGAGTTGCACGAGTCGGGCCTGCCGACGGTGGGAGTCCCGGCCACCATAGACAACGATATTCCGGGCACGGAGCTATCCATCGGGGTCGACACGGCCATGAATATGGCGACGGAGATCATAGATCGCATAAAGGACACGGCGTATTCGCACAACCGGGCGATGGTGATCGAGGTGCTCGGGCGCGACTGCGGATACCTGGCGGTCATGAGCGCCATCGCCGGAGGGGCCGACGCGGTCCTGGTCCCGGAGTTCGAGACGAAGAAGGAAGACCTGCTGGACCTTCTCAACGAATCTTACGAAAAGGGCAAGCCGCGCTTTACGGTCGTCGCCGCGGAGGGCGCCTCCCTTACCGCCGGAGAGTTCTCGGAGTACGTCAACGAGGCCGGAGGAAACTATAAGGCGGACCTCACGCTACTCGGGCACATACAGTCGGGGGGGAGCCCGAGCGCCTTCGACCGGGTGCTCGCCGCCCGTCTGGGAGCGGCGGCCGTCCAGGCGCTGGCAGACGAAGATTCCGGCACGATGGTCGGGCTGGTAGGAGATGAGATCCAACGCACCCCCCTCGAAAAAGTCGCCGGCGAGCAGCGTCCTCTGGACCCGGATCTCTACCGGCTGGCAGGGGTGCTGTCCGCGTTGCCGGAGTAGGGCTCGAACGCCGACGTTCGGCTAGAATGGGCGTTGGAGTCAGGCGAACCTCCGGGAGGTTTCTTCAGATGAGCGCGGTGCTGGATGCCATTGAGCAGAAGAAGTTCGGCGGAGAGCTTTCGGAGGACCTTATCCGCGAGGTCGTAGACGGCTACACCTCCGGCGAGGTGCCTGACTACCAGATGTCGTCGCTCCTGATGGCGATCTTTATCCGCGGGATGGAGTACGGGGAGACGCTGGCGATCACGCGGGCTATGGCCGAATCGGGCGAGCAGTATTCTTTCCCGGAGTGTGTGGACAAGCACTCGACGGGTGGGGTTGGGGACAAGATCTCCCTGATCTCGCTGCCAATCGCTGCCGCTTGCGGTGCCCCGGTAGCCAAGCTCTCGGGCCGCGGCCTGGGCCTGACCGGCGGCACGATAGACAAGCTGGAGTCCATCCCCGGTTTCTCCGCCGACCTCTCCGAAAAGCAGTTCCACCGGCAGGTCGAAGAAGTCGGCCTCGCCATCCTGGAGGCCGGTGGCCTCGCCCCGGCGGACAAGGCCATCTACGCCCTCCGCGACACGACCGGAACCGTTGACTCGCTGCCGCTCATCGGCTCTTCCATCGTCTCGAAGAAAGCCGCGACCGGCGCGGGACATCTGCTCTACGACGTGAAGTGCGGCTCCGGAGCTTTCATGAAGACGCCGGAGGATGCCCGCGAGCTGGCCGAGTTGCTGGTGCGCCTGAGCGAGTCGCTGGGCATAAAGGCTTCGGCCCTGATCACGGACATGGACAACCCCCTTGGCAGCGCCATCGGCAACGCCCTCGAAGTCCGCGAGTCTGCCCGGTTCCTGACCGGCGGCGCCGTGCCGGACGACCTCGCCCACGAGGCCCGAGTTGTGGCGACCCGCCTCCTGGAGCTCAAAGGCGTGGAAAAAGCGGAGAACGCGGTCGAAGACGCCATCTCCTCGGGCTCCGCCTACGAGAAGCTGCAACAGTTCGTCAGCGCCCAGGGCGGCGACGCGGACGCTCTGGAGAGCCTGCCGCTCTCGCACGAGGTCCGGCAAGTGGCCGCCCCACGCGCCGGGTACGTCTCCCGCTTTGCAGCGTTGGGCATTGGCCGTGCCTCCCTGGCGCTCGGCGCGGGGCGTGAGAAAAAAGGCGACCCGATAGACTTCGGCGCCGGCGTCGAGGTGCTGACCAAGATCGGGGACCGGATCGAGGAGGGCCAGCCCGTAGCCCGACTCTACGGTGAACGCGACCCCGACCGGGCGGAGGAGCTGGTGCGCGAGGCGCTGGAGCTCTCTGACGAGCCCGTCGAAGCTCCCCCTGGTATCCTGGACAGCCTGTGAAAGGAGTCTTTCAGTCGGTCAGTCGGTCAGGAAAAACTGAAAGACTGAAGAACTGATGGACTGCGACGACCGAAAGGGAGGAGCAAACATGAGTCCAGTTCACGTTCGAGCCGAGCCCGGAGACTACGCGGAGAACGTCCTTCTGCCGGGGGACCCGCGGAGGGCGCAGTACATAGCGGAGAACTTCTTCGAGGACCCGAAGCCGGTCAGCGAGGAGCGGGGAATGCTCGGCTACACCGGCACGTACAAGGGCAAGCCGGTCTCGGTTCAGACGACAGGAATGGGCTGCCCGAGCGCGGCCATAGTAACCGAGGAACTGATACAGCTCGGGGCGAAGAACCTGCTGCGAGTTGGCACCTGCGGCAGCTACGGGGAGGACATGCGGCTGGGGGATCTGGTGATCGCCACCGCCGCCACCCCGCAGGACCGCACGATCTTCAACCTTTCGCGGGGCATCCACTACGCCCCGGCGGCGCACTTCGACGTCGTCCACGCCGCCTACCACGCGGCTGACGACGCGGGGCGGCGCACCTTCCTGGGGCCGATAGTTACCTCGGACCTGTTCTACGACCCGGAAGAAGACCCGCGCGAAAAGTGGAGCAACCTCGGGGTCCTGGCGGTCGAGATGGAGGCGGCGGCGATCTTCACGATAGCCGCGATGCACGGCGTGCGGGCCGGATGCCTGCTCACCGTCTCGGATACCATCGGCGAAGAGGTCGTACGCATCAGCGACGAAGACCTGCAAAGCGCCGTAGACAACATGATGACGCTGGCGCTCGACACCCTGAACGCATTAAACTAGCAAACCTCTAGAGGTTTGCCGGGAGGAACTTTGACCATCCTCAACGAATCGGGGATACCAGACGTTCTCTCTCCGCTACAGGCCGTAGGTGGCCTGGCGGAGAGGCTTCCCGACGCCTTTATAGTCGTGGTGGGCACCCGTTCGGAGGCCTACCTGGCCCAGTCGCTCTCGGCAGACTTCGCCCAGGAGGGACACATCCGCCTCAACCCGCACGTCCTGTTTGCCATCCTGGAGCCCGGCGAGATCCTGGAGGAAGGGAAGGTTGCCTCGCGGGTGGTCGAGGCCGTCGCCGGCGAACGCGGGGTAGGGCTGGCGCTGCTGGTGGCCGGGCCTTCGGCGGAGCTGCTCAGGGTGGACACGCGTTTCGAGGCCCGTCTCGCCGCCCGGCGCCTGGGCATCCCCGTCAAAGCCGTAAGCCCGGAGTCCGAAGCCCCCGGTTGCCTGTGTACCGACCTGGAGGACAGCGTCCTCGGCGCGCTGGTGGAGATCTGCCCGGGCGTGGCCGCCCCCAGAGAAGAGGTCGTCGCCGCGCCGCCCAAACGTGGCGGCTTTTTCGGGAGCTTTTCCTTCCGGGACCGGGGACGCGAGCCGGAGGAGCGACTACCCCCGGTGGTACTCGCCGGCGCGCTGGGGTCTCCCAAAGCCGGCCGGGAACTCGCCGCCGAGTTGCGGGGGGCCGGGATTGAGGTTGCCGGCAGCGTGCCCGGAGAATCGGCCGTGGACCTCCCCCCGATAGACGAAGGCACGGTCGTCGCGCTGGCCGACCCGTACCTCTCCGCGACCTCCCGGGCTGTCGAAGAGCGCGGCGCGAGGGTCGTCCGCACCCTCGCCCCCATCGGCGTGGACGGCACGGCCCGCTTTATACGGGACGTGGCCGGGGCCATCGGCCGCGAGTACGACGAGCCGGTCCGGGCCCGCGAGGTAAGGAGCAAGCTAGAGCACCTTCGCAGCCGCATGCGGGGCAAGAGGATCTTCTTCGCCGGCGACACGGGGCTCGAAATACCGGTCGCCCGCTTTCTGGCCGACGCGGGCGCGGTGGTGCTGGAGGTCGGCGCGCCGCGGCTGGACCGCCGGGCGTTGGCCGATGAGATAAAGGCCCTCGGCTCCGACGTGGACGTGGTCGAGTCCCCGGACTGGCGGGGCCAGATCGAGCGCGCGGACGCCGCCCGGCCCGACGTGGTGGTCGCGAGCCCCGGCCTCTACGTCCCGATGGTGGCCCGGGGCCACCTCTGCCGCTCCTCCCTCGACCTCCTGCGAACCGGCATCCACGGCTACGACGGCGCCCGGCGCATCCTGGAGCTCTTCGTTCGCACGTTCGAGCGGGCCGAAGCCCTGGACTCGGTGAACCTGTGAAGCGACCATGAAGCTCCGCAGCAAACTCTACGAAGGCCCCGGAAGCCACGGCGCGCTGCGGGCAACCGTCGGCACTAGAGGACTCCGCTCCGTCCTGCGCGCCCTCCCGAGCGAGATGTACTTCCAGGCTTTCTTCACGTCTCTGGACCGGAGCGGCGAGACGCCGCCCGTTACCCTCAGCCCCCTCGTGGAGAACCGCGAGGGCTCGTACACCCCCGGCGACCCCGGCCGCGACCTCGCGCGGGTCGTCGCCCGCTATCCCGACACGGAGACTATCGTGCTCGTCCGCTCGGACACCGCGCTGCTCAGAGGAGAGGAACTGCCGGACGTATCCCTCCCGGAGAACCCGGAGACGGGACGTCCGGTGAATCTGGTTGTTTGTGAGGACGCGTCGCCCGGGATGGGAGAGATAGCCGGCCTGGACCAGGCCGTGGAGGGTATCGTGCGGGCCCACGCCCGGCCTCTGGAGAAGAGCCAGGAACCCACGGTCAATCTCTTCGGTCCGCCCGCCCTCAACCCACGGGCCGCCGCCGAGTACGAGGAAGCCGAACGGTTGCTGGGATTGTTGGGGGTCGGTGTCAACGCGCGGGTGCCGCTCGGCGGTAGCGTGCGGGAGCTCTCCCGCATCTCGCGGGCCTGGGCCAACCTGGTGCTCTACCGGGAGGCCGGAGAGTCGGCGACGCTGTATTTACAGGACGAGTTCGAGATGCCACGGGTCACTACCCCCATGATCGGGGCCGCCGGGACCGGGGCCGTGCTGCGGGCCATCGGGGACCTGTGCGGGCTGGACGCGGGCCGGGTGCAGCGCGTTATTTGGGGCGAGTTGGGACAGACCTCGAAGCTCCCCTGGTTCGCGCGGCTCGTAACACCGGAGATCCTGCGGGGCCGGCGGGCCGCCATCTTCGGCGACCTGACGTATACGCTGGGGTTGGGCTACGCCCTGGCCCGCGAGGTGGGCATCGAGGTAGCCTGGGCGGGAGCCTACCTGGAGCACCTGGAGCGCGACTTCCTCTTCAACGCCAATAGTTTCACCGACGGCGCGTTCTTTACCGACGACCCGGCGGAGGTAGCAGCCCGCGTGGAAGAAGACGAGCCGGACCTCCTGATCGGCACGCACCTCGAAAGAGAGGTCGCCGAGGCCCTGGACATACCGTTCCTGCCTCTTTGCCCGCCCACCGCTACCCAACCCTTCGTGGAGAGCCCGCTGGTAGGCTATGCAGGGTCGAGCAATCTAGCCGACGCCCTGGGAGACATCCTGCGGCGCTCGGCCCAGAAGCCCGAAGCGCCGTCCCGCAGCCTACCGTGGACCGAAGATGCGCTGGAAGAACTCGATGAAGTCCCGGCGTTTCTAAGGGGCCGGGCCCGGCGGCTCGCCGAGGACCACGCCAAAGAAGAGGGGGCGCGCGAAATCACGCGCGAAGTCTTCGAGCGCTCCAGGATCTAACGCACCGAACCTATATAACCTAAGTTGTCCCCTACAGGCATTGGATGGAGAAGGCTAAAAGGAAGCAGACGATCTTCAACTCGAAGCCCCTGGGCGTCACCGCATGGATCTTCCTGGCGAACATGGCACTCAACTCGCTGAAGACCGTC
>JALYGE010000032.1 GCA_030777225.1 Actinomycetota bacterium
AGAGCTTGCCCTCCAAGCTCTGATGCCGCTGATCACCGACAGATGATCGCGAGAGAGTTTCTCTTGCAGTACAGAAGTCTGGCCGATGGGAGCATAGGTGCGCACCACGGTCGGTAGCAGGTAAAAGCCCGACTGATCCACAAACAGAAATCGTCCTGCCTTCCTTCAATGCTCTTTTTTAAGCTCGGGCCAGTGCTTCCTCCTTCCAGTGCTTCCTCCTTCCAGTGCTTTATAGCCTCCTCATCCCGTTGGTTCGCATAAGGCGCATCGGTTTCTGTAAGCTCAGAGCCCCAGTTGCCGGACCAACCGACTGACGTGCGTCGGGTGGTAGCTGACACCAAACTCTTTATGCGGATTACCTTGGCTATCCTTGCACACGTCCATACCTCTGCCCGAAATCCGTGCGCAGAAGGTGCTCCTCGGGCCAATAGCTCTTTGAGTTGCATCCGCTGGTTCTCACTCAAGCGGGGTGGCGCACCGGGGGAGGTTCGTTTCTTGAGAGCTTCTACCCCGCCCTCCTCTGTGGCCCGCTTCATCCACTGGCTCACCGCTCCTTCGGTGACGCCCAATGCCCGGGCTATCTCCCTCTGGTTCCAACCCTCTTGCTTGAGTTCGAAGGCTCTCAGTCGCCGGCCCTCTCGCCAGTCAGTAGCCTGGCTCGATAACGTCTTCTCCATGAAGTCCATTATTCACGGCTTTAGATATTTCCGCAGTGATCAGTAACACGAGGAGAAAAGTAGAGCCTGTGGTTATAAAGCCCAGAGAGTGGGCCAGACCCCATACGGAGAGGGAGAACATGAGGATCGCCAAGGTCGGAGTTCCGGGCTTGCCGCGCCTGACCCAGGAATAGACGCCGAGAGCGGCGGGAATCAGGGACGCGGCGAGGGAGATGCCGGCTAATATAACCGGGCTATCTGTCGCCGATAACCTGTGCGGTAACACGTCCGAAAACGTTAGAGGTGGGACGCAGCTCCGGAAGCGTTGCCACGCTTAGCTCCACAGTCTCCTCTCGACCCGGCTCAGTGAAACTACAGCAATTATGGTCACCGGGCGCCCAGCGCAACCTGGTCAAGGCGTCGCACAGCCGGTCTAGCGTCCCGGCAGGTAGAGGGCATAGGGCTTCGCTTCCAGATTTAGGCCGGCAGCTTCCATGACGTAGGTAGCCTCTGGTTTCTTCGGGGCGAGACGCGCCTGCAGGAAATCCGCGAAGCCGGGAGACTGCACGTAGCGTACGATCCTCGCAGACTCGATGTCCGCGAGGTTGCGAGAGACTTCGGCCGCCTCATCCAGACCCCCGGTTGTGTCGGCGAGACCGAGGTTCTTCGCCTGGAGACCAGAGTAGACGCGGCCGTCGGCGAGATCTCGCACCCTCTGTTCCGGCAGGTCACGTCCTTCCATGATCACCTCTACGAACTTGTCGTATTCCTGGTCGACTATGGAGTCGAAGATCTCGCGTTCCTGCTCGGTCAGGTCCTTCCAGGGACTGCCCATCGTCTTGAACTTGCCGCTCTTGACGTATTTTTGCGTCACGCCGTATTTATCGGCGGCTTCGGAGAAGTTGAGCAGCGGGATAAAGACGCCCAGCGAACCCGTAAGGGTCGTCTCGTTCGTGACGATCCGGTCGGCGGCGGTGGAGATCCAATATCCTCCGGAGGCGGCGGTAGAACCCATCGAAACCACCACCGGCTTGTTGGAGGACTTCTTGAAGTCCATGATGTGCTGGTGCATCTGGTCGCTCGCGGTTACGCCGCCGCCGGGCGAGTCGACCTCCAGGATCACCGCTTCGACGTCGTCGGCTTCTTCCGCCTGTTGCAGGGCGTCGCGCAGGCCGCTGGGGGAGGTCGTCGGTACCGTGCCGGCCAGACCGGTCTCTGCGGCGGTGATTCTACCCTGCACCGGGATGGCGGCTATTTTCTGGTCGCCTTCGCCGGAGACGTACTCTTCTTCGTAGGTTGGCGGAGATGAAACTGAGTCGCCGCCCGAACCTAAGAGTCCCACGAGAAGGACCAGCGCCACCGAGGCCGCGGTCAACACCAGCAGTCCGGCGGCGACGATGCCGCCGACGATCCAACCCCGACGGCTTCTCGTCCGGCTCTGGTCGTTTTCTCTTGTTTGGTCCGTTTGATCCTCGGAGGAGTTCAAACTACTTCCTTTCGCGAAAAGGTTTACTAGGAGCCTGCCGCGCCCGCTACCACGGAGACCATCACGGCTACGATCACCACACCCCCGATTATAAGGCCGAGGCAACCGGCGCAGGAGATGGCGCACGAGCCCGTGGACTCGCCGTAGCCGATGTTCCGCGCCTGCGCGGCCCCGATAACAACCAGCGCGACAAACCAGATGAGAAAGGCTAAAGAGAGAAGGACGCTTAGAAGCCCCAACAACTGCGCTACGGCGCCCGTGGGGTCAGGGTCACCTGGACAGCCTGAACCGGGGCGGAGACCAGGGTGGACAGCACGTAAGGCAGATACGCCACGCCGACCGCGGCGAACATGGCCGAGAGGGGACCTTCACCCCCGAAAAAGCGTGTAACGAGCTGCATGACGAGCGAGACCACTACCCAGAGCACGAACGGCCAGAGTACAGAGATCACGATCGAAGATACTCCGGTCAACGCGACGAAGTTCTCGCGGAAGCCGGGTGGAAACTGGCCCTGTGTGGCCTCGAAAAAAGCCTCGAACTGGGTTTGCAAAAGCCCGGTAAAGACAAAGATCGCCGAGGTTATGAGCCCGAGAGCGGCGCCCGTGGCAACCACGAGGAAGCCGGCGAGCACCCTGCGACCTTCGGCCACTTCCCTCAAGGTCTGCACCGGCGACCAGATGACCGAGATCACGCCCAAAAGTTACCTCCGAGTCGAATAGAAGGTCATTAATGCATCTTACACCGCGTCGCGAGGATGATTCTGCGCTTCCTTCTACTTACTGCCGCGCCGGCGGCGGTTCTTTTTTAGTATGTCCTCTGTGGCGGCTGCCGGAGAGATTGCTTCGTCGCGGGTTTCCAGAACGAGCTTCTCACGATGCTCCACGATCCAGAGGTACAGGTCAAGTTCCGTGCGTCTGGGGAAAGCGTCAAGGACTTTCTCCTCGCGGATCATTTCCACTACCGGCCGGTACGAGTACTCGTACCAGTCTCTCAAGACCTCTTCCGGGGAAACGTAGCGTCTCCAGAGCTGGGAGAGGCGAAAGCCGTGGGCCTCGATGTAGGTCGCAAGATGCCGGTAGTCGGCGACGTTCGAGAACTCCACCTTGATCTCCGGTAGAACCCGGTCTATAGGCATCCGCTCCAGCAGCCGCCGGTACTCCAGCTTGTGCAAGAGGTTTTCGGCGGTCAGGGCGGAGTCTATCGGGACCCGGCTCCTTAGCTCGGTGACTTCGGCGTCGATCATCTCCACGCCCAGTTGGCGGGCGACGGAGATCCGATGGTTGCCGTCCTGGACAAAGTAGGCGTCCCCGATCTTGTACAGGCTCACCGGCGGCAACTCCTCGGCCCGGTGCATCATCTCGTCTATCTTCTTCCAGCGCGACCCGCTGCCACCTTTCGAGGGAAGGAAAGCCCGGTCGAAGTCGCGATGGCGGCCCACGCTGCCGACGACCTTCTCCACCGGCACCGTCCGCATCCCGAGGTAGACTTGGTCCACGGCCCCCAGGGCCTTTTTGACCTCGTCGAAAGAGAGCAGGCGGTTGGAGTTGGGATCGTTGCGCAGGTAGGATCCGATCCGGCGCAGAAAAGCTTTTCGTCGGGCTTTGGAGAAGTCGGCGTCGACCTGCTCGCTCATATTCATGAAACGCGGCACGTAGAGAATCTACACCCCGCTTACCCCAACAACAAGTCAGAAACTGTTAGAAAGCGCTACACGTCGAGAATCTTGTGGCCGTAGACGTTGATGATCTTCGTTCGGCCGCGACTGGTCACCCTGGACTCTTTCGGACTATAGAGATGAACGTGGCCGTGCAGCCACAGCTCTGGCGAATAGCGGTCGATCAAACCGAGAAACGACTCGAAGCCGACGTGCGCCTGGTCGTCGCGGTCTCCGAGCCCGAACGGCGGGGAGTGGGTTACGAAGACTTGCGGGACCGGCTTACCAAAGAGTTTGCGCCGCCAGATCCCGGCCGACAGAGACCACGCCCGCAGGCACATCTGTCGCTCGGAGTACTGGTTGGGTCCGTAGGAGTACAGGCGCGAACCGGAGAGACCCGCCACCGTCACGCCGCCGATGTCCAGGATCGCTCCGTCCAGCGGCGTGCAGCCCTCCGGTCGCTCCTTACTGTCCGGCGCCGGGTCGTGGTTGCCGAGCACGTAGTAGACCGGGACGCCCAGGAACGTGATGATGTACTCCAGGTACGCAAACGGCAGGTCGCCGCAGGAGATCACCGCGTTCACGCCGGAGGCGTAGGTGTTGAGGCTCGGGCCGTAGAGCAGTTGCTCTACGTGGTCGCTTACGCATAGGATCTTCATACCTGACGCGCCACCCCGCTCATCGCCAATCGGCCGGTCCAGAATAACTTCTCCATGCGAAGATACTACATCTCTCCAGCTGCACATTCATGCCGCAGGTTCGCGCGATTACCTTTCTTTGGCCGCGGGTATTAGGTTTTGGCGTAAATCCGAAAAGCACGAGGAGGCGAGAACGTTGGCCGGACCCGAGACGCCGAAGATCATGGTAGACATAGTCGTGCCATCGGAGGGCGGGGTGGTCCTGATCCGTCGCGGCACCGACCCCTACGAGGGCATGTGGGCCTTGCCAGGGGGCTTCGTCGAGGTGGGAGAGACCGTCGAGAACGCTGCCGTTCGCGAAGCCAAAGAAGAGACGAACCTGGACGTGGAGTTGGAGCGCCTCGTCGGCGTCTACTCCGAGCCGGACCGTGACCCCCGCGGCCACAACGTCAGCGTAACCTTCCTCGCCCGGATAGCCGGCGGCGACCCCGAGGCCGCCACCGACGCCGATGAGGTAGCAATACTCGATCCGTCGGACGTGAAGCTGGCATTCGATCATAGGAAGATACTGGCAGACGCTTTGGGCTCCTAACCCTCCAAAACCCACAACGACTCCGCCGGGAGCCGGACCGTTACTCGTTCACCGACCTTTAGCCGGACGTGAGGCGGCAGCGACGCCCGGAGTCTGGTCCCGGGAGCGTCGAGTGTGTAGTGGACCTGGGTTCCCAGGTAGGTGACGGAGGAGATGCGGGCCGCGAAGGAGTTCTCTCCGTCCTCTAGCCGGACGGCCTCGGGCCGGATGGTGAGCGTTACTTCGCCTCGCGGACCGGGGTTTGCGATCTTTAACTCGCCGAGTGGCGTGTGGGCCGCGCCGTTCTCGGCATGCCCATCGAGGAAGTTGGCGGCGCCGAAAAAACGGGCTACATCCCGGCTGGTGGGACGGTCGTAGAAGGCCTGCGGATGATCGTACATCTGGAGCTCGCCGTCGAAGAGGAGCGCGATGCGGTCGGCGAGTACGACGGCTTCCTCTTGGTCGTGGGTGACGAAGACCGTGGTGTAGCCGCCGTCTCGCTGGAGACGCTTTACCAGCCCGCGCATCTCGGAGCGGAGGTTGGCGTCCAGCGCCGAGAAGGGCTCGTCGAGCAGCAGGAGCTTCGGCGAGGTGACGAGCGCCCGGGCGAGCGCGACCCGCTGCTGCTGGCCTCCGGAGAGCTCGCCCGGCTTGCGCCCGGAGAAGCCCTCCATTTGCACCTGCTCCAGGGCTTCCCTCACCCGCTGTTCCGCGTTTTCTCTGGGGGCGCCGCGCATCCTCAGCCCGAATCCGACGTTGCCGGCCACGTCCATGTGCGGGAAGAGGAGCGGCTTCTGGAAGACCATCGCCGCCCGTCGTTTCTCCGGGGGCGTACCCAAAACCGATTTTCGTTCCACCAGCACGTCGCCGGAGGTGGGTTCCAGCAAGCCCGCCACGATCTTGAGCGCCGTCGTCTTGCCACAGCCGGAGGGGCCGAGTAGCGCGATCAGTTCCCCCGGTTCCACGGTGAGTGAGAGGTCCGCGAGCGCTGGCTCTCCCCGCCCGTAACGGTGGGAAACGTTCTCAAGCTCCAACCGGGCGCTCACGAGACTTTCCCCAGACCTACGAAGCCTTTCTCGTCCGACTCGCCGGGTTTCAGGTAGCGGAGGGCGACGACGAGGGCGAGGATGGCGGGGACGGCGAAGACCAGGGCTAGCGCGGAGGTTATGACAGGATCGTTGCCCGAGGCGGCGGAGAACAGGAGCATCGGGAGGGTGACGACGTTGCCGCCCCCGATCAGGACGGTCAGGATGTACTGGCCCCACGAGATGAGGAACGCGAACAACCCCGCCACCGCAACTCCCGGCGCAACCTCCGGCAGCGTAACGTGCCGGAAAGCCTGCCACGGAGAGGCTCCCAGGGTACGGGCGGCCTCCTCCAGCTCGCCGGTTCGCTCGGCGAAGACGCTGGTGAGGATGATGGCGGTGTAGGGGACCGTCGGGACCAGATGCACCAGGAACACCCCGAGCGCCGTATCCGCCAGCCCAAAGCGGATAAAGGTCAGGTGGATGCCCATTGTGGCGGCCAGCGGTGGAACCAGTATCGGGAGGAGGATAAAGAAGATCACGAGTCCCTTGAACCGCCATTCGTATCCGCCGAGCGCCATCCCCGCCGGGAGCCCCACTGCGACCGACGCCAGCGCGACCGCTAAAGCTATAACCAGGCTGTTCGAGGTGGCGCCGAAAACCCTTCCACCGGGTTCGACCAGGTAATAGATCCCGCGCAAAGACCACTCCGAAGGCAACAGGGTCGGGAAACGCCACTCCCCGGCGAAGGTCCACAGAGAGAGCGGCAGAAATGGCAACGCCACGAGCGCCGCGACGATTATGAGCCCGGTGTTGCTCCGCCTCTTATCCACGGCCCAGGTCCTTTGCCAGACGCAGGTAGGCCGCTGCTATAAAGGCGGTTACGACCGCGATGAGTATGTTTATCGCCATGGCTAGAGGACGGGCGGCTAGGTCCAGATCGCGGTATTCGTTGTAGGCCATGACGGGCAGGATGGTTGGGTAGGTCTTGCCCAGCAGGAAGGGGACCTCGAAGGCGCCGAAGGTGAAAGCGAAGACGATCAGACTGGCGGCTATGATACCGGGCGAGATGACGGGGAACACCACGTACCAGAACCGTTGCCAGGAGTTCGCCCCGAGTGTCCGCGCCACCTCTTCCAGTTCCCCGGCTACGCCGCGCAGGGAAGCCAGCACCACCAGCGCGATGAACGGCGTCTCTTTCCACACGTAGGTAAGGATAATGCCGATGGAGTAGCGATCATAGAGCAGGGCCGGAAACTCACGGGGCTCCCCGATCAAACCCAGCGCCGCCGCCAGTCGCGCCCCGAGTCCCGTCTGGGAGACCACGAGCGCGATGCCCACCGCCGCCACCAGATGCGGGATCGTGATCGGCAACTGAAACACCACGGCCGAGATCCTCCCGCTGCTCCGCCTCAAAGCCAGAGCCGCCAGCACCGCCAGCACCGTCGAGATGCCGGTCGAAGCCCCGGCGACGTAAAGGGTGAGCGCCAGCGAGTTCAGGAAATCCTTGTCCCCCAGCACCTCCTTGTAGGCGGCGAGCGATATCTCCGTCCGTCCGACCGCCGGCATGTAGCCCAGGGACTGGACCAGCGCGGCGATAATGCCGCTCGAGAAGAGCAGCCCGATCACCAACAGTGCCGGAGCTAGCAGCAACGCTATCTTGACCCGCCCGCCCAAGAGTTACTTTTTGAGCACTTCTTCTTGCCAGCCTTCTTCCAGGGCCAGCAACCACTCTGTCCGCGCCTCGGGGACGCGGTTCTCCTGCAGCCTGTCCGTAGAGAGGGTTGCCTCTCCCGAGAGCTCGCCGAACTCTTCGCGCACGTCCTCCGGCAGCCGGTCCACCTGCAGAACGGTCAGGTCACCCCAGCCTTCGGGGTCTTGCTTCTTCAATTGGGCTTCGGGGCTCTCCAGGAAGTTCGCCAGCACCTGGGCACCCGCCTTATTGGGCGCGTTGAACGGGATAGCGACGTAGTGGGTATTGTTCAGGGTACCGCCGTCGAGCAGGTAGGTGCGGGTGCTCTCCGGGTAGAGGCCCTTCTCGATCTGACGCTGCGCGAGCTGCGGGTTGTAGCTCATGGAGAGGTATATTTCGCCATTCTGGTACAGTTCCTCCAGCTTGGCGGAGGACTCCGGGTACGTCTCCCCGTTTCGCCAGAGGTTGGGCTCCAGGTCGTTCAGGAAGTCGTAGAGCTTCGGGGCCTGATCATCGAAAACTCCTTGATCAAAAGGTTCCTGATATGGTTCGACCTGGCCTGTGACGCCATAAAACACTTGCTCGATAAAGGCGTTGCCGGTGAAGTCCGGCGGAGCCGGGTAGGTGAAGCGTCCAGGGTTCTCTTCCGCCCAGGCGAGGAGTCCGTCCATCGTCTTTGGCGGGTCCTGGACTTCGGCGGAGTCGTGGATCATGACGAACTGGGCCTTGCCCCAGGGGGCTTCGCGGCCCTCGACCGGATACCCGAAATCGCGGTTTATACTCGGGCTCTCCCAGTCGATGTACTGTGCGTTGGGCAACTCTTCGGCCCAGGGTCCGAACCAGAGATCGGCGTCCGCGCCGGTGGCGAAGTTCTCGCCGTTGATCCAGAGGAGGTCTATCGTCCCCTCGTCCTTGCCGGCGCTCTTTTCGTTGAGTAGCTTGTTCACCGCGTCGGCGGTGTCGGGGAGTGGCGTGCGTTTGACGGTTACGTCGTATTTCTCCTTCATCCGCGGCGCAACGTAGTCGTCCACGTAGGCGTTGATCTCCTCGTCTCCGCCCCACATAAAGAAGTTGACGGTCGTGCCGCGGGCTACCTCTTCGAGCTCCGAGAAGGAACGCTCCTCCCCGGAGGAATCCGCTCCGGAGCCGCTACCGCAGGCCGTGAGCACCAGGGCCAGAACCGCGATCAGCGCGTAAGATAGTAACGGTCTGGATTTCAACTTCAGGGCTTCCTCTCTCCGTAACGGAGACATGGCGTCACCGCTCGCGATCCTGAACGATGTTTGCACTTCCGCATATACGGCGTACAGACGATCCCGGATCATGATTTCTTACTCTCCGGGTGGCTCCTCAACGCTTCCATCATGCCCGACAGTACCCTTTCCTCGTCGAGATCCGTCAACGCCTCGACCTCCCGGCCGCGCCGCGAGAAGTCGTGCGCCCCGGCGGCATCCAGGGTGGGACCGCGAGCCGGTCAAGAGTAACCGCTTCCGGGTCGGCGATGGCGGTGACGCACGCTATATCCCATAGGATTTTCGGTCCCTCCGGGTCTATATCTCCCTCGCAACCCGTGACCCAGTCGAGCAGTATCTCCGCCAGATAATCCGCCACCGGACGCCCGAGCGTTCGCAGATCCTCGGCAAAAGAGGCCGCCTCGACCAAGATCTTTGCCGGCCCGGGCCATCCGGGAACCTGTAAAAGGTCCACCCTATGCTCCAGCAGCGCGCGCCAGGCGGCAATGTCCGCCCGGCCGTTGAGCTCACCCATCTTGAACCGCTCGTAGCTCTCACGGTCTCCGAATCCTCCGAGCCACACCACTCTAATGTTCTCCCTAGCCTCCGGCGCAGTCAGCAACATCGAGGTCACGTCCGTCGCGGGGCCGGTGGCAATGATCGTCAACGGCTCGCGCCTCGCTTCCTCGACCAGAAAGTCCAGTCCTTCGCTGCCTACGGGCGAGAAACGGTCTTCCATCGGGCGCTCCGCGCCGGGTATGCAGGGAATGTCGTTCCCACAAAGAGCGACTACCCGCTCGGCCTCCTCCTGGTAGATGTCCCGCGAGGTGGGACCGTGGGCCAGCGTGTTGTGTACGGAGACGACGCCGCGCACATCAAGGGTACCGTGTGGCAGACCGAGGGCGTGGGCGATGGCGAACTGGTCATCCACCTCGTTTTTCGTGTCGCAGTCCAGGACTACCCGGATTGGTTCGGCGTTCATTCGTCCTCCGCAAAGAGACGTTCCAGAAACTCCGGCTCCAGGTATTGGCGACCCCTGTTCAGGGTCTCTTCGTTGGTGATGGGACGGCTGCTCTGTGCGGTCTCCTGCAAAGCCCAGGCGCACCAGGAGACAGCCCGCAGCGAGACTATGGTTCGCATGGCTGCGAGCTGGGTGCGGAACCGTTCCCGGTCGGGAACCGGCGCGCGCTCCAGGTACTCTTCGATGAACTCCCGCTCTTGTTTCTCCGAGAGCAGGGTGGCGGTGTCGTCCCGCCAGAGGGTCGTGGTGGGTAGCAGGAAATGCGCGAGGTCCTGGGTACGGGGAGCTATCCGGGCCTTCTCCCAGTCCAGCAGCTTCGCCTCGCCGTCCTGCACGACGAAGTTGTGGGTGTTGAGGTCGTAGTTGACGATAGCCAGGTCGTCGCCGGTGAACAGGCCGTCCTGTTTCAGGAAGCTCTCTATTCTCTCGAAGCCCTTCTGCAGGTTCGCTTTGCTCTCTTTGGAGGCGCCGTCCCATTCCAGATAAGGATTCGCCAGCTCGCGGGACTCTTCCAGTATAGTGGGAGCCGGGTCGGGATGGACCTGGAGGTGATGGCTCTCTGGCACGCCGAGGTCGTGTATAGCGGCCATGCACCGGGCGGCGGCGGAGAGGTCGGTTGCGTAGTCCAGCGGGCGGCCCGGCAGGTACTCCTCCAAGATCAGGGGGTAGGGGAGGCCGGAGGGCTCGGGATCTACCAGGTAAGGCTTCGGGGTGACGCCGGATGAGGCCAGGAGCTTCAGAGCTTCGTGTTCATAGACGGCTTGCTGGTCGAGTGGGAGCCAGATCTGGCTCCCCGTTACCAGCCGCGCCACGCCCGCATCCCGGACCAGGAAGTTGAGGCTGTACTCGCCGCGGGCCAGGAAGCTGACGTCTTCGCGTGGCAGAGGCTCTTCCAGACTACGCGACAAACACTCCCACACTTCTCGGGTCGAGACGGCCTCCGACGACATAAGAACATTCTACACGGTGAGGTCTTCTCCCCGATGAATGTGCGATGGTAGTATAAAATCATGCAAAGGAGGCCGTAGAGCTTGTTCGAAAACTTCGATGTTATTCTCTGGGCTATCGTAGCCGCCGTGTTGTTCGCCGGGGAGCTTCTAAGCGTTTCGTTCTTTTTACTCTTTTTCGCCTTCGGAGCACTGGTCAGCCTGGTGATGGCGCTCGTCGGACTTGGTCTCACGGCACAGGTCATCGGTTTTATTGCGGCGTCGGTGTTGAGCATGATCGTTTTGCGGCCCGCGCTGTTGAACCGTCTGGCGCTGGCCGGAAGCGAGCCGTACAAGGGTCCGGGACGCATCGAGGGGAAAAGAGGTGTCGTTACGGCCCCGATAGAGCCCGGCGAAACCGGCATGGTGAGGATCGGCAACGGAGAGTTCTGGACGGCGCGAACGCTCTACACGGGTGGGAGGATAGAGTCGGGAGCGCGGGTCAGGGTGTTGGATACCGACGGTCTCACGGCGTTGGTCGAGCCGCTGGACGACGAGGAAGGAGAGTAATCGTGGAGGGTTTGATAGTCCTTGGGGTTCTGGCTTTCGTGGTGTTTTTGGTGGCCGCGCGGAGCATCAGGATCATCCCTCAGAACCGGGTCGGCATCGTGCAGCGGTTCGGAAGGTATCATCGCACGGCGGAGAGCGGACTGACCTTCGTGGTGCCGGTCATGGACCGGATGCTGCCCAAGACGGATCTCCGGGAGCAGGTGGTATCGTTCCAGCCGCAGGCGGTCATTACGAACGACAACGTGGGGATGCAGATCTCCACCGTCGTCTACTATCAGGTCGTGGACGCGCGGGCTGCCGAGTATGAGGTCGCAAACTTCCACCTCGCGCTGGAGCAGATCACGCAGACTACCCTGCGCAACGTCATCGGCAACATGCAACTCGACCAGACGCTCACCTCGCGAGATGAGATCAACTCCAAGCTCCGCTCGGTCCTGGATGAGGTGACGGAGAAGTGGGGCATCCGCATCACGCGGGTGGAGTTGAAGGAGATCATACCTCCCCGCGACATCCAGCAGGCGATGGAGAAGCAGATGCAGGCCGAGCGTACCCGCCGCGCCGCCATCCTGACCGCCGAAGGAGACAAGAAGTCCGCCATACTCAAGGCCGAGGGCGAGAAGGCATCTGCCATCCTCAAAGCCGAGGGCGACCAGCGGGCCGCCGTGCTGCGGGCCGAGGGCGAAGCCGAAGCCTACCGCAACGTCCAGGACGCCCAGATCGAGATGACCGGCCGCCTCTTCGAACGACTCGAAAACAGCGACCTCAGCCCCGAATCCCTGCGCTACCTTTACCTCAAGGCCCTCCCCGAGATGGCAAAGGGACCGGCCAGCAAGCTCTTCGTCGTCCCCTCCGAGATACAGGACCTCGCCGGGACCATAAGCGCACTCGCCGGTGGGGCCGGCATGGCTAACGAGGACACCAAAGACAACGGGGAGCAGAAAGAGTTGGGGCTGGAGTCTTTCCGCCGAAACCGCTGAGAAGGTT
>JALYGE010000033.1 GCA_030777225.1 Actinomycetota bacterium
AAGTCCTCACCCCGTAGACCAGGGTCTCGTACATGCTAGATCTTGCCGGCCAGCTCTTCGAAGTAGTCGAGCGACTCGGGGTTGCTTAGAGAGTCCTTGCTCACGGCTTCGTCGGCGGGCTTGCCGGCCAGGATCTTCTTTACCGGCACCTCCAGCTTCTTTCCGTTGAGGGTCTGGGGGATCTCCTCTATCTCGTAGATATAGTTCGGCACGTGGCGCGGCGAGCAGTTTTCCCGGATGCTCTTGCTGATCTCTTTCGTGAGGTCGTCGGTAAGCTCGGCGCCCTCTTCGAGGACCACGAAGAGCGGCATGACCGACTCTCCCTCTTCTTTGGGCACGTCCACCACCAGGCTGTCCTGCACCTGGGGGATGGCCTGAACGGCGCGGTAGATATCGGCGGTCCCCATCCTTATGCCGCCACGATTTATGGTGGAGTCACTGCGACCGTAGATCACGGCGCTCCCGCGGTCGGTGATCTTGATCCAGTCCCCGTGCCGCCACACGCCGGGATACATCTCGAAGTAGCTACCTTCGTATCGCTCGCCGCTCTCATCTCCCCACAAAAATAGCGGCATGGAGGGCATCGGCTCGGTTATGACCAGCTCCCCCACCTCTTCCACGACGGGCACACCTTCCTCATCGAAGGCGTGGACGCTCGCGCCGAGCGACCGGCACTGGAGCTCTCCGATGTGGACCGGCAAGAGCGGGACTCCTCCCACGAACGCCGTACACAGGTCGGTGCCGCCGCTGGTGGAGAATAGCCAGAGGCCTTTGACGTGCTCGTAGACCCACTGAAAGCCCTCCGGGGGCAGCGGAGATCCGGTCGAGCCTATGGCTCGGAGCGCGGAGAGGTCGTAGTCCTGTCCGGGCTCTATGCCGGCGTCTTTGCAGCCGGTGAGGTAGCTGGCGCTGGTGCCGAAGCAGGTCATGCCGGTCTGCTCGGCAAACTCCCACAGGACGTTCAGGTCCGGGTGCCCGGGGCTGCCGTCGTAGAGAAGCGCGGTTCCGCCGACGAGAAGGCTGGAGGCGACGATGTTCCACATCATCCAGCCCGTGGTAGTGAACCAGAAGAAAGGGTCTCCCTGCTTTACGTCCATGTGCAGGCTTAGCTTCTTGAGATGTTCCAGCAGGATGCCGCCGTGGCCGTGTACGAGCGCTTTGGGGAGTCCCGTCGTACCCGACGAGTAGAGCACCCACAGCGGATGGTCGAAGGGGACCTGCTCGAACTGAAGCTCCGCGCCCTCGTTCTCCGAGAGCAGTTCGTCCCAGAGAGCTACATCCTCGAGCCCGCTCGCGTCCGGCTCCTCGTTCAGGTACGGGAACAGCACCGTCTTCTGGAGGCTCGGTATCTCTCTCTGGAGGCGCGCCACGGTCTCCATCCGGTCAAAGTCTTTACCGCCGTAGCGGTAGCCATCCACGGCGATTAGGACCTTCGGCTCTATCTGCTCGAAGCGGTCTACGACGCTCTCAGCCCCGAAGTCCGGCGAACAACTCGACCACGTCGCGCCCAGGGAAACCGTAGCCAGAAAGGCGACGAGAGCCTCCGGCGTATTCGGTATGTAGGCGACCACCCTGTCGCCCCGTTCAACCCCCAGAGATCTCAGGCCCGCAGCGAGGGCCGCCACCCGGTCGTAGAGTTCCTGCCAGGTAATGACGCCTAAAGGCCGCACCTCAGACTGGTGCATGATGGCCGGCTCGTCGGGGCGCAGGTTGCGGAAGACGTGCTCGGCGTAGTTCAGTTCCGCGCCGGGGAACCACTCCGCACCCGGCATCTGCCGGCGGGCAAGAACCTCAGAGTATGGTTTGGACGCCTGCACGTCGAAATATTCCCAGATGGAGGCCCAAAACTCCTCCAGCTCCGCCACCGACCACTCCCACAGCTCCTCGTAGCTATTAAAGGAGAGTCCCTTATTCTCCGCCAGCCACCGCATGTAGCGGGAGATGTTCGCGTTCTCTTTGAGCTCTTCGGACGGCTCCCAGAGTAGGGCGCCCTCTTTCGCCTCGGTCACTTTTCATCACCCCTTCTCAAGTCTCCTTTTCCTAGATGATACCCGTTTAGCGGGCCGTCCAGCCACCGTCCATCGTCAGGGACGCGCCGTTGATAAACGACGCTTCGGGCGAGCAGAGAAAGGCGGCGAATTCGGCGACTTCTTCGGGTTCGATCAGGCGCTTTATCGCGGGCTCAGTGAGCATGATCTGCTCGATTACCTCGTCCTCGGAGATGCCGTGGGTTTTGGCCTGATCGGAGATCTGGCTCTCCACCAGCGGCGTCCGCACGTAGGCCGGACAGATGCAGTTGGACGTAACGCCCTTCGGTCCTCCTTCCCGAGCGATGACCTTCGAGAGCCCTTCGAGCCCGTGCTTGGCCGAGACGTAGGCCGACTTGTACGGCGAAGCCCGCAAGCCATGCACGGAGGAGACGTTGATGACCCGGCCCCAACCTTTCTCGTACATCCCCGGCAGCGCCTTCCGCACGAGCCTGAACGGAGCCTCCAGCATGACCCGCAGAATCGTGGAGAACTTCTCCGGTGGAAACTCCTCTATGGCCGCCACGTGCTGCAACCCGGCGTTGTTGACAATTATGTCGGCGTCTATCTCCAAGCTGTCGAGCGCATCGTGATCCGAGAGGTCCGCCTGCAGCGGCTCGCCGCCGATCTCTTCCGCCACCTGCTGGGCTGCGTCGCCGTTCAGGTCGAGCACGGTGACCGCTGCGCCCGCCCGGGCCAGCCTCTCGGCACAGGCCCTGCCAATGCCGCTCGCGGCTCCCGTCACCAGGGCGCTTTTATCTTTTAAGTCCACACTAACGGTGGACTGTTCAGCGCTAATATGAATTTCATCCATAGCCTCTCCTTCAGTCGACACGTTGAATCTACTCCACGACATACTTAGAGAAACCCTTGTCCGCCGGCCTTAGCGGACCGTCCGCTAAGGCCGGATGTCTCCCGTGGTCGAGCCGGTTCTCAGCTCTCTTCGGCGAGACTACGCTGTTGAGCGCGGGCCCCGTAGATATCGCTCTTGTACGTCTCTCCGGCGAAGTACACCGCTATTGCGGTTATGGCGGCCAGCACCATCATGTATACGGCAACCGGCCACGCGTTGCCGCCCGCCCAGGCGAGCAGCGCAGTGGCGATGAACGGCGAGAAACCTCCCGCTATCACGGATGCCAGCTGATAGCCGATCGAGGCCCCACTGTAGCGTACACCCGTAGAGAAAAGCTCGGAAAAGAAGCTCGCCTGGGGTCCGTACATTGCGCCATGGCCAACGACGAGCGCGAGCACGATGGCCAACCAGATCAGGGTCGTGGCTCTCGTGTCGGTAAGCCAGAAGTAGGGGAAGGCAAAGAGAAGCGAGAAGAGCGCCCCGAACATGTATACCGGTCGTCGGCCAAACTTGTCGGAGAGCGCTCCCCAAGCGGGGATGGCGAATATCTCGAGGGCGGCGGCGATAAGAACACCGTTCAAGATCA
>JALYGE010000034.1 GCA_030777225.1 Actinomycetota bacterium
TTCATTCACTGGTCCTTTGCGTTAGTGTACCGATTAGACGCGAGAGAACCTTCTCTACTCACATTCGGCTCTCCTGTCGCGCAGGCGGTTCGTTGTAGAGTTGGAGAAAGCGTTTCCATTTCATCACCCCTCCAGTTTATAGCATGCTCCACGACTCGCTTTCTCTCTTTCAGTCAGACCACGAACCCATTTTCGTCCGACGAGGAATTGGCAGCGGCTCTTCTTTTGCTACCAACGCCAGCAAGACCGTGGCGCTGGTCCAGCCGAGCGGCGCCACGGTCTTGGGGGCTCCCGTCCCGTCTACTTTCTCCGGGAAAGAGCCGAGCTCCGTGCGATGGTTTGCGAGCCACCCGAGCCAGCGATCGGCGCTCTCTTCGTCCCCGCTAGCCGCAGCGGAGAGGGCGAAGAAAGCAGTCTCCGGGGTCCAGGCCACGGTGGGCTTCTGGCGCCACTCCTCACCGGGCAGCAAGCCACCGTTCGGGGCGCGCAGTTTCTCCGCCGCCTCTTCGAGCGCTGCTTCGACGGTGGCATCCGGCGGGGCGAACGGTGGCGCCAGGAAGTTTACGGCGGCGTCGGCGCCGCTGCCGGGACGGGTGGTGCGCTGGTATCCATATGGCGCGAACCTGCTCTCGATAGCCTCGTCGAGCCAGTCGGCGGCAACGGCGTAGCGCCGGGCGTTCTCTTTATGGCCGAGCTGGTCCGCGAGATCTGCGGCGGCGCGAAGGCCGGTACGCAGGGGAGCCGCGGTCCCGAGGTTCGGCCTCCAGGTAGGTATCTCCCAGTAGTCCGGGCCGCCGGGTGGCAGACCACCAGACCTTAAAGAGGTGGTTGCGGCGTCGGCGGCCCTGCGGGTGGCTGGCCAGAGCGTTTCGACTTGGCGTTCTGATCCTCCGGGCGCGGTGGCGCTGTAGAACCAGACGGCCCAGGGGAACCAGCCGGTGGCGTCGAGTTGCGGGGCGCGGCCGTCGCGAACCGGCGCGCCATCCGGTCTGTAGCGGGCCTCCCAGGTGCCGTCGGCTTTCTGAACATCCGCCAGGAAGGTTAATATTTCGTAGGATTCTTCGTGGTGTCCGGTGGCGGCGAAGGCTGCGGCGGTCCAGCTCGCGTCGCGGGGCCAGACGTAGTTCCAGCGCTTGTAGCGGGCGGCGACGGCGCCGCCGTTCGGGTTCGTCAGCAGGCGCAGGTCCAGTAAGGCACGCTCCGCCATCCAGCGTTCCTTTTCCGTCGAGCCGGGAAGGCTACCCTTTTTCAGCCAGCCGCGGGTCTCGGCGACTGCGGCTCTTACGCCGGGAGCTTTCGACGATACCGTAACGGGTTCGGTCGCGCCCGGCGGCAGGTAGCGTACGTCGCCATTGGGGAGTCGCAGGACGTTGGAGCCGGGAAGGTACGCCGCGCCGCGGGCCTCTTCCGGCGGAATCGGGTAGACAGAGACGCCGTTGCCGAGAAGACCGGCCATCTGGAGCGGCACCGGATGCGGGTAGTCTCTGGATTTCCGCAGCTCTCCCACCCCAAGACCCAGGGATAAAGCCAGGATCAGGACGGCCGACGCCGCATAGCCCCGCCCGTGAGGAGATCCGTCGCTTTTCTTCCCCCACCACATTTCACAGTAGATTCTAGAGGATTCGAGCCATCTCCGGTTGCCAAGGGATTATGGGGCGTCGTAGCTTGCCACCTGGAAGTCTTGCGGCACGAGTACCTTCAAGGCGTTGGGAGATACGGAGAACTTCAACGGTGTGCGGGCCACCAGCTCGCCGTCTACGTTGATCGGCATCTCCGGCTCCGTCTCCAGGTACACCTGCGAGGTCCGGTAGTGGCTAACGCTCCCGTGGGAGATAAAGTCTCCACTCTTCAGGTACCGGGCCACCCCCAGAAGGTCCCGATGGCGGCCGAGCTCTATCGTGTAGACGTCCAGGCATCGGTCGTCTATGCCAGAGTTCGGGGCTACTACCATGCCGCCACCGTAGAATCGGCCGTTACCCACGGCGACCTGCAAAAGACGGTCCTGCTTCACGGGTTCGTAGTCGCCGTTCGGAAAAGAAAGCCTGGCGGAGAAAGGCTCGTGCTTCAAGAAACCCCGGACGGCGGCCATCGGGTATGCCAGCGCTCCCGCCCGCTGCTTCAACTCCGGCGAGAGCGCCTGGGTAATCCCCACCCCGAGTCCTACAGAGGCGACATTCACGTAGTAGTTATCTCCGGCGAGCCCCAGGTCCACGTCTACCACCTTGCCGTGGGTGATCGTCTCACAGGCCCTTTCGACATTGAAAGGAATCCCCAAGGTTCGCGCGAAATCATTCGCCGTACCCAGCGGCAAAAGGCCCAGCACCACATCCCGACCGGCGAAAAAATCCACGACGGAGCTCACCGATCCGTCGCCGCCGCCCAGCACGACTAGCTCGTAGCCCTCTTCCAAAACCTCTTTTACCGTCTCGGGGAGCCGGGCCGGGTCCCGCACGGCGTAGGTCGCCGTCGTAGAGAGCCCGGACTTCTCCAGCAGCTCGGTGGCTTTCG
>JALYGE010000035.1 GCA_030777225.1 Actinomycetota bacterium
CCAGGGGGTCCGTATCCCCGAGATAGGTGCGGCCGCCATGATTCTCGAAGCCGACGGCCTCGCGGAAAGAGCCGTCCGATAGCCGTATGCGGACGAGCGCGTTGCCGATCAGACGCGCCTCGTCCGGACCGCCAGGCTCCGTGTGGAGGTCGAAGATGCCGACGCCGGGTAGCTTGTCACCCTCCGGCGTCTCGTAGTAGTGGCCCATTAACTGGTAGCCGCCGCAGATCCCGAGCACGACACCGCCGTCATCCACGATGGCTCGCAGGTCTGCGCCCTTGGAGCCCGAGAGGTCTTCCGCCAGCAACGCCTGTTCCCGGTCCTGGCCGCCCCCGAAGAGGAAGATGTCACATCCGGTAGGACTCACCCGCTCTCCCAGACCCACGTCCACAACTTCCACCGGGATACCGCGCCACTCACAGCGTTTTTTGATGGAGATCACGTTCCCCCGGTCACCGTAGAGGTTCATCATGTCCGCGTACAGGTGATGGATCGTTAGCTTCATCTCAGTCCTCCCAGAAAGGGTGCGTGTAGCCCAGGTCGCTCAACGTCTTACGGATCTCCAGCATCGCCGTGTAGGTCGGCAACACGTAGAGCGTCTCTCCCGGCGGGGTCGCCGCGAGCGCCGCCTCTATGGCCTTTTCGCGGTCGGGGATCACCGGCCCCACAGGCAGGTCGGCATACTTGAGACGCACGGCCATGTCCTCCGCCCGGAGGCCACTCACCGTAAACGGCTGGACCTCGCCGGCGCGACCCGAGTCCCGGGCCTCGGCGAGCATCTCGAAGTCCACGTCCCACAACCAGGAGACGTCCCGGCCGTCGGCGTGGTTGTCGTTTATGGCTATAAGGACGTTCCTGGCCTCGCCGCCGGTTACGAAGGTGCGTAGGATCTCATTAAAGCCCACCGGGTTCTTTATGAGCAGCAGAAACGCCTCCTTCTCTCCCGCCTGTACCCGCTCTACACGCCCAAACGCCCCGCCAAACTCCCTGAGCCCGCGTGCGACGTCGTCTAGTCTGATCCCGGCTTCAACCGCGATTGCCGCCGCCGCCAGGGCATTGTACACGTTGTACACCCCCGGCAATCCTATCTTCACCTCTAGCTCACCTTTAGGCGTAGCTAGCAAGAAGCTCGCACCCTTCGCTCCTTCCAGCCGCACTTCACTGGCCCGGTAACCGGGTTCCGGCCGGCTGAAGGAGCAGCGCGGACAGTCGTAGACCCCGACGTGCCCCATGTAGACGGCTTCGTAGTCCAGGGCGGTACCACAGATCGGGCAGTCTTTAGAGTCGGCGACGTGTTGCAGCCTTCCGGTATCGAGCGCGGGCTCGTCCAACCCGTAATGGATCGGGGTCTCCGCCGACCACCCGAGGCTGGTTACGAGCGGGTCGTCGGCGTTCAACACCACCGCGCCGTCTCTCGGCAGGTCTTCGAATGCAGAGGCGATGACCTTCCCCGTGTAAGCGAGCTCCCCGTAGCGATCGAGCTGGTCTCGAAACAAGTTGAGTACCGCCAACAACTTCAACTCCGCCTCTGCGGCTACCCCCGGCACGCTTGCCTCATCCACCTCGAAGAGCCCCATCTCCGAGCGCGGCTCGCCGGAGAGCTTCGCGTCCAAGACCAGCGCGGCGGTCACGCCGGTGACCAGGTTCGCGCCCGTCGAGTTGTTTATGGCCCGAACCCCCGCAACCAGCAGGATGTTTCCCACCATCCGGGTCGTGGTCGTCTTGCCGTTCGTACCCGTAACCGCCACAGACCCCAGCGAAAGCCGCCGTGAAATACGGCTCAGAACGCGCGGAGCCACCCTCCGGGCTACCACCCCAGGTATGGTGGACCCCCCACCCCTCCCCGACACCCGACTCGCCAACCGTGCCCCCCGGGCCGCCAGCACCGCCGCCGAAAGGCGGACCCTGTCGAGGCTCTCTCTCACGACCGGGATTATACCGGCGAGGAGAAACACTTTCGCAACAAAAGCGTCCCGCCACTGCTCTCAGAAAGTGTATTCCCGACTGGAAACACTCCCCGCTTCGATATACATATTACTTCTATATTAAAATTTGTTAAAAATACGTCGTTTCGGATAGATAGATACGCCTCGGAGTTTTTCCTATTTGTAAGGCGAATTTTCGTTATTAGTGTTCACCAAAACAGTATGTCGGATATTACGGGGGTATTGCGAAGTCGTTTCGTGACGGTTAACCTCCTCGCCTTGTTGGAGGGGGGATCTTCAAGAGAGATCCTAGCGAGAGTGCAAGTTACCAGAAAAGGAGCTGTATGACTGTACCTGTAAAGGTGAGGTCTGCGCTGACTCTAATCGCAGTGCTGATCGCGTTGACGGCCATGATGTTTATATTTCAGGCCCGTCCGGCCCAGGCCAACGAGGCGGTAGTCTCTGAGGCTCGAAGTTGGATCGGGACCGCCTATCGCTACCCCGGCATGTACTATGGCGTGGACTGCTCCGAGTTCACGGCCGGCGTCTTCTCGGCGTTCGGGGTGTACCTGCCCGATAGCCCCAGTTGGCAGTACGGTTACGGCGTGCCCTCGGCTGCCGGCGCCGGTGACCTGGTATTCTACAGCGAGGGTGGATACGGCATAACCCACGTCGGTATAGCCACGGGTTACGGGACGGTGATCCACTCTTCCAGCTACTACGGCGTCGTTACGGAGTCCCCCATGTACGGCATCCCCGGCTACGTCGGCTCGGTGGACGTCTACTAGTAAAACCGCACTCGCAACAAAAAGCCTCTCTGCACCCTCCGCGGAGAGGCTTTTTTGCGAACCGCAGTTCGTGGAGGCGCGCCCTCACGAAAGTAAAACCTGGCCGTTCGTCCGGGGTAATTTTGGCTCGGGTGCGGTAAAAACAGGGTGTGGAGATCTTCGAGAACCTCTCGGCCAGCTCGCGACTCGAACAGGGTGAGCTCGACGTCTACTCGCGGGCGGTACGGGAGGTAACGGAGAGCCTGGAGCCCACGGTCATCTCCGTCGGCGCGCCCGGCGGCCAGGGGGGTGGAAGCGGCATAGTCCTCGGAACCGCCGGCGCGAGCGCCACGGTGGTGACGAACAGCCACGTCGTGCGGGGTATCCGGCAGGCCATGAGGGGCTCCGGTAACATTCACGCGACGCTCTCTGACGGGTCGTCGGTCCCGGCGGAGGTTCTGGGTGAAGACCCGCCGAGCGACCTGGCCGTGATCCGCTTCGCGCCGGAGAACGAGGTTGCGGTCGCCACGCTCGGAGAGGCGGAGAACCTGGTCGTGGGGCAGCTCGTGGTGGCTATAGGGAACCCGCTGGGCTTTCAGCGGAGCGTAACGGCCGGGGTGGTAAGCGCGCTGGGACGCTCCATAAGAGGCGAGAGCGGACGACTCATCGAGAACGTCATCCAGACGGACGCCGCGATCAACCCCGGCAACTCCGGCGGGCCGCTGGCGGATACCGCCGGGAGGGTCGTCGGCATCAACACGGCTATCATCGGCGGCGCCCAGGGCATAGGTTTCGCCGTCCCGGTCTCGGCGGCGTTCCGGCGGGTGATCTTCTCGCTCGTAACAGAGGGCCGCGTGCGCCGCGCATACCTCGGTGTGGGCGTCGTAACCCGTCCTTCCCGCAAGGGTTTCGGGGGTGGCGCGGGCGTCGAGACCGTCGCCTCGAACAGTCCGGCGGAGAGGGCCGGGGTACGGGCGGGAGACGTGATCCTGGGTTTCGGGGACCAGCTTGTAAAGTCCACCGACGGCCTGTTGAACCTGCTGGACGAATCGGCCATCGGGCGCGACACTACGCTGAAGGTGCTGCGCGGCAACCGGGAGCTAACGCTCACCGTGCGGCCCCGCGAACAACCCACCGAGTAAAGGGAGGACTATGCCGGACGTAACGCTGATCGTAAAGGACCTGGCGGACACAGAGGACGCCGAACGTCTGGAGCGGGCGCTAAAGCGGCTGGGGTTCGTTGGCGAAGCCAACGCGGACGCGGAAAAAGGCCTGGTAGCCGTCTCCTACGAAGGCGGAGATGAGGAGCTGGGGAAGATCGAGTCCGCCGTCGGAGAGGCCGGCCACGAGTACGAGCCCTCGCCCGGCGCCCGCCGGGTGGAGGAGTAAGCTACTCCCTACTTCACACGAGGTTCGGTGGACGGGTCCTGGCGCGTCTTGTAGTAGCCGTAAGCGATAAAAGCGATGGCCCCGACGATGCCGATCAACCAGCCGATACCGGCGATTCCCTCGCCCACGACATCGTGGATGATCCTGTCTTCCAGGAACATCTCGACCGCGACGTAGACCAGGATACCGGAGCCCACGTAGACCAGCCACGGCAGCCGGTCCATGAGCGCCGAGAGGATCTGGCTCCCGTAGACTATGAGCGGGATAGTCAGGAGCAGACCGAATACCAGTAGCCAGAGGTTGCCGCCGGAGACGCCGACGAGGGCGACGACGTTGTCGAGGGACATGATGACGTCGGCGACGATTATGATCCTTATGGCTCCCCAGATGCTGGTGCTCGACTCGACCTCGCCGTGTTCCTCCTCCTGAAAAAGAAGCCTCCAGGCGATCCAGATGAGAAGCAGGGCCGCCACAGCCTGCAATAGGGGTATGATCAGCAGATAGGTAACTATCGCAGCGAAGATCAGGCGCAGTCCCACGGCCCCCATAGCGCCCCAGAAGATCGCGCGCCGGCGCGTCTTGCCTTCGAGTTGGCGCACCGCCAGCGCAATCACCACCGCGTTGTCGCCGGAGAGGATAAGGTCTATCGCCAGAACACCCAGGAACCGGGCGATGAGCTCACCGCTCAAGAAGTCCATCTAACCGCGCTCCTAACTTCGGCTCTACACTGATTGATACCGTCCTGGCACCGGCGGCTATCTTACCAGCTTTCGTCCATCCGAGACCCTTCTCCGCATCGGCGCTAGGCTCCGGACTTCATACCACGCGTGAAGTACAGAGAGGCCGCGATGGAGACCGCCAGAATGGCGGCGATGGGGAGCAGGGAAGCGATGATGGGGAGGTGGACACCGAAACCTTCGAGCACGAACTTCACACCGACAAAGACCAGGATCGCCGCGAGACCGTAGTGCAGGTAGACAAAGCGGTCTACGAGCCCCTCCAGCGCGAAGTAGAGGGCCCTCAACCCCAGGATGGCGAAGACGACCGCAGAGTACGCCACGAAGGTGTTGCGGGTGATCGAGAGCACCGCCGGCACGGAGTCTATGGCGAAGAGGACGTCGGAGGACTCTATCACGACCAGCACGGCCAGCAGCGGGGTGGCGCAGAGCTTGCCGCCGTTGCGCACGAAGAAGTGGTCTCCGCGATAGTCCTTTGTAACCGGCAGCCGACGCTGCAAGAACTTGAGCACCCGGTTGTCCTGGGGATCAGGATCGTCATCATGGTCACTCCGGAGCATGCGCAGGCCAGTAAAGATCAGGAACCCACCGAAGACGAAGACGAGCCAGCTAAACATCGAGAGCAGGCTGATACCGACGAAAACGAAGGCCGCCCGAAACACCAGCGCGCCTATTATCCCCCAGAACAAGACGTGGTAACGGTACTCCTCGGGCACGGCGAAGCTGGAGAAGATAACGGCGAAAACGAAAACGTTGTCCAGCGAGAGGGACCACTCGACCAGGTATGCCGCCAGGTACTCGCCGGCCACCGCGGGACTCGACAGGAACCAGACGAACCCGCCGAACGCCAGGGAGATCGAGATCCAGGCCCCCGACAGCCACAACGCCTCCTTGAAGGGTATTTTCCTCGCGCCCCGGTGCAGCACGAAGAGGTCGAGAAAGAGGAGCACGGCCACCAGCCCGAGGAAGGCCAGCCACGCCCACAGCGGGAAGTTCACGCTCGCCGCGGCGTCTCTACCCCCCATTATCCTTTCTCCCAGTCGGAGAGCCCAACTCGACTACGATCATCTCGTAACCTCTCGGACGATTGTGAGTACGAACGTGTAAGATTCTACCCGTTGAAGCAGGATCTACACCACGAACACTCACCGGCCCGGCTATCCGGATCGTCCGACCTGGAGATGATCCTGTCCGCCGTCGCGGACGGCACCCTCTCTCCGACCGCCGCCGCCGAACGCCTCGAAAGCGGCGAGGTACGCTACCTGAACGGGTTCGCCGCCCTGGACATCGGGCGCCAAAACCGCAAAGGTGTCCCCGAGGTAGTCTACGCCTCCGGCAAGACCCCGGACCAGGTGGCGAGGATCTGCGCGGCGCTCCTAGAATCCCGCGACCGGGTAATAGTCAGCAACCTCTCCCCCGAGCACGAAGCGGAAATCCGGCACGCCCTACCCGGGGTTCCGACACGCCCCGCCGGGCGCGCCCTCGTCGTCGGTCGTGGAGAACCAGAACCGTCCGGCGGGCGACTCGGCGCCCTCTCCGGCGGCACCTCCGACCTGCCGGTGCTGGAGGAAGCCCTCGCGGTAGCCTGGGAGATGGGCGTCTCGACGAAGAGCTTCCCCGACGTGGGCGTGGCGGGCATCCACCGGCTCGCCGGCCCCCTGAACGAGTTGGAGTCCTTCGACCCGGACTGCCTCATAGTAGCCGCCGGGATGGAGGGCGCGTTGCCCAGCGTAGTCTCCGGGCTGGTGGCCGTGCCCGTCGTGGGGCTCCCGACCTCTACCGGCTACGGCCTCGGGGGAGACGGGGCGGCCGCCATCCTCGGAATGCTCCAGTCCTGCTCTCCGGGCCTCTCGGTAGTCAACATAGATAACGGCGTCGGCGCCGGGGCCACCGCCGCCCTCATCGCCAACCGCGCCGCCGCGGGCCGCGCTCACGGAAACAGCCTGACGCCCGACTAAACTTTCCCTTGCGAGCCTTCGTCGCCATTTTCCCTCCCCCCGAAATTCAGGGAACGCTGATCCGCGCCGCAAAAAACATTTCGGTTGACGGCAACATCCGGTGGGTCCGCCGGGAAAACGTCCACCTGACGCTGAAGTTTTTGGGAGACATCGAGGAAGGGATGTTGGAAGGCGTTCGCGCCGCCCTCGCAGAGGTAGCCGGGCGTCACGGGCCTTTCTACGTTCGACCCTCCGGGCTCGGGGCTTTCCCTTCCGGTAAGAAAGCCCGCATACTGTGGGCCGGAACCCACAGGGGCTCGCCGGCTCTCTCCTCCCTGGCTGAGGATGTAGAGAGCATGTTGGAGCCGCTGGGCTTCGGGCGCGAAAGGCGAGGTTACAAACCTCACGCGACGCTCGGAAGAGTTCGCGGTCGTCCGGTAAGGCTACCTGACAGCGCCGATATACAGGCCCCCAAATTCGCGGTCCGGCGGTTGGATCTCATAGAGAGCATACTCGGCGCGGAAGGCGCGACCTACAGAAAGCTCGAAAGCTATCTTCTTTCTCGCAATACTTAGTTTGAAGTCCTCAAATGGAAAACAGAGGCCCGATAGCCATAACGACAAAAAGGAGTATCAGGATCACCGCGACCATCATTATGAAGTTACTCCCGCTCATCGGACCGCACCTTTCGAGAAGCTTCCAACACGAAACCAATTCTATCCTGTGCCCAACGGAGCCGCCAGCGCACATCCCTAACGGACACCTCTACAGCTCGTTCGCGTAGAACACCCGCCGCGAAGGCGCAAGCCTCCCATCTCGCGAGATAGCTTCACGACCCTCGTGAAACTCCAGGACTTTCTCGGCCACCAGCCGCGCCACAGGGTCCGAATGTTCCCTCAAGGCCCGGAGTCTACCCTCAGAAGCCTCCACAGAAAGCCGCTCCATACACCAGACAGGCCTCGGCTCTTTGTAAAACATACGGCACTCGTAACACCCGCTACCGGGATCATGCACCACAAGCAACATCTCGGGCTTTGCCGGCAGGCGCGAGATGTCCTGCAACTCGTAAAGGAGCTTCCGGCGCCGGTAAACCTCTTGCTGGCTTTCCGCGCGAGCGATCTCGGCGAATCCGTCACCCTCAACTATCAGATAAGCTTCGTCCCGGGCCTTTTCAGCCTCCCGAACCCACCGCTCTACCCCCTCGATGTCCAGCCTCTCTTCACATACCGGACACCAATACCCCATGCCGGATGTAAGCTGTAAACCTCTCAAATGCGCGCATTTTTCCGTATCACCTATCATACTGACCGTATTGTAACCGGTTCTCGGCAGAACGCGAAACCCCATAACACGACGAAGCTAACATATACTTCTACTATAGGTTTAATACTGCGTCCAAGTGGTTTTGAAATAATTTCGTAACTTTTCATCAGTTTCCTCCGTCGATGCTCTCCGCGGAAGACTTATTACACTGGATGTCTCTTGCCCGAGGAACGAAACAATATTCTCTCTTTCCCGGTGTGGGCAGAGGGCCTATTTTACCTGCAATCGGAAAGGTTTTCGTCATCACCTTAACGTAAAGCTAAACGTTATACTAACGTATTCGGGCTCTTCGCATGGTGTGCGGCTCCTTCTATGAGGAGGATAAGAGAAACCACTATCGTGTGGGTATTGGCGTCATCCGCATTGGCCGGTCTCCGGCGCGCTCTTCGATCTATAGGCGCCAAAATACTGGGACTGGTATTGTCAACTAGATCATGGAGACACAAGACGTCCACCTGGTTCTAAATCCGGCGGCCAACAAAGGACGGGCTACGCTTTGCCAGGCAAAGGTCTCGCGCTTCCTGGCGGAGCGTGGAATCCGTCCGGTGTGGCACCTGACGGAGGAGTCGGGACATGCCGGTAGGATCGTGGAGGATCTTCCAGACGATACTCTGACCGTGGCGGTTGGGGGTGACGGCACGGTGCGCGAAGTGGCGGCGGCCTGCGCCGGCACAGGCCGGACAATGGGAGTGTTGCCGGTAGGCAGCGGAAACGACTACGTCAAAGCGCTCGGGGTCGGCACGAAATTACCTCGGGCGCTGGAGATCCTAGCTACAGGAAAAGTGCGGATCGTCGACGTGGGCGAAGCCAACGGCGTGAGGTTCATCAACGGGCTCGGCATCGGGTTTGACGCCGAGGTGGCGGCGGGCGTCGCGGAGGCGCCGGGGTATCTGGGAGGGTTTGGCCGGTACATGTGGTCCGTGGCGCGTCTGCTCTGGGGGTTCCGGTGTCACGACTCCGTTTTGAAGCTGGATGGCGGGCGGGTGATCGAGTCGAAGACCATACTGGTGGCGGTGGCGCTCGGGACTACCTACGGGGCGCGTTTCCGGCTGGCGCCCAGGGCCAGACTGGACGACGGGCTGTTCGACGTGGTGTGGTCGGAGGAAGTGAGCCGGGGCGAGGTGCTAAAGCTCATACCCCGTGCCTTCGGGAGTACCCTGCTAGAGCATCCAAGGGTACACATGGCGCGGGCGCGAGAGATCGAGGTGACGATGGCCGAAGAGGTCCCGGCGCACGTGGACGGGGAGATCCTGCCCCCCACCCGGAGCTTCCGGGCGCGCGTCCTGCCCGCTGCGCTGCGCGTCGTGGCACCGTAGCCGGGTCTCGGATAGCATGTGAGCTAACGGCGCCTCGGGAAACGGAGGCTTTTGATGGGTGTACCCGGACCTACAGAGTTCATCATCTTACTTATCCTGTTCATCCTGTTCGTCCTGATAGAGGCTGTTATGAACTCGATCAGGAATGGCTTGAGAATGCGGAAAACGCGAAACCGCGGAGCATCGGGCCAACCGGAGAATCCGCATTGGAATGCGGATTCCGCCCAAGTTCATAACACGCTCTAGGAGCAGCGACCGTAGCCGTTCCGCGGGCTCTCGGGGGTAGAGCGCAACGCGCTGGCGGAGGAACACCGAACAGGGAAACCGGACTTACCGGATCCTCGACGAACGCTACGCTCGGGGGAGATCGGACGCGCCGAGTACCGGCAGATGCGCCGGGATATAGAGTCGGGCTAGACGCCCTGACGACTGATCCCCTACTAAGAAAGCCCGTTTTGTGATAAAACCCGGTCTTCGCACCAGGAAATGGAGCTGCGAGCAGGAAGTGCAGTATATCGAGCAAGTATCAGAGGTTGGATGAGATGAGAGCTTTTGTATTTCCAGGACAGGGTGGAGCAGTTGCGGAACCGACGGAGGAGTTGCTGTCGAGTATCCGCCGGATCGTCGGGGAGCGGGTGCCGGATCAGGTAAAGTTTTTCGCCCGCGCGGCCCAGGACGCCGACGAGAGCCGGAACCTGGACGTGCGGCCGGACGTAGTAGCCGGGCACTCCCTCGGCGAGTATGGCGCGGCTTACGCCGCCGGCTGCTTCGACTTCGAGACCGGGCTCTGGCTCGTCGCCCGGCGCGACCAGTTCCTGGCGGAGGCCGCAGAAGATACCCCCGGCGGCATGGTCGCCATCTTGAAGGCGGACCCGGAAGAGGTAGAGAAAGCGACGAAAGAGACCGAAGGCTCTGTGGTCGCCAACTACAACTCTCCGCGACAGACGGTCATCTCCGGCCTCCGCGAGGCGCTCGAGGACGCGGTATCGAAGATAAGGGGACGCAAGATCCCGCTAAACGTCTCCTTCGCCGCCCACTCTCCTTACGTGGCCGCAGCCGGGGAGAGGATGCGCGGGATCCTGGACTCCGTGGAGTTCCACCGGCCCGAAGTACCCTTTGTCAGCGCCGTGGACGGCAGCGTCCTGGACAGCGCCGAAGCCGTCAAAGACGCTCTGAAGAGCCAGATGGAGGCCCCGGTTCGCTGGGTGAGGGTCGTAGACACCCTGGCCCGCCTGCGGGTAGAAGAGTGGGTCGAACTCGGCGGTGGCGGCGTCCTGACCCGGATGCTCAAAGACTTCGAGGTCTCATTGAGAGGCGTCACCTTCGAAGACCTGCGAAACCGCATCTCCCAGCAGGCCCAGAACCTCCTCCCCGGCAACAACGGAGACGACGAACAAGAGCAACCCTCTTGAGATGAACGTCTTTTTCGACGTGCAGGGGACCCTCGTCTCCGGCGGCCGTCCCCGCCCCCACGCGCGGGAGGTCTTCCAGGAGATCGAACGTCTCGGCCACCACGTCTACCTGTGGTCCAGTGGCGGAAGCGCCTACGCCGCCCGGGCCGCAAAGCTTCTGAACCTGGGAGACATAGCTTACGGCTGCTTCGGTAAGACCAGCTCTTTGCCGGTCCCCGTAGACTTCGTGGTGGACGACCAACCGCACCTCGTTCACGAGCACGGGGGTTACCACATAGCCCCGTTCGATGGCGACCCGGAGGACCGAGAGCTGTTAGACGTAGTGGAGGCGGTGCGCCGGGCCGACGGTTCCGGGCTTTAGATCTTTTCCGGGCCGGACTCGTGGACGCAGCAACCGGCATTCGTCGGTTGACCTCGACGAGGGCACACCCGGACCGTCGAGCCCACCGCCAGCAGTACCGTCGCCGGTCCCGAGGTAACGAGCACGTAGACGTTCGCCTTGCCCATGGAGGCCGACAGGTCCCGGCGCCGGCAAGCGCCGGGACCTGTCGCCATCGTTCTGACTCGATTAGCCGCTCTTTGCGACCGATCGTCCCGCTACCGACTCGCTTCGGCCTCCGCCTCGGCTTTCGCCGCTTCCTCAAACTCCGTACCGCCGGAGATGGTGACTACGTCGTCCTCGATAGACTCGATAGTGCCGACGGAGCTCGCCCACACGCCGATGGAGAAGCCCTCGTCCACGGGCTCACCGATCTTCTGCTCGTACTCGACCTCGTCGCCTTCGGAGACGAGCGACGTAGCCGGCTTGAGGAAGCGACCGCCGAGTGGCACGTTGACCCCGCTGACCTTGCCGACGAGCGAGACGAACCCCTCTTCGGGGAGCCTGGTCTTGATCTCGGCGTACTCCTTGGAGGCTACGCCCTTCGGGATTACGAGGAAGCCGTTCGTGGTGCGCCGGACGTAGGCGTCACCCTCGCCGAGCGACTCGATGCCCATCTCGTTCAGGTACGGGCCACCATCGATAACGGAGAGCTTGCCCGCCTCGGCCTCCACGTCCACGCCGGAGAGCTTCAGGAGCTCCGTCGCCGAGGAGCCCAGCGGGGCTTCGTAGAGCTTTAGTTCCAGGTCGGGGCCAAAGATCTGCAGGTACTTGGTCGTGACGGGCTTGCCCTTAAAGAGGGCGTTGTAGATGTTCAGCAGTGTCTCGGAGTTGTTGACGACGTGTCCGGCATCGAGCGGGAGGCCTGGACGCTTGTTGCCGTCGGGCATCTCGACCCGGCGGGGCACCCACTTCTCCTTCTCCTCGTAGAACATGTTCTTGATGAGCGTCTTCTCCTCGCCCATCGAGTACTTGTCCGGCACGTGGATGACCTCGTAGAGGCCGTTGGCGTTCTCGTCGTAGCGGGAGAACCACTCCTCGTCCTTGAAGTGGACGCCCATGATGACCTGCTCGATGCCGAAGATTTCCTTCATGGCCTCGTAGAGCTCCAGGAACTCGTCGAAGTACTCCCGGTGGACCATCTTGTCCGCCCAGTAACCCGGCTCGGACTCGGTGCAGTTGACGATCAAGCGCGGCTGCGGATTCTTGTACTTGAAGTATGTCGGGAAACCGCCGCCGCCGGCCCCCACGATGCCGGCCTGACGCATGATCTCGACGGCCTCTTCCCGGCTCAGAGCCTTTACTTCTTCGAGCGTTCTCTGCTTTAACTCAGCCACTATTCTTCACCTTCCATACGCCCTATACACGGTAGATACTTGCAATTACAAACTCTACTCAACTATTACAGGCAGTATATCGTTTGCGCGTTTGTGTGGCTAGTTGCCGCTTTCACTGCTCCACCGGAACTCGCTTTGGTAGACTTCTGGTTGTTATGAAGATTTCGCGTCGCACGGCGAACATACTTTTCGGCATGGGTCTGGTAATGCTGTTCTTCTGGCTGACGCGGGCCTACACCTGGTACGCCAACGACCTTCAGGAAGACCCATACTTGGCCCTCATTCACCTGCCGATCGTCGTGATCTCGCTGATCATCGGCGCTTACCTGACTTACCTGGGAAGAAAAGCCCGGCGGGCGACTAACCGTACAGACTAAACCTTAGTCAACCGCGTTACAGGATCTTTCGTTCCCTCACAGTGGGTTGCGTTGACATTGAGCCACACAACCCCTGCAGGTAGGCTCAGTCGAGTAAACTTTTCGGCGGGACCGTCTGTACGCATCATGCGATGTGGGTCAACCATACTGAAACCCGCTGTCAGTCGTTCCACTCTGGTGGATAGCGAAGCTCGCTATTGTAAGCCTCCGCGGATACATCTATGGAGGAGTAATTCGGCACAGCCTGGCGTAGAAGGTTGAGAGCTTTTCCGCCTTCCTGGCTTCTTGCGCGATAGACCATCTCGTCCACCACTCCCAGGAAATCCGCGTCCTCCGACGCCATGCCCTCCGAGACTAGCTGGAAAACCATTGGATGATCGGTGGAGACCTGCTGCTCGCCCTCTCCGGAGAGCTCCTCCCGCAGCTTCTCGCCGGGACGCAGCCCGATAAACTTGATCTGGACGTTCTGGGCGCCCATTACCTCGATCATCTTCCGGGCGAGGTCGGTGATCGCTATGGGGCGGCCCATCTCCAGCATGTACGTGCCGTACCCCTCGGCCATCGCCCCGGCTTGGA
>JALYGE010000036.1 GCA_030777225.1 Actinomycetota bacterium
CGTCCGGCGAGGATGTAGGAGTCTATACCCCGAATCCGGCGTGATACCCGGTAGCCGATCCAGAGCATAAAAAGCAAATAGCTTACAAGGGTGATGAATATCACCCAGTTTTCAGCATTCAAAAAAGATCGTCCCCCTTCCCGTTTTCGAGCCTGGCATAAACTCAAATCTCCAGGCACACTTTCATTTATTGAACCATGCGCAGAATCGGTCTTCAAACTCCTGTAAGGACCTCACACAGAAGAGCCGCGAAAATCCCGGGGTGGAAGCTTCGTACTGTGGCCTCCTGACGCTCTCAGACCTGGCGCAAAGCGTTTGGAATGCCGTGAAGAGTGGCGGATTTGGGGAATTCTGCGCGACTGAGCCCATGAGGGACCTCCACCGTGTTACGGATGCTTCAAGATGGGTAAAGAAGCGTCAGGTTAACCGCAAAGGGAGGTCGTATGAACACTACGTTGTTGATCATTATCATAGTGGCGGTCGTGGTCATAATCGCGATCGCGGCCGCTTTCTTCCTGTTCTCCGGTGGCAGTAGCGGCGGGGATGAAGACGAGAACGGAGAGCGGGAACGCGAGAGCCGCCGGGAGGAGGCCCGCCAGGAGTTCGGACCGGAGTACGAGCGCGCATCACAGGAGCGGGGCTCCGAGGATGAAGCCGCTGAGGAGCTCAGAGAACGCCGCCAGGAGGTCGAGAGGGACACGGAGCCGCTCTCCGACGAGAGCCGCGGACGCTATGAGGAGCGTTGGGAAGAGGTGGAGCAGGTCTTCGTGGACAACCCCGACCGCTCCATCGAGATGGCCGACCGGACCGTCGCTGACATCCTCGAAGAGCGGAACTTCGTGAAGGATACCTCCCAGAGCGACGAAGATACGGAGAAGCGTCTGGCTGTTGCCTACCCGGACGTCGCCGACGATTACCGGGAGGCCCGCAAGATGCGCGCCAACGTCGTGGGACGCACGAGCGGAGGCCGCGATGCGGGCTCGGACCAGGACGGAGACTCCGATGATGAAAACGGCTCCGACGACGACAACACCGAGAACCTTCGCCAGGCCCTCCGCAAGTACCGCGCGGTCTACAAGAAGCTCATAGAGAGCTAGGGAGCGGCAACCGGGTACAGGATCGGACACGGGCGGCTGCTGTCCCTGGGCGCTTATGTAAGAATAGAGTCAACTGAGAGCAAAAGGAACAGGGGTGGTGCGCGATGGCGGACAATCTGGTCACCAAGATCCTCAAAGATCATCTAGAGAGTGGCACGCTTGAGCCCGGAGAGGAGATCGGGCTAAGGATAGACCAGACGCTACTGCAAGACGCGACCGGCACGATGGCGTGCCTGCAATTCGAGCGGATGGGCGTGGACCGGGTGCAGGTCCCCTTCGCGGTCCAGTACATTGACCACAACGTCATCCAACTCGACCACAAGAACCCCGACGACCACCAGTTCCTCCAGGCGTTTGCTTCCAAGTACGGCATCCATTTCTCTCGGCCCGGTAACGGCATCTGCCACTACCTGCACGTCGAGCGCTTCGCCAAACCCGGCGCGACCCTTATCGGGGCCGACTCGCACACCACCACCTCGGGCGCGGTGGGCTCCATCTCCATTGGGGCCGGCGGGCTGGACGTGGCCGTAGTCATGGCCGGACGGCCGTTCGAGACGCCCGCGCCGAAGGTCGTCGGCGTCGAGATAACGGGGGATTTCCCGGACTGGGTGACGGCGAAGGACGTAATCCTCGAACTGCTCCGCCGGCGGGGCGTGAGCGGCGGGTTGAACCGCATCTTCGAGTTCTACGGGCCGGGGCTGGAGAACATCGGCGTTACGGGGCGGCTCACGATCTGCAACATGATCGCCGAGCTCGGCGCGACGACTGGCGTCTTCCCGTCCGACGAGCGGACCCGCGAGTGGATGGAGGCCCAGCAGCGCCCGGACGACTTCATCGAGCTAACCGCCGACGACGGGGCCGACTACGACGAGCACGAGCATATAAACCTCGGGGAGCTGGTGCCCCTGATCGCACAGCCCCACTCGCCGGGCAGCGTGGTCCCGGTCGAGGAGGTCGCCGGCACGAAGGCCGCCCAGGTCTGCATCGGGAGCTCGGTCAACTCCGGCTTCGAGGACCTGGCCGTGGCGGCGGCGGTCCTGCGGGACGAGAATGTGTACGAAGGTCTCGTCATGACCGTGACACCGGGGAGCCGTCAGATCCTGGACTCTATCGCCCAGACCGGCGTCTACTCCGACCTCGTACGGGCGGGCGCGAGAATGCTGGAACCGGTATGCGGCCCCTGCGTCGGCATGGGCCAGGCCCCACCGTCGGATGCCGTGAGCGTGCGGACGTTCAACCGCAACTTCCCGGGCCGTTCGGGGACACAGACGGATCAGGTCTACCTCACTACCCCGACCGTCGCGGCGGCGACGGCGCTCCGGGGCGTCATCACCGATCCGCGGGAGCTGGGAGACTACCCGGACCTGCCGGAGGCCCCGATGAACCCGGCGGTGGACGACAAGCAGATCCTGGAACCCGCGCCGGAGGACGAGGCGGGGGGCATCGAGATCCCGCGCGGTCCCAACATCCAGCCGCCGCCGGAGCCGGAGGACCTGCCGGACGACCTCCAGGCCACGGTGACCATAGTGGTCGGGGACGACATCTCGACCGGCGATCTGGCGCCCGACGGCGTGGAGGTTATGTCCTTCCGCTCCAACGTGCCGGAGATCGCCAAGTTCACCTTCCGCCGCTTCGATCCGGAGTACCACGAGAAGGCGCAGGAGATGGCGCCGGGCATTATCGTGGGCGGGGAGAACTACGGGCAGGGTTCGAGCCGGGAACACGCCGCGCTCGCGCCGCTGCACCTGGGCATCCGGGCGGTCATCGCCAAGAGCTTTGCCCGCATCCACCGGCGCAACCTGGTATCCCAGGGCATCGTGGCGTTGGAGTTCAAGGACGGTGACGATTACGAGAAGTTCGAAGAGGGGCAGGAATGGGAGTTGCCGGACATCCGGGAGCACCTGGAGAACGGGGACGAGGAGATACCGGCGAAGATGGACGGAGAGGAGATCACGCTGGTCGCCAACCTCTCGAACCGGGAGCGGAAGATCCTGCTCGACGGCGGCATCCTGCGCCAGCTCCGGGGAGAGCAGGAATCCACGGCGGCGGGCGAGCACCAGCCAGAGAGCGCCGAGGAGCGAGAGACCGGTGACTACCCGAACCCGGAGGTTCCGAGAGGCTAAAACCTATTCGGCTGCGGTCAGTCTTTAGACCCTGGCTGTTCTCCGGTAGATCTCTGTGGCAAGAGGCTGCTGATAAGCAGCGCAGCGACGCCCGCGACTATGGCGGTGTCGGCGGCGTTGAAGATGGGCCACTGTTCGAGGGGCCAGAACTGGAGGTCCAGGTAATCTGTGACCTCTCCGGCCGTTAGCCGGTCGAAGAGGTTGCCCGCCGCGCCGCCCAGGATGAGGCCGCATCCCAGGACCGTCAGCCGGGACGGGGGACCGGCGAGCAGCATCCAGAGCACCGCCGCGACTGCCACGAAGCTGCCGATCACCAACACGAGTTGGCTGCCGTCCAGAATGCCGAACGCTCCCCCGGGGTTCTTTATGTAGGTGAGCTGCAGAACGCCGTCGAGTGCCGGCACGCTCTCCCCGATACGCAATGAGTTTTCTACGAGGCGTTTGGAGCCTTGATCCGCGACGAAAACCGCGAGCGCCAGTACGAATGCGGCGAGCAGTCCGGTCCCGCGGCTCACGCCGAAGCCTCCGGTAGTTCGTCGGCCTTGCGACGGGCCTCTGCGTTTGAGGCGCGCGCCATAGACATCAGAATCGCGCCCGTAAGGGCCGCGAAGACCAAGCCGCCGATAGACTCGAATACCGCGTAACCCATTCGGAGGTTCGTGCCGATGTTCGCTGTGACGAGCCAGCCCAGCGGCCAGGCCAGCGTCACGACCGGCGGCCACAGTATGGCCCGCTGGAGGTACTCACGGAGCAGGGCCCACTGGACTATACCCACGGCAGCCCCGGCCGTTGCGCCGACTATCAAGAGGTCGACCGTCTGTGTGCCGCCGCCGGTCAGCAGTACGCCCACGGCGTTGCCGAGCGCCAGCCCGGTAGCGGTAGAGAAGAGCCAGCCCGCGGTCATGCCTACGTGACGGCGAAGTACTATCAACTGGGCGGTCCCGATCACCACTCCCGCCACAGCCCCGCTCAACGCGCCCGAAACCGCGTCCTCCATCGGGCCTGCGAAGGCGAGCGCCATTATTCCCCCCAGCGGGAAGCTCAAGAATATGAGCATCCACTCGGCAAACAGGCGGCGCTCGTTGATCTGCGGGATCGGGTCGCCCAATTAGGCTGGTTCCTCTGTTACATGGCCGATCATGAGTCCGCCGGAGCCTTTGCAGTTCCCTGGACGAACGGAACAAAGCCCGAGAGAGGCATCGGCGGTTTAAAGTGTTCGAAGCTCTCTAACCGAAAGCCCGCCGCTTCGACGTTGGCTACCGTATTCCGGTTTGGGTGGCACCCCGCAAACAACCTCATCCAGAAAGGTTCGAGCCGGTCCTGCCACCGGGTGACCGAGCCCTCGCCCCGCACGTGCTCCATAAAAAGGAGTGTGCCTCCCGGATGCAGGACGCGACGGACCTCCGCCAGCGCCGTGCGCTGATCGGGGACCGTACACAAAACCAGCGTAGAGACGACCGCATCGAAGCTGTCGTCCTCGAAAGGCAGCTCCTGGGCCCCGGCATCCGAAACCTCGACCGGAACGTGGGCCTGTGAGAGCTTGGGCCGGAGCTTCTCTCTCATAAAAGGGTCCGGCTCGGTGACGACGACACGCTCGGCGGCGTGGTAGTGGGGAAGATTGGCCCCGGTTCCACCCCCGATCTCGAGTACCTCTCCGTACGCCCCGGACAGCAACCTGGAGCGGCGTTCGCCTAACCAGCCCCTCTCGGTGGCGGCTCCCAACCAGTCGTAGAGGGCGGCGAACAGTCGGTGACCTTCCGGCTTTCTCTGAGAGCGGTTCATCTCTACGATTGTAGACTAAACACGGGCGGTCCTGGGGAACCATCGAAAATACGCCCCGGACCGATGGAAAAGACCGGACCCCGGAATAAGCTCACTGCGTAGGTTGGAGAGCGTAGAAAAAGAGTCAATGAGGTAGACAGAGCAGCAGAACTACGGTGCAGTGGAGGGTTCCATAACTGCGGCGAGCTCTCATTCATCGAGCGTTAAATCTCTGGTCCCGGATCTTCGGATAGCGTAGGATTCATTATCGTTGGGGACCCCGTTCATCGGGACGGGCTTCCTGGTAGTCAGGGAGATAGGGGTGTAATTTGGGTGCTGTAGAAGCTCTGGTCACGGGGATCAACGACGTACTCTGGACCTACCTTTTGATCGCGATGCTGATCGGGGCGGGGCTGTACTTTACGATTCGCTCGGACTTCGTCCAGTTCAGGCTCTTGGGGGAGATGTTCCGCGTGATCACGGACTTAAACCGGGGTCCCGGCGGGCAGGGTATTTCCTCGTTCGGCGCTTTCTGCATCGGCGCGGCCTCCAGGATCGGGACGGGGAATCTCGCGGGCGTGGCGCTCGCGATAGCCGTGGGCGGTCCCGGGGCGGTGTTCTGGATGTGGGTGATAGCCCTCATTGGCGCGGCCTCGGCCTTCGTGGAGAGCACGTTGGCCCAGATCTACAAAGTCCCCGACGGCCAGCAGTTTCGCGGAGGCCCCGCCTACTACATGGAGAAGGCCCTGGGCCAGCGCTGGATGGGCATACTCTTCGCCATCCTCATAACGTTCACCTTCGGTCTGGTCTTTAACTCGGTCCAGGCGAACACGATCTCTTTCGCCTTCGAGTCGGCTTACGGGATGCCCCGCGTGATCCTGGCGCTCCTTCTGACCGTCGCCACGGCGCTCGTCATCTTCGGCGGCGTGCAGCGCATCTCGAAAGTCGCCCAGGTGCTCGTCCCCGTCATGGCGCTCGTCTACGTCCTGATGGCCCTCTACATAATGCTGAGGAATTTCACCGACATACCGGCCGTATTCGGGCTTATCATCGGTGACGCCTTCGGGCTGACAGAGGCAGTTGGGGGCGGTATCGGGGCGGCGTTAATGCAGGGGATAAGGCGCGGGCTCTTCTCCAACGAGGCGGGCATGGGCAGCGCGCCTAATGCCGCGGCCACGGCGTCGGTCTCCCACCCGGTCAAGCAGGGGCTCGTCCAGACGCTCGGCGTGTTTACCGACACGCTGCTCGTCGCGACCGCCACGGCGTTCATCATCCTGTTCTCGGGCCTCTACGACGTGCAGGAGGCGTCCGGCATCACGCTCACCCAGGACGCTTTGGGGACCCAGATCGGGGCCTGGGCGCCGAGCTTCATCGCCGTCGCCATCCTGATGTTCGCTTTTAGCTCGATCATCGGCAACTACTACTACGGTGAGACGAACATCGAGTTCATAACCGGAGACGCGCGTTGGGTCTTCTACTACCGCATAGCGGTATTGGGGCTCGTCTTTTTCGGATCGGTGGCGGCGCTGGAACTGGTCTGGGCGCTGGCCGACCTGTTCATGGGCTCGATGGCGATAGTGAACCTGATAGCTATAGTGCTCCTCGCGAGGATTGCTATGGCGGCGCTCGGCGACTACCTGCGACAGCGACGTTCGGGCCAAGACCCAGTCTTCCACGTGGACAACATCCGCGGCCTGAGAAACGTGGAGTGTTGGGGCGAGTCGAACCGCAAGGTGCGCTAGGGACCGGAGGGCAAGTCCGGCTCATAGCTAGCAGGGCGTCCGCTCTTTGTAGCGTCCCTCGCACCCGATGACGCCGCGCGGGCTCACCTGGAGGTCGTCCGCCCGGTTGAAGGACCTGCCGGCTCTTAGAGAGACCGTCTGAAAAAGGGATGTTGGAAGTTGATTCGGTAGTCTAAGAGGCCGCGCCAATAGGCTGGCAACTTTTCGCACTTGAAAACTCTAGAAGCGATTGGACAGCCTCCTCACAGCTCCTTGACACATACGCTACTCGCCTATTGGCGCAAGCTCTAACTTTGGTCATCAAGGCCAAGGTCCATAGCGCAAAGGTGCCTGACCAGGGTGGGATAAGACTGTTGCTGGAGTCCGTGAAAGGGCAGATCCCGCGCCTCTCTCACTTGTGGGTGGATGCTGGCTACCAGGGCCGGGGTAAGGAGTGGGCGGAGCAGGAGTTGGCGGAGCAGGAGTTGGGTTTGAGCGTGGAGATCGTCCATCGTTCTCCAAAGCCCGAACCCGAGGAGGTACTGCCGATGTGGGCAAAGGAGTGGTTCAAGGAGGGACGGAACATCGACTTGGAGGAGCTGTTCCCGCGCCACCGAGGCTTTGAGGTGTTGCCGCGCCGGTGGGTGGTGGAATGCTCTTCTGCGTGGTCTCTCACAACCGTCGGATGAGCAAGGACTACGAGAGGCTGTGCGCGACGAGCGAAGCATTCATCTACGCGGCGATGGCGCGTTCGATGGTAAGGCGGTTATCCCAGGCCCGATAGTTTTCGGACGGTGTATACTTCTACGCTGTTGGGGAATAGCCCCTCGCTAAGTGCGCCGGGATCTGCCGAGTGACATCATGCTCATAGTGCGTACGACCCCTCGGGGAAAGCGGGTCGGGAAGGAGGAGAGTGATGCACCAGCCGAACGACGTGCAGTTCACCACGACGCGCCTCTCGACGGGCTTGCAGGTGCACTATGCCGAACAGGGTAACCCAACAGGGGAAGCCATCGTCTTCCTCCACGCGT
>JALYGE010000037.1 GCA_030777225.1 Actinomycetota bacterium
GAGCGGAGCACGCTCGTCGTCGTCCCCACCCTCGCCCTGCTCAAGCAGTGGTACTCGGTCCTGTCGGACGCCTTCGGGGACTCCGTCCGGATCGGCCTGCTCGGCGGCGGCTACCATGAGGTCACCCCGCTCACGGTCACGACCTACGACTCGGCCTACATCCACGCCGAGCGCTACGGGGATCTCTTCGCCCTCGTCGTCTACGACGAAGCGCATCACCTGCCTGCCGAGAAGTACGCCGTTATACCCAAGATGCTGCTCGCCCCGTACTCTCTGGGTCTCACGGCCACGCCGGAACGCCCCGATGGCCGGCACGAGCTGCTACCGGAGCTTGTTGGTCGGATCTGCTACCGACGCTCACCGGAGGACCTGGCCGGAACTTATCTGGCCCCGTATCAACTGGTGCGGATTCCCATAGAGCTGACGGCCCAGGAGCGGTTCGAGTACGCCCAGGCCGACGCCGTCTACAAGGACTTCTTGCAGAAACACCGTCTCTCGGTGCGCTCGCCGGAAGACTGGCAGCGCTTTATCCTGGTTGCCGCGACGAGCCACTCGGGGGGTCGCGAGGCGCTTTTGGCGGCGCGCCGGCGCCGGGAGATACAGGCGGGAGCGATGAGAAAGGGCGTAACCCTCGAAAACCTGCTCCGGCAGCACTGGGACGACAAGTGCATAGTCTTTACCAAGAGCGTCGAAGAAGTGTACGCGCTCAGCCGGAGGTTCCTCGTGCCGGGGATAACCTACGAGACGCCGGCCCGGGAGCGAAAGGAGATCCTGGACCGCTTCCGCGAGGGCCGCTACCGGTCCATCATCGCCTCCGACGTGCTGAACGAGGGCGTCGACGTGCCCGACGCCAACGTCGCCGTCATCCTCGCCGGTAGCGCATCGCACCGCGAGTACGTCCAGCGACTCGGACGCATCCTGCGCCCCAGAGACGGCAAGCAGGCCACGCTCTACGAGCTGGTAACCAGCGGCACCGGCGAAGAGTTTTCGTCCCGCCGCCGGAGAGAGCGGGTAGTCTAGTGCTCCGGGGCGAACACGTCATGGCCCGCCTCGCCCGCGGCCGGGTCCTCCCCCATCGCCTCTCACCGGACGATGAACGCTCTTTGGAAGTCGCAGAGGAGCTCTGCGCGCTCTACGCCCGTCACGAAAACTATCCACGCTCCCGGCTGGAAGAAGAGCTGGCGGCCAGAGAAGCAGAGTTGGGTCCCCGCCTGGACTCCCGCCGGGGATTCAAGGTCGTGCGGGCGCTGGCGAAGCTTCTGGAGGAACGCTCGGAGTGGTCCGCTCCTACAGCGGCCGACCCCTACACGGTGCGCACCCGCCTCTTCGAGCTCGCCGCCGCCCTGCCGGAGCTGCCGGCCTCCGAGCCGGGCCTTCTGGAGATCGTGACCCGCGACCAGGTGGTGTCACAGGTCGCAAAGGAAACCGGGCTGGACGAGCCGGATGCCATCATGTACGCCGACCGGCAGGGGGCTCAGGTCCTCGCCGAGTTCGACCGGCCCGCGGCGCGGGAGCTCATCCACCGCTACAACGTGGCCCAGGTGCAGGGCATCCTCTACGCGGCCCGGGAGATGACCGTGGACCTCGGGGAAGAAGCCAACGCCCGGCTAGTTTTCCACTACGTCAAACTCATGGACCTCATCTACCGGTTGGAGAGCAGGCGTTCCGGCTACCGGCTGCATCTCGACGGGCCGCTCTCGGTCTTCGGTCCCACCCGCAAGTACGGGCTGCGGCTGGCGAAGTTCCTCCCCGGACTCCTGCTCACCGCACCCTGGAAGCTCTCCGCCACTGTGGACTGGCGCGGCCGGGACGCCGAGTTGCGGCTCGACTCCGACAAGAGCGCCCTCCAGAGTCACTACTCCGGGCCGAAGGAGCAGCGGGAAGGGAGCGACGTACGCGACGCCTTCGTCCGGGCCTGGGAACGGGGCAAAGAAACCGGCGGATGGGAACTCCGGCCCGGAGCCGGAATACTTCCGCTCCCCGAACAGAAGACTGCCCTCGTGCCGGACTTCACCCTGAAGCACAGAGAGTCGGGCGAAGAAGTCCACCTGGAGATTTTGGGGTTCTGGTCGGAGCGGACGCTGGTGGACCGG
>JALYGE010000038.1 GCA_030777225.1 Actinomycetota bacterium
TTTCTGGGCGGACCTCCGCTCGTGAAGGCCGCAACCGGCGAGGAAGTTACCGCCGAAGGGCTTGGTGGCGCCGATGTCCACACCCGGCTCTCCGGAGTCGCCGACCACTTTGCCGAGAACGACGAGCACGCCCTGGCCGTCATCCGCCAGATCGTCGGCAACCTCAACCGCGAGAAGAACCCGCCCTGGACTCTGGAGGAACCGGAGGAGCCTCTGTACGACGCGCAGGAGTTGTACGGTATCGTACCGGAGGACTACCGGCAGGGCTACGACGTGCGGGAAGTCATCGCCCGCGTCGTGGACGGCAGCCGCCTGCACGAGTTCAAGCCGCGTTACGGTGAGACGCTGGTGTGCGGCTTTGCCCGGATAATGGGCCAGCCGGTGGGCGTCCTCGCCAACAACGGCATCCTGTTCTCCGAGAGCGCCTTGAAGGGAGCGCACTTTATCGAACTGTGTTGCTCGCGCGGCATACCGCTCGTCTTCTTGCAGAACATCACGGGGTTCATGGTGGGCCGGGAGTACGAGGCGGGCGGCATCGCCAAGGACGGCGCGAAGCTGGTGATGGCCGTCGCCAACGCGAACGTTCCTAAGTTTACCGTGGTGATCGGGGGTTCCTTCGGGGCGGGGAACTACGGGATGTGCGGCCGGGCTTACTCGCCGCGCTTTCTCTGGATGTGGCCGAACGCCCGGATCAGTGTGATGGGCGGCGAGCAGGCGGCGAACGTGCTGCTCACCGTTCAGGAGGACAACCTGGCGCGTGAGGGAAAGGAGATGACGGACGAGGAGCGGGAGGAGTTCAAGGCCCCGATCCTGGAGAAATACGAGGAAGAGGGGAACCCGTATCATTCGACTGCGAGGCTCTGGGACGACGGGATTATAGACCCGGTAGACACCCGGATGGTGCTGGCCCTGGGGCTCTCCGCCGCCGCGAACGCGCCGCCCGAAGAGACCCGCTACGGCATCTTCAGGATGTAGTCGTGCGGATAGAGTTTCTGGGGACCGGGGGAGCTATCACCACGCCGAAGCCGGGTTGCGCTTGCCGGGTCTGCGTCCAAGCGCGGCGGGAGGGCGTGCCGTACAGTCGGGCCGGGCCGAGCGTGTTCCTGCACGGGCCGGACGTCCTGATCGATACGCCGGAGGAGATCAAAGACCAGCTCGACCGGGCCGGGATAGCCGAAGTCCCGGCCTGCCTCTACTCTCACTGGCACCCGGACCACGTCATGGGCCGGAGGGTCTGGGAAACCCTGAACCAGGACTGGCGGAACTGGCCGCCGGACAACCGCTGCACCGACATATACCTGCCCGAACAGGTCGGTAAAGACTTCCGCAAGATGCTCGGAAGCTGGGAGCATCTCGCCTTTCTCGAACACCGGGAGGTCGTGCGCGTTGTCGAGCTATCCGACGGGCAGGACGTTTCGTTCGGCGACGTTCGCATCTTCCCCTTCCGGCTGGCCGAAAACTATGTCTACGCCTTCCTCGTCGAAGAGGGTGGAAAACGAATCCTGATAGCCCCCGACGAGCTAAATGGATGGGAGCCGCCGGAGTGGGTGAAGGGCGTGGACCTGGCCGTGCTACCGAAAGGCCTGGACGAGTTCGACCCGTTCACGGGGGAGCGCCGCATCCCGGAAGAGCATCCCATCCTCGAAGAGGAAGCCACCTACGAGGAGACGCTTGAGATAGTAGAGAAACTGGACGCCGGGCGTGTGATACTGACCCACGTAGAAGAGGTGGACGGGCTCTCCTACGATGACTTGCAGAAACTTCGACACCGTCTGCAGGATGAGGGAAAGAATATCGAGTTTGCCTACGACACGCTGGAGGTCGAGGTCTGATGGACGGCTATGAGAACTTGAAGGTCCGGGCCGACGGCTTCGTGCTGCACGTCAGCCTGAACCGGCCCGACACGCGCAACGCCTTGAACGCCGGCCTGATAGCGGACCTCACTGACTGCTTCGAGCAGGTCGCGGAGGACGAGACGGTACGGGTGGTCGTCCTCTCCGGCGAGGGCCGCTCCTTTTGCGCCGGTGCGGACATAGGGTACATGCGGGATACCGCGAACTTCACCTACGAGGAGAACCTGGAGGACGCCCGGCGGCTGGCGGCGATGTACCGGGCGGTCGAGGCGTGCCCGAAGCCGGTGGTGGCGGCGGTGCGGGGCGCGGCCATTGGGGGCGGGGCCGGCCTCGTGGCGGCGGCGGACGTGGTATTGGCGGAGGAGGGGACGGTGTTCGCTTTCTCCGAGGTGCGGCTCGGGATAGCCCCAGCGACGATCGCTCCGTTCGTGGTGCGCAAGATCGGGCTTTCGCAGGCCCGCACCCTCTTCCTGGTCGGAGAGCGTTTCGATGCGGGGCGGGCGCAGGAGATCGGTCTGGTCCACGAGGCCGTCCCGGAGGATCGGTTGGACGAAACGGTAGAGGAGAAGGTCTCGCAACTGCTCAAGGGCGGTCCGAGGGCGCAGGCGGCGACCAAAGGTTTGCTCGACGAGCTTCGCAGCGCCGCGCCGGACGAGATAACCGGGCTCATGGCACACCGGATCGCGGCGTTGAGAACTGGCGTCGAGGGCCAGGAGGGGCTGGGAGCCTTTATGGAGAAGCGCAAGCCCGCCTGGAGGGGAGAGCAGTGAGCTTCTCCAGGCTCCTCATCGCCAACCGGGGCGAGATAGCCGTCCGCATAATCCGGGCGTGCCGCGAGCTTGGCATAGAATCCGTGGCCGTCTACTCGGAGGCCGACGAGGGTTCCATGCACCGGCGGCTCGCCGACGAGGCGTACAGCATAGGCCCGGCCCCGGCCTCGGAGAGCTATCTGAATATAGAGAGGATCTCTGGGGTCATACGGGAGTCCGGGGCGGAGGCCGTGCATCCGGGTTACGGATTTCTGGCGGAGAACGCCGCCTTCGCCCGGACGGTAGAGGAGTCGGGTGCGGTCTGGGTCGGGCCGCCACCGGAGGCGATGGAGTTGATGGGCGATAAGGTGCGGGCGAAAGAGCTGGCGCGGCGGGCGGACGTGCCGACCGTGCCAGGTTACTCGGGTGAGGATCAGTCCGAGGAGCGGCTCGCAGAGGAGGCGAAACGCATCGGTTACCCGATTCTCGTCAAAGCCAGCGCCGGTGGTGGTGGACGGGGGATGCGCGCCGTACATCGCCCGGAAGGCTTCGAGGAGGCTGTGCGGGGCGCGAAACGGGAGGCCGAGGCGTCGTTCGGTGAGGGCTCGGTGTTCATCGAGAAGCTCCTCGAGGAGCCGCGGCACGTGGAGGTGCAGGTGATCGGGGACAAAGCCGGCGCGGTCGCGCACCTCTACGAGCGGGAGTGCTCGATCCAGCGCCGCCACCAGAAGGTCGTCGAAGAAGCCCCGTCGCCCGCTCTCGCCCCGGACCTCCGCGAAGCGATCTGCGGGGCGGCGGTGCGCCTGGCGGAGGAAGCCGGCTACCACAACGCGGGAACGGTGGAGTTTTTATTGGAGGGTGAAGAGTTCTACTTTCTGGAGATGAACGCCCGGCTCCAGGTCGAGCACCCCGTCACGGAGCTGGTTACGGACCTGGACCTGGTGCGCCTGCAACTGGCGGTCGCCGCCGGGGAGCCGCTACCCATAAAGCAGGAGGACGTGACCTTACGCGGGAACGCCATAGAGGTACGGCTGTACGCCGAGGATGGAGGCGTGCCCACGGGCGGCCGGGTGCGCGCCCTCTCGCTGCCGGAGGGACCCGGCGTTCGCAACGACGCGGGTGTGGAAGTGGGCGACGAAGTCCCGACCAACTACGACCCGATGTTCGCCAAGCTCATCGTCCATGCCCCGGACCGGCGGCTGGCCGTAGCGCGGCTCCGTCGGGCGCTCCACGACTACGAGGTCCTCGGTTTCCCGACCAACCTCCCGCTTCTAGACCGCATCGCAGACCATCCCACCTTCGCCGCCGGGGAGACCACCACCCGCTTCCTGGAGGAGCATCGTCTTACCGAACCTCCGGGAGAGTCCGAAGTCCCCGAGAAGGCGATCCTGCTCGCCGCAGCCGGGAAGCTCTCGCGGGGTGGGGCGTCTCCGGACCCCTTCTCCCGGCCCTGGCGTTTGCTGGGTGCGGTAACGCTCCGCTACCGGGTGGGAGAAGAAGAGGTGGTCGTAGAGGCTGGGCGCTCCGGAGCCGGGGCTTTATCGCTGCGTATGGGAGACCGGGAGTTTCGAGTAGAGGTGTTGTCCAACGTGGACGGTAGGATCAGCGCCGTAGTAGACGGGGAGCCCGTATCGGGCGTCTTCGCGACCGGGGACTCCGAAGCCTCGATCTCCCTCGGTGGAGAGAGCTACCGGCTCTTCAGGCCGCTCTCGCCGGACGTCGACGCCGTGGTCGGCGCGGATGAAGCCGCGGCGAGCCTCACAGTTCCCATGCCCGGGACGGTGGTAAAAGTGCTGGTGGGCGAGGGGGAAGAGGTCGCGGAGGGGCAGTTACTGCTCGTCCTGGAGGCGATGAAGATGGAACAACCCTTTACGGCCCCACACGCCGGGGTGGTGCGCTCGCTGCCGTATGGCGAGGGGGACCTCGTACCTGAAGGGGCGGTGCTGGCGGAAGTTGAGGAGGTAGAGGAGGCAGATCGAGCATAGAGCCGGAAGTTAGAACATAGTCGTGTAGGACCGTCAGAGCCACAATGATAGGGAACGTTCGCACGACGAATAAAAGCGCCGTTTACAAGGGACGCGTCGCCCCCGGACGCTTACTGGATCTGGTAGAGAGCGGAAGGTTCCTGACCGTTTTGCGATAGACTGATAACGCAGGCTCCGAAACCGGAGGGTCGTGGTGGAAAAAGCAGTGGTTCTCGGCGCGGCGCGGACGCCGTTCGGCCGGTTCGGCGGCGCGCTCTCTCCGCTTGGCGCCCCGGAGCTCGGAGGGGCCGCAATCCGGGAGACGATTGACCGCTCCGGCGTAGAAGATAGGGAGGTACAGCACTCTATCTTCGGTGTCGTGGTTCAGGCGGGGCTCGGTCAGATACCCTCGCGCCAGGCGAACTTCCACGCCGGGTTGCCATTCGAGTTAACCTCCGAAACCTTGAATCAGGTCTGCGCCTCGGGCTTGCGGAGCGCGACGCTAGCGGAGACCCTTATTCGGGCCGGCGATTACGAAGTGGTCCTGGCCGGCGGCATGGAGAGTATGTCTAACGCCCCGTACCTCTCTACAAAAACCCGCTGGGGAGCGCGCATGGGTGACGCAACTATGCTGGACGCCATGATGCACGATGGTCTCCTGGACGCCTTCCACCACGTCAATATGCTCCGGTTCGGCGCCGACGGAGCCCGCGAGCACGATATCTCCCGCGAAGCTCAGGACAAATGGGCGCTCCGCAGCCACCGGCGGGCCGCCGCCGCAACGGACGAGGGACGGCTGGCGGAGGAGATCGCCGGCGTCAAGGTTCCCGGCAAAGAGGGAGAGACGACCTTTGTCGAGGCCGACGAGCCGATCCGGCGCGACACTAGCCTGGAGAAACTGGCCGCCCTCAGACCGGTAGACGAGGGCGGCACCGTGACCGCCGGCAACGCGCCCAGCGTAACGGACGGGGCCGGAGCGCTCGTGCTCGTGGGCGAGAGCTACGCCGAACGGCGCAGCCTCGAACCACTCGGAGCCATCGTCACCCACGCCAAGGTGGCGGGGCAGCCGCCGGACCTCCTGACCGTGCCGGGCACCGCCGGAAAGCTCGCGCTGGAGAAGGCCGGCTGGAAGGCGGAAGATCTCGACCTCGTCGAGATAAACGAGGCGTTCGCGGGGGTGGCGATCCACTCAACGGAAATCCTCGGCGTGGACCCGGAGATCGTGAACGTCAACGGAGGAGCGCTGGCGCTCGGCCACCCCATAGGAGCTTCGGGCGTCCGCATTCTGATGACGCTGCTCTACGAGCTACGCCGCTGGGGTGGTGGCA
>JALYGE010000039.1 GCA_030777225.1 Actinomycetota bacterium
GCCGTTCACTGATGCTCACGATAGCCGTTCTTCCGGCGGCGGCCCTACTGTTGAGGCTGGGCCAAGACGACCTGTTAGGGTTGCCATGGATGGCAGCCGCCGGAGATGCCATCTTCTCAAATCTCCCCATCATCTTCGCCATCGGCATAGCAGTCGGCCTTACGGGCGGTGAGGGCGCGGCTGGGCTGGCTGCGATCGTTGGCTATTATGTGTTCGCCGGCGTGTTCAACACTGTGGCCTCGGAGCTCGCCGAAGAGGGACAGGACCCCACACCTCCAGGAGAATGTGGCACCTCCTGATGCTGAAGCGCTGTCGACCATGCTTAGGGATGGCTCGGTTCGCATGGTAACCCTCGCACCCGAGATGCCCGGTGCCCCGGAGTTGATACAGGCCACGATCGGCCGGAGTGTCGTCTCCATCGGCCACTCCGACGCGAGCTTCGAGGTGGCCCGCAGGGCCTTCGACCAAGGCGCCCGGAGCGCAACGCACCTCTTCAACGCTATGAGTTCCTTCCATCACCGAGACCCGGGGCTACCCAGAGCCGCACTCGCCGACTCGCGTTGTACGTGTGGGATCATCGCCGACGGCTGGCACGTTTACCCGGAGGTGATAAAGGTTGTGTTTGCGGTATTGGGGGCCGACCGGATCTACCTCGTCACCGACGCCATTGCTGCCGCAGGAATGAGAGGAGGCGAGTACTCGCTCGCTGGTCACCGGGTCTTTCTCGAGGAGGGTACCCCGCTGCTGGAAGACGGGACGATGGCTGGGAGCGTACTGCAAATGGACGAAGCGCTCAGAAACGTGCTGAACTTCACAGGCTGCACACTACCAGAGGCGGTAAGGATGGTCGCAACCACTCCAGCGAGGCTCATCGGAGAGGGTAAACGAAAAGGCCGGCTTGCGCCAGGCTACGACGCGGACGTGATAGCCTTGACGCCCGATCTCAGGGTAGACTCGGTCTGGATCCGGGGCAAGCGGGTACTGGAAGGTTCTGGAGGAGGCAGATAGTCTCGCCGTCATGCCAATGACACGGAATAAAGGTGGGCTATGAGGACACTGGAGTGCGAGGCGTTGTTGTTCGACCTCGACGGGGTGTTGGTCGATTCAGGCGCGAGTACAGAGCGTGCCTGGCGACTCTGGGTGGACAAGCATGAGCTTAATGCTGAGGAGATCCTCAAGATCGCCCACGGACGCCGGACGGTCGAGACCGTACAGTTAGTGGCTCCTCACCTATCAGCTGAAGACGAAGCGGCTATACTCGAGGACATAGAGGTCGAGGACATAGCCGGTATCGGTGCGATACCCGGTGCCGCCGAGCTCCTCCGGACGCTACCCGCCGAACGCTGGGCCGTGGTGACCTCGGGCACTAGAAAGCTGGCCACCACCAGACTACGCCAAATGTCCTTGCCCATGCCGCGAGTACTGGTGTTCGCCGAAGACGTTGCCAACGGAAAACCCGAGCCCGAGTGTTATCTGAAAGCTGCCCAACTCCTCGACGTTACCCCGGAGGACTGCCTGGTGATTGAGGACGCACCCGCAGGCATAGACGCGGCCCATGCAGCGGGCATGCGCGTGATAGCCCTCACGACTACGCACTCAGCCGAGGACATATCGGCTGCGGAGGTTTGCACGCAGAGCCTCGAGCAAGTCCGTCCCTCACAGCTTCCCTCAGAAACGGTGGATAACCACACCAAACTTTCGGTAACGGTAGGCAACCGTTAGCAGCGCTGAGAGGTAACCCTGGGGCAACGCATCAAGCAACCGCCGACGAGCCGCCCTACTGGAACTCCACGTCCTTCGCTGAGTCGACCGTTAACGCGTTGGTTGCCCTCAAGCGAACCTTCGGAATCGAGCGCACGCTGGCCAAGGTTCGTAAACCGGTTGTTGGGCTGCCCTCAAGGATCAAAGAACTGTGGGCATGAAAATCCAGCAATACTCATCTAGAGTGTCTCTCAACATGGAGAGAACAGATACTGCGCAATTGCTGACGAAGGCGCGAGGCATGGCTCTTTTTCGAGGAGTTCTGAATGCGCCGGAGGTCCAGGACTTCCTGGCGTTGCTGGAGATGATAGCCGAAGAGCCCCCGAACCCGGACCCTGTGGCCGACACCTTCGGACGACTGTGGGAGGAGCTCACCCTCTGTTCCGGAGACCTGCTGCCCGATGCCTGGCAATCTTACTTGGTGGGCCGCATTCTGGACAGTGAGAACTCTTTCAGCCTGAGTGCCGAGCGAGGCGAACCGGGCGCTCTACTGCTCGAGCAGGCTCGTCTGGACCTTCGTACGCTACGGAGCCTGTTCGACCTCGACGCCGAGACCTTGCTCGGCTTTATCGAGGAAGCCGTGCCGGGTCTGACCGGGATATGGACTCCGTGGGCGATGCTGGAGCCGGACGAGGACTCCGCCCGACATACGATGGCGCGCAAGCTGGCCGGAAGCGAGGACTGGGGCTCCTGCGCGGAACTCCTTGCGGATTACTATGCCCGATACGGCGCCGGGAATTTCAGTCGTTACCGAGCATTCCGGTGGAGAAAAGGGCGCATCCATCCTGTTCCGAACCCGGACCCCGTACATTTGTCGGGGCTCGTCGGCTATGAGGAGGAGCGGGATCTACTGCTCAAAAACACTGAACGCTTGCTGGATGAGATGCCATCGCACCACGTACTACTCTATGGTTTGCCGGGCACCGGGAAATCTTCGACCGTAAAGGCCCTTCTCAACGAGTATTCGGACTACGGCCTCCGTCTCGTGGAGGTCGCGAAAGAAGACCTCGGAGATCTACCGCAGGTGCTGGACGAACTGCGGGATCGGGGGCCGCGCTTTATCCTCTTCGTGGACGATCTCTCCTTTGAGGAGCACGAGGTCGAATACAAATCGCTCAAGGCGCTGCTGGAAGGCAGCATCGAGGAGTCGCCGGAGAACGTACGGCTCTATGCCACTTCCAACCGTCGCAACATAATCCGGGAAAGCTTCTCGGACCGTGATGAACCAGAAGACGACGTTCATGCCCGCGACACCATGCAAGAGAAGCTCTCTCTGGCGGCCCGCTTTGGACTGAGGATCACCTTCCCCGCGCCGGACCAGAAACAGTACCTGGAGATAGTGCGGGGGCTCGTACAAAAGCGTAGCATTGGAGTCTCCGAAGAGGAACTCACCGAGCAGGCCCTCCTGTGGGACCGATGGCACGCGGGACGTTCCGGGCGCACCGCCCGCCAGTTCGTGGACGAGTTGGAGGCTGGGCTGCTCGAAAAGCATCAGCAGACGGTGCAAGAAACCAGAGATCGCCCCGGGACCGGAGAGATGTAGCAGGCAGCGCGACCCTTTGCCTTCTGTACTTTAGTAGAGATCCGCGCCCGAAGAACGGAGTGGGTCGGCGCCAAAAGGGGAAGATGGGACGCCGGCCCACGGCGGTAACGGGCCGGCTTGTTGGGAGGGTGGAGGAGGGACGCCGACCGCTCCGTAAATGAATTCTGTACCCTCAAAATGGTAACGACATCCCCCAAATGAGTGAGTTTTGGACAAAAATGAACGAAAAGGCGCCAGAGACCTTCGACGACGCATGGGCCTTCGTTTGCCGAAGGCGTCCGCTACAATTAAAATTACAGGGAGGGCGGAGCAAAGTGCGGGATCCGTATGCCGGAATACGAGCATAGGAGCGTTGGCTACTGTGGCCGGCGCAGAGCCCTGGGAGACGCAACCCTGGAGGACGTTTAGATGGGCGTGCTGCTCAAAGTACTGGTGGTAGAGGACTCCGAGAACGATACGTTGCTCCTGGTGAGGGAACTGCGGCGCGGAGGGTACGAGCCGGATTACAGAAGGGTAGAGACGGCTGAGGAGATGACCACCGCGCTCGCAGAAGGGGCCTGGGACCTCGTGGTCTCGGACCACTCCATGCCCCGTTTCAGCTCGTCGGAGGCGCTAAAGTTGCTCCGGTCAAAGGGTTTTGTGGACCTGCCGTTCATCATCGTTAGCGGCCAGATCGGCGAGGACGCCGCGGTAGAGGCCATGAAGTCCGGGGCCCAGGACTACATCATGAAGGGTAACCTGACCCGGCTCAACTCGGCTATCGAGCGAGAGTTGCGGGAGGCCGAGGTGCGCCGCAAGCGTCGCCAGGCCGAGAAGGCCCTCCAGGAAAGCGAGGAACGTTTTCGTTCTCTCGTCCAGTACGCCTCCGACCTCATCGTCGTGCTGGACTCCCCGAAGGCGTTATAACCTACGAGAGCCCGGCGGTCGAGCGCATACTCGGGTACAAACCGGAGGAGAGGGTAGGCCGTAGGGCCGTAGATCTCATCCACCCGGACGATGCCGGACGGATAGCGAGAATTTTCGTGGAGTACCTCAGCCGGCCCGGGCTCCATCCAAGCGTAGGGTACAGGGTTCGCGCCAAGGACGGCTCCTGGCGGTGCTTCGAGGCTATAGGCAACAACTTGCTTCACGAGCCGAGCGTGGGCGGCATCGTCATAAACTCGCGCGACGTGACCGAGCGCCGACGGGTCGAGGAGAAGTATCGGAACATCTTCGAGAACGCCGTCGAAGCCATCTTTCAGACCAGCGTGGACGGAGGTTTGCTCACGGCGAACCCCGCTATGGCCCGCATGCTGGGCTACGGCTCCCCAGAAGAGCTTTTGAAGGGCGTCACCAACATCGCAGAGCAACTCTACGTTCGCCCCGAGCATCGGGATATGTTCCAACGGTTGGTTCGGACGCAAGGCTCTATCTCCGGCTTCGAGACGCGGATGCACCGCAAGGGTGGAGGCGAGTTGGTGGTCTCCCTGTCGGCGCGGGTGCTCCGCGATGCAGACGGCGAGCCCGTGGGCTACGAAGGGATAATGGAGGACATAACCGAGCGCAAGCGGGCAGAAGAGGCGCTCCGCGAGATCCGGGAGGCTGAAAGAAGCCGGATAGCCCGCGAGCTGCACGACACGGTGCTGCAGGACCTCTCATACATGCTGCAAACGATGCAGGTGAGGCGCCGGTTGGCGGGCGACGGCGAACGCGACGAGGAACAAGATCAGCAGATCGAAGCCCTTCGTAGGGCCGTGGGAGGATTGCGGGAGGCGATCTACGACCTGAGAACCGAGCAAATACACGAGCGGACGCTCGCGCGCTCTATAGAGTCGCTCGTAGGCTTGAATCGCCAGATGTCGCCGGAACGGGAGATAGAACTGGTAGTCGAAGAGGGATTCCCGCTGTCGCTGACGGGAGAAAACTCTATCGAGGTGGTGCGGATAGTCCAGGAATCTCTCGTCAACGTCCGGCGTCACTCCGAAGCCCGGAGGGTAGTGGTCACCCTCGGCTCTGATGGAGACGACATACTGGTAGAGGTGGAAGATGATGGGGTGGGCTTCGATCCTTCCGCAAACCGGGGAATGGGTATTACGGGGATGACAGAGCGGGCCCTGGCCCTCGGCGGGAACCTGGAGATAGAAGGGACAAAAGGAAGAGGAACCAGCGTACGGTTACGGCTCGCGCTCTCAGCCATAGAGCAAGGGTCTCCAGCTTCCGTGAAGACCTAGACTATTCTACTTTCGGCTCCAGGTTGCTATATTTAAGTGAGAGACACCTGCCGGCCGTGGTCTAGCTTTACCCACCAGGGGTTACAGGATGAAAAAATTAATACTAATAGAAGATCATACGGCGTTTCGCCAGACGCTGGCGCTCGTCTTTGAACAAGAACCGGACTTCGAGATCTTTTTCCAGACCGGAACGCTCGAAGAGGCGCGCCAGTTACTGGGAAGCACCGAAGGCGTTGCCGACGTGGGAATAATAGACTTCACCTTGACCGATGGGGAGGGGGTGGAGTTGATTCCGGAGCTCCGGGAAGCCAATCCGGATTTTGCGGCCCTGATCCTTACCGCGAGCCTGGACCGGACGGACCATGCCCGGGCGGTCGAGGCGGGGGCGGCCGGCGTGCTGCACAAATCTGCCGACGTGGATGAGATCCTCACCTCGGTGAGACGTATTCTGGAGGGCGAGAACCTGTTCTCACCGGGCGAGATGGTCGAACTATTCCGGCTCGCCGGGCAAAGTCGCGAGGAAGAGCGCGAGGCCCGGGCGAGTATCGAGAAGCTGACGCCCAGGGAGATGGACGTACTGCAGGCGTTGGCGGAGGGGCTGAGCAACAGGGAGATCGCCGAGAAGCTCTACATGAGCCTGGATACCGAACGCACCCACATGATGAACGTGCTCACCAAGCTCGGCGTTCACTCGCGCTTGCAGGCGCTACTCTTCGCCGCCCGCCACGGGCTGATCGAGATTCGCTAAGACCCGACTCCGCGGGAGGTCAGAAGATCAGGCGTCCCTCACAGACATACTCCGCAGGTCCCGTCATGTAGGCTGGCTTACCCTTCCCGGCCCACTCTATCTCCACCGTGCCACCGTCCAGGTGCACGCGAACCGGGCTCTCTGCGAGGCCGAGCCGCAGCGCCGCGACCGCCACGGCCCCGGAGCCCGTACCGGAGCCCAGCGTCTCTCCTGCGCCCCGCTCCCAGATCCTCATCCTGAGATTGTGGTCTTCACGGACGAAAGCGAACTCCACGTTGGACCCGTTTGGAAAAATGGGATTTCTCTCTATCGGCGGACCGATTTCCCGGAGGTGTAACGTCTCGACTTCCTCCTCCGACTCCAGAAAAGCTATCGCATGAGGGTTTCCCACGGAGACCCTCAAGAAGTTGAAACCCCCGAGCCGAACGCCCGCGTTGAAAACCGGCGTCCCGATGTCTACCCTCGAAGAACCGTCTTTGTGGAGCAGAACCTTCTTTATTCCGGCCGCCGTCTCTACGGTCATGCTCTCTCCGTCCACCAGTCGGTGGTCGCGGGCATAACGGGCCAGACACCGGATGCCGTTGCCGCACATCTCCGCCACGGAGCCGTCGGAATTGAAGTAGACCATCTTGAGATCCGCAACCTCAGAGGATTGTGGCACGAGTATCCCATCCGCCCCGACACCGAAGTGCCGGTCGCAGGCCAGCCGGGCCAGGCGCGACAGCTCGACGTCCACGACTTCTCCCCGGTCAAAGACCAGAAAATCGTTGCCTACCCCGTGCATCTTCGTAAACCGCATGCTGGAATGGATTGTAGCCTCGGTCTCATGGGAAACCAAACCTGTCGCAGTATAGCTGATATAACCAAAAGGTTGCGAGGTAGAGGAGCATAGGTGGAGACCATGGATGGAAGCGGAGAGGTTTGCCTGGAAGAGAAAGTCGAGCGGCTGTGGCGCTCGGGTATGAGCCTGGATGAAATCTCGGCCCACACGGGCCTGGACCCCGGTTGGGTAGCCGGAGTGATCTCCCCGTTCGCCGACGAGGATAACCCGGGCGCTCCAGAGGAAGGTGACTAACAGAACTTATACTCAGCGACGGTACCCAAACGCGGCGACTCGACGTCTATAACCCCGTCCCGCCCGGATACCGGGAAGTCTTCGCCGGCTCATTCATCCTCGCAGGCCTTATTTGTGCTGGCGACTATCCGAAGGCCAGGAGGGAAAACGAGCCTACATACAGGACTATGACGAGGAAGCTCTCGAAGCCGATGTTGGCTATGCCGCGCTTTTCTCGACGTAGAAGGCCCAGGATCAAGATACCGGTCATCAGGATGGTCAGGGAGATCAGGTAGACTTGCCGATCTGAGATGGCGTGGTAGATAGAACCGTCTCTGTAAGCAACATTCGAGAAGGCTATAAAGATGGTGTCGAAGGCGTTGCCACCGATGATACCGCCGACCGCCAGGGTCAGGGCTCCCCGGCGCACGGCGGCCACCGAGGTAACGAGCTCCGGCAGGGAGGTCACCACGGCGGTGAGCACACCTCCCACGAACGTCGCAGTGAGGTCGGTCTGTTCGGTAATATTGATTCCGGTCCTGGCAACCACCCACCCGGCCCCCGATGACGGCGGCGAACAGGGCGAACCGCAGCCAGAGCCCCGACAGGCTGAGCCCCGCAGTACCGCTATCTTCGGAGTCTTGCTCCTCTTCGTTCTGCGTCTCGGAGGTCTGCATCGGCCCCCACATAGGCTCTTCCTGGGTTTGCGAGACTATCCGCAACCCGAAGTCGTAGGCTGCCAGCATCAGCGGGGTCGCCGGATGTATGCCCTAGACGTCATCTGCGGACCGGCGAACGCCATGAGCGGTATGGCGAGCAGGGCTACCAGCAGCGTTCCCTGCGAAAGGTTGGCGGGAGAGGCCACCGCGTGTTCCAGGTTAGCCTGGCGGTAGACGGCATCGGCCACGGAGAGAAAGACCGTCTGGGCCGCGATGCCGCCCACGGCATTGCTTATGGCCAGCTCCGCGCTACCCGAGTAAGCCGCGGTTACCGAGGTGACGAGCCCGAGAGAGAGGTGCTGGCCCCCAGCAGCACCGCGCCGACCAGCGCCTCGCCCACTCCGGT
>JALYGE010000040.1 GCA_030777225.1 Actinomycetota bacterium
TGCCGAACAACGTCCATCTCGCCGTCGAAGGGGTCGAGGCGGAGGGATTGGTGCTGTTGTGCGACGCGGACGGTTACGCTATCGGGAGCGGCTCGGCCTGCGCCTCGGGGGGACACAAGGCATCTCCAGTATTCCTGGCGATGGGCCAAGGCGAGCGGGAGGCGTTCTCGGCGGTCAGGATAACGGTCGGCAAGGACAATACGCCGGAGGATATCGAGGGCTTCGTAGAGGTCTTCTCAAGGGCTGTGGAGCAACTCCGACAGCTCTCCCCAGTTTACACAAAGATCGAGAACGAGAAGGTTGAGCATTAATGGACCGTAGTTACAAGCCAGAGGTAATAGACCACCTCGTCCGGCCCCGCAACGCGGGCGACCTGTTCGCTCCCGACGGCGTCGGAGAGTCCGGCTACGAAACTTGCGGAGACGTGGCCCGTTTTACGCTGCGTATCCGGGACAACGCTATAGACGAGGTCCGCTATAAGGCCTATGGATGCGCGGCGAGCATAGCCGCGGGCTCGGCGCTGGCGGAGATGGTAGACGGCAGGACGCTGTTGGAGGCCGCGAAGATATCCCGTTCGGACCTCGAAGACGCCCTCGGAGGACCGCTGCCGGCGGGAAAGGAGCACGCCCTCACGTTGACCCTCGACGCGCTGCACAAAGCCTTCGAGGACTACCTGAACCGGACGGCGGGCGCGTTGCTCGTAGACGGCTACGACGGTGACGGAGCAGAAGGCGGTAGCAAGACCGTCGTTGCGGCGATGAGTGGCGGCGTAGACTCGGCGGTGACGGCCTTGCTGCTCAAGGAATCCGGCTACCAGGTCGCCACCGTGACGTTCCGGTTGCACGATAGCGAGAAGGGGAGCCGCTCCTGCTGCTCGCCGGATACGGTATTGTTCGCCCGCGATACGGCGCACCGGATGGGCCTGCCGCACTTTACGCTCAACCTGAAAGAGCTGTTCAACCGGCGCGTCATGCAGGACTTCGTCGGTTCTTACGCGGCGGGCCGGACACCGAACCCGTGCGTCGCGTGCAACGCGCACGTCAAGTTCCACGCGGCGGCCTTCCTCGCCGACCGGCTGGGGTTCCAGCACGTTGCTACGGGCCACTATGCGCGGGTTGCGGAGGGACCGGCGCTCGCCTGTCCGAAGGACGAGAGCAAGGACCAGACCTACGTCCTCTGGCCCATGCCCCGGGAGTTGCTGGCGCGCACGGTATTCCCGTTGGGAGACTACAAGAAGACCGAGGTGCGCCGGATCGCCGAGGACCGCGGGCTGGCCGTCGCCTACACTCCGGAGAGCCAGGACATCTGCTTTATCCCGGACGGCAACTATCGAAGGTTCGTCCGCAAAAAGGTCGCCGCGGAGCCCGGTGAGGTCGTAGACACGAAGGGCGAGGTACTCAGTCGCCACCAGGGCGTCGTGGACTTCACCATCGGCCAGCGGCGGGGTGTCGGTGTCTCGGCCCCGACGCCGCTCTACGTCACGGAGGTTCGTCCGCAGACCCGGCAGGTCGTCGTCGGACGTCGAGAGCACCTTGAAGTCACCGAGGTGCGGATCAGGGATCTCAACTGGTTCTTGGACCCGCGAGAGAGCCGCCTTGTGCAGTTGCGGTACAACAGCCAGCCGGTGTCCTGTGAAATTGAAGAGGCCGGAGATGGAGAGTGGGTCGCCCACCTTGCAGAGCCTACCTTCCGGGTGGCCCCGGGGCAGTCGGCGGTCTTCTACACCGAGGACGGGGAGCGGGTCGTCGGTGGTGGGGTCGTGGCCCCCCATGGAGCGTAATTTGCGTCTCGGATGGGCTTGTGGCAGCTGCGCGAGGCGTGGGTATAATTTGATTCTCCGGAGGAACATGTTGGAGGTGCAGTAGGTTTGGAAGGTTTCGTAGAATTAGCAAAGGGGCTGCTGTACCTGGGGCTCGCGGTCGCTTTCTTTGTTCTGGCGTTCATGTTCTTCCGGTTGGCGAGCATCTTCTCCACCACGGAGGAGTCCATAAAAGAAGTCTCTGAGCAGGTGGTGCCCCTGATCGGCAAGACCCACGTAACGGTAGACAATATAAACAGCCAGCTTTCGCAGCTCGACACGGCGGTCGGGGACGTGGCCGGCATTACGGACGAGTTGGATCAGACGACGACGGTCATAACCAAGGGGGTTCGTAACGGAGTGATCGGGCTCTCCTCGGCGACGGCCGGACTCTCCAGAGGAGTCAGCGCCTTTTTCGGGCGCGGGACCGAAGAGAAGAGAGAGGGGTAGCCTGTGGCCGGTTGGGGCAAGCTCGTCGCCGGGGCCATTATCGGGGTTGCGGGCACGGTGTACGCGACGAACGAAGAGGTCCGCAAGCAACTACCAAAAACAGCCCGCGACCTGCCGGACGCGGTGCGCCGCCGCTTCGGTAACGCGGTCGCGGCGGCCCGGGAGGCTTCTACGAGGCGGCGGGAGGAGATCCTGCGGGACCTCGAAGCCCACGGTGGCGACCCAGAGGCTCGCGCCCCTGAGACCCGCGTCGCAGAGGCCAGGGTCGAAGAGGCTGAGGCCGAAGAAACTCCGGCTCCTCAGTCCGCCCGCGGTCCCCTACACGAGGACGATACGCACCCGATCGCCCGGATGAACAAGGAGTAAATTGTGTCTGACGCTGAATCTCCCGAGTACGTATACCTGGACTTGCCGCCGGCGGTCGACACGAGGCCCTGTGTTGGGCTCGTTTTGGCCGGGATGGTGACGCGGGCTAGGATCGGGGTCGGGGACCTGGAAGAGGCTGCGGAGGTGCTCGAAAGCCTCCATTCCGGCGAAGAGACCACCCGTTACCGCTTCTACCTGGCTGAGGAAGGCGTGGTCGCCGAAGTGGAGGACCCCGATGTCAGTGGGCCGGACGGAGCCGGCTGGCGCACGGTAGTCGAACTCGTGGCATGAGCCGTTACCAGCGGCCGGACAAGGCGCGTACCCGCAAGTTGCTCAAGCGCTACCATCACGACGGAGATCAGCGGGCCAGGGAACGTGTGATCCAGGAGCAGATGCCCCTTGTAGAGTTTTTGGCGCGCAAGTTCGCTGGCCGCGGAGAGCCCCTCGACGATCTCATGCAGGTCGGTTCCGTCGGGCTGATCAAGGCCGTAGACCGCTTTGATCTGGAGCGGAACATAGAGTTTTCGACCTACGCCACGCCCAATATTCTCGGGGAGATCAAACGTTACTTCCGGGATAAAGGTTGGGCGATGCGGGTCCCGCGCGGCCTCCAGGAGCTGCGACAGTCCGCGCGGGATGTGATCCGGAAGGAGACCGTACGAACGGGCCGCTCTCCTACCGTCCCGGAGCTGGCCGCGAAGCTCGAAGCCGACGAAGAGAGCGTCGCCGAGGCCCTCATGCTGGGCCGGGCCTACAATACCGCCAGCCTCGACGCCCCCATAAACCAGGCAGACTCCGACAGCGAGACCATCGTTGATCTCCAAGCTGACGAAAACTCCCTCATCAGCGGCCTGGAAGACAAGATCCTGTTGCAGCGGGCGATGGAAGGCCTGAAGGGCCAGCAACAGCAGATACTCGACCTCCGCTTCAATGAGGGCAAAACGCAGACCGAAATAGCCGGCCTCATCGGGGTTAGCCAGATGCACGTTTCCCGGCTTCTTCGCCGCGCGCTCGACGACCTGCGCCACGAGTTGAGCGAGCTCGAGCGCAACCATTAGAACGAGCACTAGAAAAAGCCCGGTCAAAAAGTACAATACCCTAGCCATGAATAGTAATGAAATCCGCCAGAAGTTCCTGAATTTTTTCGAGGAGAGGGGCCACCGACGCTACCCGAGCTCTTCCCTGATCCCACACAACGATCCCACCGTACTCCTCACCACCGCCGGTATGCAGCAGTTCATTACCTACTTCACCGGCCAGGAGAAACCACCCACTCCCCGTGCCACCAGCGCCCAGAAGTGTTTCCGCACCCAGGATCTCCAAGAGGTCGGAGACCCCAGCCACCTCACTTTTTTCGAGATGATGGGCAACTTCTCTTTTGGTGACTACTTCAAAGAGGAAGCCATAAAGTGGGCCTGGGAGTTCCTGACGGATGAGCTGGGGCTACCGCCGGAGAGACTCTGGATCACGATCTTCGAGGGGGACGAAGACGCCCCCGAAGACCTGGATGCGAAGGAACACTGGATGAGCGTCGGCGTGCCGAAGTACAAGATTTTCGGCCTCCCCAAGAGCGAGAACTGGTGGGGACCTCCCGGCGAGACCGGGCCGTGCGGACCTTGCTCGGAGATCTACTACGATTACGGTGAGGAGTATGGGCTCGGAGACCCGCAACAGGACCCGCGCTACGGTCCCGGTGGCGAGGACGGGGACCCGCGTTTCCTGGAGATCTGGAACCTGGTCTTCAACCAGTACGAACAGCGCCAGGACGGCTCGCTCGTCCCGCTCGGCAAGACCGGCATAGATACCGGCCTCGGGTTGGAGCGGACCGTCGCCGTCGTGCAGAACGTCCGCACCGTCTACGACACCGACCTTTACGCCCCCGTCTTCCAGCGGGTTCACGAGCTGACCGGGGCCGAACGCGGCCAGTCCGAAGAGAAAGACCGCGCCCTCTACATACTTGCGGACCACGCCCGCGCCATGGCCTTTCTCATCGCCGACGGCGTGCGGCCCGGTAACCAGCGCCGGGAATACGTGCTTAGACGCATAATACGCCGGGCGACGCTCCAGGCTCACTCGCGGTTGGGGATGACTCCTGCCCAGCTCGCCGGGGTGGTAGAGGTAATCGTGGACTACATGGGCGAGTTCTACGAGGAGCTGAAAGGCGCTCGGGAAGACATCCGGCGCATCGTGGAGGACGAAGCCGGACGGTTTGTGGAGATCTACGACTCCGGGATGGTGTTTCTGGAGGCGGAGATCGGGCGGATGGCCGGGGGCAACTTCCCTGGCGAGGTGGCGTTCACGCTGCACGACACCTACGGTTTCCCCATAGAGGTCACGCGCGAGGTGCTGGCGGAGAGGGGAATCTCGCTGGACGAGGCGGGCTTCCAGGAGGCCATGGACCAGCAGCGCGAACGGGCGCGGCAGGCGGCGCAGGGCTACGAGCGGGTGGTCGCCGCTTTTCGGGACGAGGAGATAAAGAGCCGCTTCGTCGGCTACGATCGGGAGCAGGTCGAGACCCGGATAGCCGCGGTCGGGCCGGTCCCGGAGGCGCAGGATGAGTTGTACATGGTGCTCGCCGAGAACCCATTCTATGCTACCGGTGGTGGGCAGGTGGCGGATGAGGGTTGGATCACCTCGGAGCGTGGCCAGCTTGAAGTACTCGACTCGATCCCCACCGGGGACTACCAGGTGCTCCGGGCGCGGGTGGAGCGCGGAGACTTCGAGGTCGGAGACAGCGTGACGGCTTCTATAAACCGTGTCCGCCGTCAGCAGATCGAGGCCAACCACACCGCGACCCACATTCTGCACTGGGCGCTCCGGGCAGTGCTCGGCAGGGAAGTCGTGCAGGCCGGGAGCTACGTCGGGCCGGATCGGCTCCGCTTCGACTACCGCTACACCGGCCGGGTAACGGATGAGGATCTTCGCCGCATCCAGGAGCTGGGACTGCTCAAGATCACCGAGAACCAGCCCGTCCGGTACTACACGACGACCCTCGACGAAGCCCGCAACCTCGGGGCCATGATGCTCTTCGGCGAGAAGTACGGGGATCTCGTCCGGATCGTCGAGGTAGATGGCTTTTCGCGGGAGTTGTGCGGCGGTACCCATGTCCGGGCTACGGCGGAGGTCGGGGCGTTCAAGATCCTCTCCAACCGCAAGCACGGAGCCGACCTCTACCGTATAGAGGTTCTCACAGGTCGGGAGGCCCTCTACTATCTGCTCGGCACCGCCGAAAAAGCCGAGGAAGTTTCCGAAGAGTTGCGGGTAGACGTAGAACGTCTGCCCGAGGCCGTCCACGGTCTGCGCGACGAAGTACGTGAGGCCCGCGAGATGGCCCGTGAGCAGGCGCTAAAGGCCGGGCTCGAAGAGGTCGGCGCGCTCGTCGAGAACGCCGAGTCGGTAGACGGGGCGAAGGTCGTGACCGGGCAGGTCGTCGCCGCCGACGTAAAGGGGTTGCGCCAGATCTCCGACGACATAAAGAACCGGCTGGACGGCCCATCCGCCGTTGTCCTCGCCGCGGAGCTGGACGGTAAAGCGGTGCTGGTCGCCAACTTCCATCCCGACGTGTCGGAGAAGATGGGCGCCGGAGACCTCGTCAAAGAAGCGTCGGGAGTTCTGGGCGGCGGAGGCGGCGGTAGCCCCACCATGGCCCAGGCCGGAGGCGGGGACCTCGCGGCGATCCCCGAAGCGCTATCGAGGGTCAAGGAAGTCCTCAGCCGGAAGCTATCGGGCTCCTCCGATAGCTGAGCCTTGCGGGGCTCGGAGAGAAAATCGGGCCCGGAGCAAGAATCCGGGCGGATCGTCGCCCTCGACCTCGGTGAAGTGCGGACTGGCGTCGCCATCTCGGACCCCGGTGCGACACTGGCCCGTCCACTGGAGGTCGTGCAAAGCGGCCAGATCGAGAAATACCTCCGCGGGCTCTTTTCAGAGGAAGGGGTTGCGGAAGTCGTAGTCGGCGTCCCCAAGACGCTGGGAGGGGAGATCGGCTTTCAGGCCCGCCGTACTTTGGAGAAAATAGAAATTCTCAAGACCCGGTTTCCAGAGGTGCGTTTCATCGAGAAAGACGAGCGTTTCACCACGAAGCTGGCTGTGGCAGAAACCCGTCGTAAGAAGAAGGGAAAAAGCCGTCAGAGGGTGGACCATCTCGCGGCCGCGCGGATGTTGCAGGAACACCTGGATGCTCGGGGTGAGCTATGAAACTTCCGAGAAGACGCGACCGCAAGCAAAACCTTGAGAAACATCTTGAGGCCATTGGGACCTCTTATTTGAGGGTCTACGGCGAACGCAAGTCCGGCGCGGGACCGACGCTCATCGGCCTCATGTTACTGGCCCTGGTACTCGGGGCCGTCTACCTCATTTATATGACCGCCACGGCCGAAAGCCAAGTCGGTGGAGAACCCGTAGAGGTCACCGTTGTCGAAGGAGACACCCTGTCGGTCGTGGCGGACAAGCTCAAGGAGGCGGGAGTTATAGAAAGCGCCACCGCTTTCAAGCTGGAAGCCCGTCTTCAGGGCGGTGATACGCAGATAAAGCCGGGCGAGTACACGTTCGAACCGGGTGCGGAGAGCGGCCTGATCATGGCCGAGCTGACCGCAAACAGGCCGCCCCCGACCTTCACCCTGACGGTTCCCGAGGGATTGACCATCGAACAGACCGCCGAAGTCGTCGCGGAGCAAAGCAAGATTTCAGAGGACAAGTTCGCGTCCGCGGCCCGGCAGACCGACTACGGCTACGCCTTCCTGAACAACCCGGAGATCGAGACTACGGAGGGTTACCTCTTTCCCAAGAAGTACGAGTTCGAAGAAGGCACTGGAGCGACACAGGTCGTCAACCGGATGCTGGAGCAGTACCTGATCGAGACGCAAAACCTCGACTTCTCAGACGTTCGCGGCGGCCCAAACCTCAGCGAGTACGAGATCGTCACCGCCGCCTCTCTTATAGAGCGCGAGGCGGCGAATCCCGCCGAGCGGCCTCTGGTGGCGTCCGTGATCTACAACCGTCTGGAGGCAGGCATGCCGCTTCAAATGGACGCTACCATCCAGTACGCTCGGGGCGAACCCAAGGAACAGCTCTCACTCCAGGACCTGGAGATAGAGTCCCCTTACAATACCTACAAGAATAGCGGTCTGCCTCCCGGCCCGATCTGCAGCCCGAGCCTCGCGTCGCTGAAAGCCGCCGTATCGCCGGAACAGACCGACTACCTCTATTACGTCTTGAATAAAGACGGCGACGAACACTTCTTTACGAATAACTACGATGAGTTCCTCGAAGCCAAAGCAGAGGCCGGTCGCTAGAGTGCGTACCAGAGTACCGGTCAAAGAGAAGCCCCTTTTTGCCGACAACCATTAGAGTGAACATCAGCGGAAAAACACGCTTGCTGGGTGTTATAGGGCATCCCATAGCCCACAGCCTGAGCCCCCGGATGCACAACGCGGCCTTTGCCGCCGACGGCGCGGACTACGCCTACGTCGCTATGGACGTTTTGCCGGAAAAGCTGGGGAGTGCGGTCGAAGGGCTCTCGGCGTTGGGTTTCGTCGGCTTCAACGTGACGATGCCGCACAAGGAGAACATCATCCCGCTGCTGGACGAGCTCGACGAGCCGGCCCGACTCTCCGTCGCTGTCAACACGGTAACAATCCGGGACGGCAGGCTTTACGGGACGAACACCGACGGGAGTGGCTTCGTCGAGGCTTGCGCGGAGTCGGGGGTGGAGTTCGCCGAAAAACGAGTTCTGCTACTGGGCGCCGGCGGCGCGGCTGCCGCTATAGCGGTGGCCGTGCTCGGTGAAAACCCGCGGGAGTTGGTGATCGCAAACCGCACGCCAAGCAGGGCCGAAAGTCTCGTGGAAAAAGTCGCGGGCATCGATCGGGGTGTCGGGGTAGCCGCGATCCCGTTGAACGATGCCGGGGATGCGGCTGTTGAGGCGGATGTGATCGTCAACACCACTTACCTTGGCATGAAGGGCTACGATCAAATGCCAATACCCGCCAATTGTCTGGAACCCGAGAAAGCAGTCTGTGACGCGGTGTACCTCAGAGGGGGCGTCACGAAGCTCATGCAGGAGGCGCGAGCGGTAGGCGCTACGGTGGTTCCGGGCGAGAAGATGTTACTCTATCAGGGGGTCCAGGCGCAGCGGGCGTGGACCGGGCGGGAGCCGAACGTGGAGGTCATGAACGATGTACTCGCCCAATGAAGCTTCACGGCGCTTGTCGCCGGAAGACATAGCGGAGATCCTGGTCAGCGAAGAGGAAGTCTCCGAAGAGCAGATGCGGGAAGCCCTGGAGAAGGGACGACAGACCGGCGTAAGTCTGGGCGAAATCCTCGTCTCCGAGGGCCACATCTCAGCAGAGGACCTGTCCCGCGTACTCTCTCGCCACCTCAACATAGAGTACGTCGTGCTCTCTCACGAAGAGATAGACCTGGACCTGATCGGCATAGTCGGAGAAGATACGCTCGAACAATGCGAGGCGGTTCCTGTTCGCATAGATGACGGAAGGCTCGTGGTGGCTATGAGCGACCCCGCCGACCCTGAAGCCCGTAGCTGTGTCGTCGAAAGCGCGGGCCGCCCGATAGTTCCCGTCGCCGCCGCCGAAGATGCGATCCGTGCTACCCGCGAACGCTTGCTAGCAGAGAGAAGGCAAGAAGAACCAACGACTTCCGGTAACGGTAGCGTAAACGGGAATCAAAACGAAAAGCCGGCGGGACGAAGCCGAGCCCGCGGGCGCGTAGGCGCGAACCGGATAGGCGACATCCTGGTGTCGGAGGGCAAGATCTCCGAGGAGCAGCTCCAGCGGGCACTGTCTATGCAAGAGAGGGACCCGCGCCAGATCGGGGAGATACTGGTCTCACTCGGATACGTTACCGCGGTGGACTTGGCCCAGGCCCTGGCCCGCCGGCTCAGGCTGGAGTACATCGAGTTGAGTGATAACGACGTAGACCGCGGCCTGACGACCCTGATAGACCAGAGGGTGCTCAGGCGGCACAGGGCCGTACCGCTGCGGATGGAAGACGGGCGTCTGGTGGTCGCCATGAGCGACCCCAAAGACATCTACGCTCTGGAAGACTTGCGGATGATCTCCGGCTACCCGATAACCCCGGTGGTTGCTACCCGGCCGCACATCGAGCAGGTGCAGAACAAAATATTCGCCCTGGGCGAACACGTCTCGGAGTTTCTCGAAGAGACTGCCAGTGACTCGGTGGTCCAGGACGCGGGAGAGGTAGACCTCGGCGCCGATGCGGGTCCTGACGAGGCGCCGATTATCCGACTCGTCAGCTCGATCCTGCAGCAGGCCGTCGGCGAGGGGGCTTCGGATATTCACATCGAACCCCAGGCCCAGGAAGTTACGGTGAGGTTCCGGGTGGACGGCGTCTTGCGGGAGGTAATGTCCATACCCCACAAGCTGCAGAGCGGCATCATCGCCAGGCTGAAGGTTATCGCGAGCCTAAACATAGCCGAGCGACGAATACCCCAGGACGGGCGGTTCAGCGTGAGAATCGGTGGTAGCAAGGTAGACCTGCGGGCCGCTACCTTGCCCACCGCGTACGGGAAGATCGTCCTCCGGCTGCTCGACACCTCGAACGTAGAGGCCAACCTCAGAAAACTCGGTTTCTCCGAAAGCGCGTTCGGGCAGTACGCGAAGATTTTACCCGGCCCTACGGCGCTATCCTGGTTACGGGGCCGACCGGCAGCGGCAAATCGACCGCGGTTTACGCGACGCTCAACGAGCTCAACTCTCCCGAACGAAACATAATCACCGTAGAAGACGCGGTCGAGTATCGGGTCCCGGGACTAAGCTTGTCTTTTAAGCCGAAGTGCCGCAGATCAGCGTCGGCGGTGGACATCGGCAGCAGACGAGGGCACGATGGATCGCTATGAACTCCTTGGCTCAATCTCTGCGTGCCCTATCCATCTTCCGAGACTCTTTCTACCAGTGTCTCAACCGGCGAGCGGACGCGCTGTTTGAGATCACCGACGCCATCCTGACCACCGGCGCGGTGCCTTCGCCGGTCCACCTGAGCCTGGCACCCGCCCACCGGAGGGGCTGGGGCAGCCTCTATGCGGCTCTGAGCAAGGGGAGCATCGAAGTTGAGGCATTGCAGGACCTCCTTGCCCAATACCCTCTAGCAGAGGGCGGATCAGTTGACCTCCCGCAGGTCTACGCGGTAGACCAGAGCGCATGGTCTCGCTGCGACGCGGAGGCGAGCCCCGGGCGTGGCTACTATTACCACCCCAGCCGCCACTCCGCCGGCAAGCCGATCGTCGCCGGCTGGAGCTACCAGTTGGTTGCCGAGCTGGGATTCGAGCGCGATTCCTGGGTGGCGCCGGTGGACGCACGGCGTGTTCCGCCCGAGCAAGACGCTAACGATGTGGCCGCCGAGCAGGTAAAGGCGCTGGTGAGCCGCCTCTCCCGACAGGGCGGCGAATGCGGTGAACCACCCTTGTTCGTCTTCGACGCCGGCTACGACCCCGTACGGCTCCAGCGAAACCTCGAAGACTCTAACGCACAGATTCTGGTGAGACTGCACTCCGGTCGGGCCTTCTACGCCGACCCGCCAACGCTAGAGCGCCGCCCTGTAGGACGACCTTTCGTACATGGCAAGAAGTTCGACCTCAGGACCTCTTCGAGCTGGCACACACCGACTGCGGAGCACCACTTCGGAGGACATCGGCTACGGCAAGGTGCGCGTTAGAGCCTGGTCTGGACTGCACCCCAAGACCCGTAGAGCGGGCGAACGATACGATAGTGACAGCGCCTGTGTCGTAAGGGGCACGGTGGTCCTGGTGGAGGTAGAGAGGCTGCCACGCGGCGAGAGGCGAAAACCGAAGAAGTTGTGGCTGTGGCGGCACGGAGAAGGTGAGCCCGATCTCAATCTCATCTGGAAAAGCTATGTTCGTCGCTTCGATGTGGAGCATGCCATAAAAACGTTCAAGGCGAGGCTGGGTTGGACTACACCGCGTGTGAGGCATCCTGAACAGGCCGACCTGTGGACGTTGCTAATCCTGGCAACCTATACTCAACTCCGACTCGCCAGGGGCATGATCGCCGACCAGAGGCTGCCGTGGGAGAAGCCTCTACCGATCCAGAAACTAACCCCGACGCGGGTATTGAGGAATTTCGCCTCACTACTGCCGGTACTGGGTACGCTGGCGGCTGCGCCGAAACCCTGCGGAAGGTCGCCAGGAAGGCCCAAAGTCAGCCGCTCCGGGCCGACGAAACGCTACCCAGCAGTGAAGAAAGCCGCCTGAGCCTCGCAGACGGTAGATTCACACCCTTCACGACGATCGTTTCGTTTGTCGCTCTGCCTTTCCGGGTTAAAAGGCAAGCTAAAGTACTGTACTCTCATTATACTTTTAAGGTCTCAAGGTGGCTGGGAATCAAGTCGTAGTACGATGCTGCAAATAGAACATTGCAGCGCTTTTAGTTTTCGAGTCTGCATTCGCTCACGGGATTCAACATCTCCTCGACTCGCTGCCAGGGAAGCCCACTATTTGCGGATTAGCGTACTGACGAAAGAAAGTAGAATGACGTTTATAGAGATAGAGGAGTTGGGGGTTAGCCAGTAGGTGGTCGAGTTCTTTTCAGACTTGAAGGCTATTTGGTCGCCTGATGCTCTCAAGCGGGTCGGGCGCAAGATACTGGATGATGACTGCTTCGGGTTGGCGGGGCAGATGGCTTACTTCGTTCTGTTCTCCCTGTT
>JALYGE010000041.1 GCA_030777225.1 Actinomycetota bacterium
GAGATCTTGAGAGAGTACATCATCGCGAAGCCGACGAAAGGCTGGAGCATCAGGAAACCAGCGCCCCAGGTAAGGCCGACGGACGTGCTCCAGTCGTAGAACGCCCGGTCCTCCTGGGTCTTGGAGCGCATGTACATAAAAGAAGCCCACGCCGCCAGGGCGAATGCCGGCCACGAGAGGTTGGCGAAGGTGCGGTGCAGGACCATCTCGACGAACATCGGGTTGAAGATGCCCTGGAAGGCCACGCCCAGGCTGGCGACGTTGCCCTGCGTGATCTCGATGGTGTTCGGCCCGCCGCCGGTGGTCATGTAGGTGTCTATGCCGGTCATAATGACCATCCAGACCCAGATAAAGAACCCCATGGAGAACCCGAAGAGGATGTGCCGTCCCTTGTGGAGCACGCTGTAGCGGTCCCACTTGTAGTAATAGGTGTACATACCCCACAAAGCCAGGCCCATCGAGAGCATCGCGATAGCTATAAAGTAGAAGAAGTGCGTGAAAAGCGAGGCCGTAACCCGCGGGTAGAGCCCCACCAGGAGCACCAGGAACAACACCGCGAACGTCGCGCCGGTGCTGAAGGTGAGGACGTTGAAGCGCGCCAGCGAGTGCGCGAGACGGTCCATCCGAGGGCTACCGGTGCGCGCACCCCAGGCCTGCAAAACCGGGGCCGCCAGCGCGAACCCCACGAAGAGTTCCGCCCAGAACATGTGTACCAGCATAGTGAAGCCCGTGAAGAACCTGGCCCCGCCGACGTTCGCGAAAGCGTCCGAGAGGTCTATCTGGGCCAGAAGGTGAAGTCCCGTCAAACTGATCGTAGCCAAACCCTACACTCCTTCTAGGCGCTTCCGTTGCGGTCCAGGATCGACTCGCCTTCTCTGTTTCTGGCGCCCGAGCGGTACAGGACGGCCTGATGGATGGCCCGGGGCTCCAACCGTTCATCAACAATGTAGTACCTCGCGCCGCCACCCTGCAACGCTTCCCGTATCGGGCGCAAGAGACGCCGCTCGCGGGTGTTGGCGAAGACCAGAACCTTCCCCATCTCGAACTCCTCGTTCCACGACTCGGATTCCTCCCGGGGAGCCTCCATATCGGTGAGGATCGGCGAGACCCCCACCCGCGTTAGCGAACCCGCGAACAATATCGCCGCCAGCGAGACGAAGACCACGAGGGTCGGAATCCCTATAGCGGGCGTCGTGATGGCGAAGAAAATGCCGAAAATGATAAAGGCTACGGCGAATCCTAGCGGCACTTCGAGGCCGCGACGGTCGTCCGGGACCACGATGTATCGCGTACCCTCGGGGAACGGCTCCGGCTCGCTGGGGTCCTGGCGCTTGAGCACCACGGTAAGGTCCTCCGGCCCAACGCCGAGGTCGCGTATCTCGGCCACAGCCTGGTTCAACCCCTGGCCGTCGTCTATCACCCCGATCACCGTGTACCCGGAGCCCTGCTCCGACACTTCCCGCTCTTTACCCAAACCGCTACCTCCATAGAGGACGCAAAGTCGTATATGCGCAAAGTCGTATATGCGTTCTACATCTGGCGCTCCTCCGCCAGACAACAGCATACATGGTTCCGGGAATTGATACCAGACTTTATATCGGACGCTCAGGTATCTCTTTCACACTGCGGCTACAGTCCCGGCGCAGACTTGTGAAAGCGTCCCCTCTGCCTTCCGCCCGTTCGGGTAAACTGTGGCGTATGGACACCCGCGACAGAGAGCGACTCTCGGGCTCCGGCGGTTACGCCGACGAGCCCTACGAGGAGGAGCCGGGGCTCGGGGCCTGGCTTCAGCGTAACCCGTGGCTGCTGCTGCGTCTGTTCATGGTCGTGGTCTTCACCTTCGGCACGTCCCTGATCGCCAACCAGTTCTCCTACGGCCTCGAATGGAACCCGATCAGGCTCACCGCCGCGCAGATCAACAACGGCGAACTGCCGCCGGGCGCCGAGCCGGGCGACTACGTGAGGATCACCGGCACCGCGAGCGCCGGGGAGAACCTCACACCGCAGAACATCGGCACGGCGGAGTCCGGGATCGGCGTCTCCGCGCGTTACAGCGTGGCCTACTTCTACTTCCGGTTGGAGGAGACGAACGACAACCTCCTGATCCAGACGGCCCAGACCCTGCCGGACTTCGACGGCGAGCAGCGGGTCTGGGAGGGTCAACTCTCGAACGTGGGCACCGTGATCTTCCACGACACCACCCAGGAGGGCCTGGAGTGGGCGAACCTCCCCTCGGACAGAAGCATACCGGTCATCGAAACGGGAGACACGCCGGAGACATACCGCAACCTCTTCCCGGCCTACTCCTCGGTGATCGTGGTGTGGGTCCTGTCCCTGGCGTGGCTGGTCTGGAAGCGAAATAAGCCTTTCGTCTAGCCTTCGCCGGCTTTGAGGCGGACGAAGGGCCGGACAGCCGGACGAAGATCGTCTGAGACCCTTCACTCTGCTCTCTACCGTGACCAAACGATAACGAGTTTACGGTCTGGCCGGCCCGAACGCCGATATAATCTCGTCTGAATGGTGAAGATTTCCAGAGATCATGTACAGACCGCCGAGAAAGAACCTCGTGGAGAGTCGACGCCCGCCGCGCCCGCCGTTATAGAGACCAGAGGGCTTACGAAGACCTACGGGCGGGTAGGGGCGCTGAAGGCTCTGGACCTCTGCGTACGGGAGAGCTCCATATTCGGTTTCCTGGGACCGAACGGGGCGGGGAAATCCACGACGATGAAATTGCTCCTGGGGCTCTCCCGGCCGACATCGGGCTCGGGCTCGGTCTTCGGAAAGGATATAGTCACCGAGAGCTTCGAGATCCGGCGCCGGGTCGGCTACCTCGCCCAGGACCCGCGCTACTACGGGCACATGACGGCCCGCGAGACGCTGCGGTTCGCGGCGCGCTTCTTCTACTCAGGCCCGGAGTCGGCCATCGAGCGGCGGGTCGAAGAGTCGCTCCATCTAGTCGGTCTCTCGGACCGGGCGGACCGCAAGATCCGAGGTTTCTCCGGCGGAGAACGCCAGCGGCTGGGCCTCGCCCAGGCCCAGATAAACCACCCGGAGCTTTTGATCCTGGACGAGCCCGCCGCCTCCCTCGACCCGATGGGCCGCCGCGACGTGCTTGGGATAATGGAGCGCCTGCGCGACGAGCGGGGCGCGACGATCTTCTACTCCACCCACATCCTCGACGATGTCCAACGCGTCTCGGACTCGGTAGCGATCCTCCGGGACGGCCGCCTTCTGGCCCAGGCCCCGATAAACGAACTGCTCCTGGTCGGGGGCGCGGGAGGCGCCGTCTACGAGCTCACCCTACGGGGCAACTCCGAAGCCACGCTGGAAGAAGCGCGAACGCGCCTCCGGTCGCAGGAGTGGGTCTCCTCGCTCGAAGAGTCTCCGGGAGTGGATGGGGAGTGGAGCTGGCTGGTGAGGACTACCGACGAGTCGGCCGCCGAGGAGCACCTCCTGCGGCTGGTCCTGGAGACCAAGGGGATGAAAGTCACCGGCTTCGGACGCAAGCGGCAGAGCCTCGAAGAGGCATTCTTCGACCTGATAGCGAGAGGCGGGGCAGGTGAAGTCTAGAAGAGCCATCGGGACGACCGGCCGCGAAGCTGCCGGTGAGGAACAGCAAAAGCTCGAACAGCGGGTTGCTCCAAACCCCGTGGAAGGGACCACTAGCGGATTCAGGACCCTGCTTGGCAAGGAGAACGGCGAGTGGGTAACGGGGCCTTCGCTAGTGACGCACGGCGCGATCTGGATGCTCATAGTCGCCCTGATCTCCGTCGCCGTGGCCTTTGTCCGGGGCGAGATGGAACCGACCTACTCCCCCAAGGACATAAACGACGCTGGCGCCCTGATGTTCTTCGTCCTGGGGTCGGTGGCCTCGGTCATCGCCGTGGTCGCCAAGACGCAGGGGGCGATCATCGGCGAGAAACAACTCGGGACCGCGGCGTGGGTCCTCTCGAAACCCGCCTCGCGCCGGGCGTTCGTCCTCGCCAAGCTCGCGGTTCACTTCCGCTGGCTGCTCACGGTTACGCTGCTCTTCCCGGCGGTCGTGTTCTACGTCCTGATGACGGCCGTCTCCACCCTCCCTCCCCCGCCGCTGGCTTTTCTCGGGGGGTTCGGCATCCTGGCCCTGGGGCTCCTCTTCTATCTCGCGCTATCGTTGCTGCTCGGCACCGTCTTCGAGAGCCGCGGCGCCCTGGCCGGATGCGTCTTCGGGTTCATGGTTGCCGGGTTCATGATCGCCAGCTACGCGCCCTGGCTGACGGCGGCCTTCCCGTGGCTCTTCTTCCAGTCCGGGTACTACCTGGTGACGCAGGGTTACATACCCCTTCATGGCCTGATCTCCATCCCCGCGACCGCGCTCTGGAGCGCCCTGTTCATCTTCCTCGCCCTTCGCCGCTTCGAGCGCGCCGAGCTCTGACCCGCCCTCTAGAATAGCTCCCCTCCTGTTGCTATATTGGCTATGCACATAGCACAATGTCGGGCCGTCGTAAGAGGGGAGCAAAGTTTTGGCCGGATTTTTCGGGTTTTCTGAACGAGGCACCAGTTTTCGCACGGAGATAGTGGCGGGGCTCACTACGTTTATGACGATGGCCTACATCATCTTCGTCAACCCGGCGATACTCGGCACCGAAGGTACGGGCCTCCCAATACCCGGCGTGTTCTTCGCCACCTGCGTGGCCGCGGCGGCGGCCTGCATAGCCATGGGTCTCTTTGCGAATTTCCCCGTTGCCCTGGCCTCCGGGCTCGGCCTGAACGCCATCGTGGCCTTTACCCTGATACTCGGCATCGGGCTCCCCTGGCAGCAGGCGATGGCGGTCGTGGTGGTCGAAGGCGCGCTGGTTACCATCCTGGTGCTCACGAACCTGCGCGAAGCAGTCTTGAACGCCATCCCGATGTCGCTCAAGTTCGCAATCGCGGTCGGAATTGGATTGTTCATCGCGTTTATCGGTTTGAAGAACGGCGGCATCGTGGTCCAGGACCCGGCCACCTACCTGGCGCTCGGCGACTTTACTCAAGGACCGGTGCTACTGGCCGTCTTCGGGCTCATTTTGACGCTCGCGCTCGTGGCGCGCCAGATCAGGGGCGGCATCCTCGCCGGCATCGTCCTCACGGGGGTAGTCGGCATGGTCTTCGGGATCATACCGCTGCCGGAGACCCTCGTGGACTTCCGGTTCGACACCTCGACTATCGGGGGCGGGGTGCTGGCGGTGCCGCAGGTATTGCAGATCTCTTTGATACCCGTGATCTTCGCCCTCTTCATGACGGACTTCTTCGACACGATGGGAACGATCATCGCCGTCGGCCAAGAAGGTAAGCTGCTGGACGAGGAGGGCCGCCCGCCGCAGGTAAAGCGCATCCTGCTCGTAGACTCGCTGGCGGCGGCCGGGGGCGGGGCGATGGGCGCCAGTTCCGTGACCAGCTACATAGAGAGCGGGTCGGGCGTCGCGGAGGGCGGCAGGACCGGGCTTACGAGCGTCGTGGTCGGCTTGCTCTTCCTTCTGGCGCTGCCGTTCGCCCCGCTGGTTTCCGTCTTCGGCGGTTCAATCCCGATCCCCGGCCCGGAAGAAGGACAGCAGATCTTCGTCTCTCCCGTTACGGCCCCGGCCCTGGTCGTGGTCGGTTACCTGATGATTACGGCCGTCCGCTTCATACCCTGGGAGCGGGTAGATGACGCCATCCCGGCCTTTCTCACCATCCTCACCCTGCCGCTAACCTTCAACATCGCCTACGGCATAGGGTTTGGCTTCATATCCTACGTCCTGATAAAGCTGGCCCGGGGCAAGCCCGGAGAGGTACATCCCCTGCTCTACGGGGCCGCCGTCCTCTTCGCCCTGGCTTTCGTCTGGCCCACGCTCCAGGACCTGCTCTCCTGAGAGGTCTTCGGCGAAACTCGCCGGTGTCTCGCCCGGTGACAGTTTATGGTGCTCTGTGTGAGGGTAAGCTGCCTTTAGAGTAGCCAAGTAGCGCGAGATGTGAAACCTATTATATATTGGCGGCAGTATCGTAGGTACTGTTCGGCAAGTAATGTAATAGGGGGGAGGTGAAAAATAGGTATTACGGCGATCGTCATCTGGATAGTAATTGGCGCCGTCGCCGGAGTTTTGGCGAAATGGGTCATGCCAGGTCCTGACCCGGGCGGGTGCATAGTAACGGTTCTAATCGGGATAGCCGGGGCGTTTATCGGCGGTTTCTTGATGAGAACACTGTTTGGCGGCACCGGAAGCATCAGCCTGAGCCTGGGTTCGATCCTGGTGGCTACCCTGGGCGCTGTCATACTGTTAGCTGTATACCGAGCGATCATACGTCGAGCAGCATAGCCACTTGTACCAGAAACCAAGCGCCGAAACCGCGCTAAGAAAGGAGAGCACATGAGTGAACAGGGAGGCCAGCAGAAAGGTCGCAAGGGACAGCAGAGCGGCGGCAGCCCGCTCAAGACCGACCGCGGCCAGACCAGCATCCAGGACGGCGTGGTCGCCAAGATCGCCGGCATCGCCGCCCAGGAAGTCGAGGGTATCCGGATGGGCGGTGGCGCCTCGCAGGCGGCCAGCGGCATCATGAGCAGCCTCACCGGCGGTGGTGGTGGCGGCCAGACCCGCGGCGTGGCCGTCGAGGTCGGCGAAGAAGAGGCCGCCGTGGACCTCACGATGACCACCGAGTACGGCAAGTCCATACCTCAGCTTTCCGAAGCCGTCCGCCGCAACGTGGTGAACCGGATAGAGAACCTGGTGGGCCTGAGCGTCACCGAGGTCAACATAACGGTGAGCAATATCTTCTTCCCGCAAGAGGAACAAGGCCAGCAACAGCTCGAAGGCGAGTAGCAAGCCCCTGATACCTCCGAAAGCTAGGTAGAGAGATTGGCAGACGATCTACAACTCGCGAGGGCCGCTTCTGAAGCGGCCCTCG
>JALYGE010000042.1 GCA_030777225.1 Actinomycetota bacterium
TGCCGGTGTTGCTCCTGGGGGCGTGGAGGTGGAGCTTGTCGTAGACCTCGTTCACCGTCTCGCGGGAGAGGTTGCGGTAGGTGGTGAGCTTGCCCCCGATAATAGAGATGAGGCCGCCGACCTCCGGCTCGTGCTTTGTGTGATCGTAGATAATGCGGCTCCGGGTAACGCTGCTCGTCGAGCCCTCCGGCTGGTAGGGTAGCGGGCGCACGCCGGAGTAGGTAAAGAGCACGTCTTCGATGCCCAGGTTGGCCCCCGGGATGGTGCGGTTGGTCTCGTTTATGAGGTACTCGATCTCCTCGTCGTCGGCCTCGACATGGTCCAGGTCGCCATCGTAGCGAATGTCGGTCGTGCCGATTAGGTAGCGGCCGTTCCACGGCACGATGAAGTATGGTCTCCCGTCGGACTCGGCCTCGACGTAGAGGGCGGTCTCGGGCGCGCCGGGGAACGGATCCACCACGATGTGGCTACCTTTAGTGCCTCCGATCATCCGGTTCTCGGAACGGTTCTCCAGGCCCTCCAGAACCTCATCCACCCACGGTCCGGCGACGTTTACGGTAACGGGAGCGAAGACTTTGTACTTGCCACCGTTCAGCTCGTCGGAGAACTCGACGCCGGTAACGTTGCCGCCCTCCATGATCAGGCGCTCCACCTTCGCGTAGGTGAGCACGACGGCGCCGTGGTCCCGGGCCGAGATGGCATTCTCGACCGCTATCCGCTCGGCGTACTCGGACTGTCCATCGTAGTAGAAGGCGGCCCCTTTTAGTCCCTGCGGGTTCAGGCCGGGGTAACGCTCCAGCGTCTCTTCCGCGCTGAGCATCTGATGCCCCCCGACGGTCTTCTCGAACGAGAGGGCATCGTAGAGGATCATGCCCATGCGGATGATCAGCGGTCCCCGGTCCATGTAGTCGTAGATGGGGACGCAGAACCCTAGAGGCCGTACCAGGTGAGGCGCGATGCGGAAGAGAAGCTCTCTATCTCTTAAGGACTCCCGGACCAGGGGGAACTCGTAGTATTGAAGGTAGCGTAGACCGCCGTGGATCAGGCGCGTAGCCCACTGGGTCGTGCCGCTGGAGATATCCTCTTTGTCCAGCAAGAGGACTTTCAAGCCTCGCATGGCGGCGTCGCGAGCGATACCCGCGCCGTTGATACCGGCCCCCACCACGATAACGTCGAACGGGTAGTTCTGGATGTCCTGCGGTACCTGCCGGTTTACCTGACGGTCCATGTCCCTCTCCTTATCCCTAGTGCAGCTTCGGCGTGGTCTTGGCCTCCATCGCCGCTTCGACGCACTCGTCGGCGTCGTCACCCGTGGAGGCCGCTACGCCGGCAGAGAACGCACCCTCCACGAACGGCGCGTCCACGAGCCGAACCCGCTCTCTGTCTTCTGAGGATAGCATTTCGAGTACCGTCTCGGCAGAGAGGACTGCGCTCCCCAGGTCCATAAACACCAGCACTTCGTCGGCCTCGATACCTTCTATGGCCGCCTGTATACGCTCCGGGTCTGTGCCGAAACCTCCGTCCGAGTCTCCTCCTACCGGCGACACCTCCACCTCTCCCGTCATCTGGCGCACGATGTCCGCTGTGCCCTCCGCCGCCTGCGGGCTGTGAGAGACCAGCACGAGCCCGACGCTCACGACTGCTCCAGGGTCCGCGCCGCAGCCTCCAACAAGAGATGGGTAGAAGTCGCGCCGGGGTCCCGGTGTCCGGCGGAGCGTTCGCCCAGGTAGCTCGCCCGGCCTTTACGGGCCACGAGGTCCACGGTGCTCTCTGCTCCCTTCTCCGCCGCGTCCGCCGCCGCCCGAAAGACCTCCGCGACGCTGCCGCTCGCAGCCTCTCTGGCCGCCTCGCTAGCCGGCTGGAGGGCGTCCACTATGGTCTTGTCTTCGAGCTCCGCCTTGCCCCGTTGCTTTACGCCGCCGAGAGCGGCCTCCAGGGCTTCAGCGGCGTCCTCGGCAGAAACCTCCTCCTTCTCCGACAGAGAAGACGACGCCCGCAGGAAAGCCGTGCCGTAGAGTGGTCCGGCCGCCCCGCCAACCTTGCTTATGAGGGCGGAAGAAACGGCTTTCAGGACCTCGGCGGGAGTCTCCGCGTCAGTCCCTTCCAGACGTTCGAGGGCGGCCTGAAAGCCCCGGTGCATGTTGTTGCCATGGTCGCCGTCCCCGATCTCGGAGTCCAGCTTTGTGAGATGCTTTCTGTTCTCCTCCATCGCCTCGGCCATAGCCTGGACTATAGCGACCGTTTTCTCTGTAGCACTCAACACTATTCCCTTCTACGTGGTCTACAGAGGCTCGCGACGCACCGAAAAGCTTCTCGAATTCGGTGTCCTAGCCAGAGATAAATCCTTCAAGATCCCAGAACAAGAGCACGCCCTTGCCCATAGGGTCTGTGGCTACACCGATCAACCTCTGACTTTTTCTGGAGCCTTCGTTCAAAACGTTCTGGAGGGTCACTGAGGTGTCCCCTTCTCCATCAAGCTCCACGTACTCGACCGAGTAGCGATCCGGCTCCGGCATCTGCTCGTTGTTTTGTTCGCTCATGCCTTTCTCCTATCTCCCTGTCAGGAAGTGGGTTGGGCCGGGCCACCTACGCGCAGCCCGGCTCGAAACAGTGTTATCTTGCCCCCGTCTTCATGCACCGAAACCCAGAATATTGTATAGCCAGGCCCCGAGTACGCCGCCGACGAGGGGCGCGACGACCGGTATCCAAGAATATCCCCAGTCGGATCCGCCCTTGCCGGGTACCGGCAGTACGGCGTGGGCGATGCGCGGTCCGAGGTCTCGAGCTGGGTTGATAGCGTAGCCCGTCGGACCACCCAGCGAGAGGCCGATGGAGAAGACCAGCAACCCGACGATCAGGGGGAATATACCGAACGTGAACACCGACGCCAGATCCACGTCGGCAGCGCTCTGAATCTGCTGGGCGTTCGCCACGATGGCGACCACGCCGAAGACTAGCATGCCGGTGCCGATTACCTCGGTTACGAAGTTGAACACGGGATTGCGGATCTCCGGTGCGGTACAGAACACGCCCAGCTTCAGCGCAGGCTCAGCGGTCGGAGCCCAGTGATTGTAGTAGGCCAGAAAGACGAGCACGGCCCCGGTAAAGGCCCCGAGCATCTGGGAGATGATGTAACCGGGTACCAGCGCCCAGTCCAGGGAACCAATAGAGGCCAGCCCGACCGTCACCGCCGGGTTGATGTGGGCACCGCTGATGGCCCCGACAGAATAAACCGCCATCGCCACCGCCATACCCCACCCGAAGGTGATGACGATCCAGCCCGAATTCTCTCCCTTGGACTGGCGTAGCAACACGTTGGCCACGACACCGTCACCGAGCAGGACCAGGATCATGGTGCCGATAAATTCGGCTATATATAGTTGAAAGTTCTCCATCGACCACCCCTTTCTAGAACGGCCGTCCGGCGGCCACGTTACACGGGGCCTCCAGATACCCCTTCATCTCGTCGTCGAGCTTGAGGAGCGTTATGGAGAACCCCGCCATCTCCAGCGAGGTCATGTAGTCCCCGACGTAGGGCATCCGGTAGACCTCGATACCCTCGTTCTGGAGGTAGTCTCTTACGTCGGCGTAGGCGACGTAAAGCTCCATAACCGGTGTGCCGCCCATGCCGTTGACCATGACGGCGACCTCGGAGCCGGAGTAGCCCACGTTGTCGCCGAGGATGCGACCGAGCATTTGCTCGACTATCTCTCTAGACGACGCTATCTCCCGGCGCTCGGAGCCGCGCTCGCCGTGGATGCCGATGCCGAGCTCCATCTCATTCTCGCCGATGTCGAAGATGGGCTCGCCACTCTCGGGCGGGGTACAGCTCGTGAGGGCCATGCCCATCGAGCGGACGTTGCCGTTGACCTTCTCGGCGAGCTCTTTGATGCCCGCGAGGTCCTTGCCGTCGTCGGCGGCGGCGCCACAGATTTTGTGGACGAAGATCGTACCCGCGACCCCGCGCCGGCCGGAGGTATGCTCGGAGTCTTCTACGGCCACGTCGTCGTTGGTAACGATGTAGTCGGTCTCTATGCCCTCGGTCATCTCGCCGGCCATCTCGAAGTTCATCACGTCGCCGGTGTAGTTCTTGACGACGTAGAACACCCCGGCGCCGCCGTCTACGGCCTTTGTGGCCTCTTCCATCTGGTCGGGGACGGGGCTGGTAAAGACCGAGCCGGCGCAAGCGGCGTCGAGCATTCCGGGGCCGACGTAGCCGCCGTGGGTTGGTTCGTGGCCGGAGCCGCCGCCGGAGACAAGGGCTACTTTGCCCTCTACGGGCGCGTCGGCCCGGACGACGGTGTTGTGCTCGGGGATCAGCCGGATCAGGTCCCCGTGCGCCAGCTCCATGCCGCGCAGCATGTCCTCAACCGCCCGCTCGGGGGCGTTGAGTATTTTCTTCATGATTTTTCCTCTCCTCTAAACAGGGACGATGGGCTCTTACGCGAGCGGCGAGTCCACGGCTTCCTTGGCCCAGCCGCCGGAGCGCTCCAGGGCTTCTTTCCACCGGCCGTAGAGCCGTTCGCGTTCTTCTTCATCCATTTGGGGCTCGTAGCGGCGCCTCAGACGCCACTTCTCTTTGAGCTCTTCCTGGCTATCCCAGAACCCGACGGCCAGCCCGGCCAGGTACGCTGCGCCCAAAGCGGTAGTCTCCAGGGTCTCCGGCACCTCTACTGGCACCCCGAGGATGTCGGCCTGGAACTGCATCATCCACCGGTTGGCCGCCGCCCCGCCGTCGGCCTTGAAGGTCGGGAGGTCCGCCCCCGAGTCGGCCTCCATCGCCTCGACCGCGTCCCGGGTCTGGTAGCACATGCTCTCCAGGGCGGCCCGCACGAGGTGCGCCTTGGTGGTGCCGCGGGTTATGCCGACGATGGTGCCCCGGGCGTAGGAGTCCCAGTGCGGCGCGCCGAGGCCGACGAGCGCCGGCACGAAGTACACGTCGTCGTTGGAGTCCACGCTCCTGGCGAGCTCTTCGGTCTCTTCGGCGCTCTCTATAATGCCGAGGCCGTCTCGCAGCCACTGCACCGCGGCCCCGGTGATAAAGATGGCGCCCTCCAGAGCATACTCGACCGGCTCGTCCCCGATCCCCCAGGCGATGGTGGTGAGCAGGTCGTTCTCGCTGTGGATGCCCTCGGTGCCCGTGTTCATCAGGGCGAAGGAACCCGTGCCGTAGGTGTTCTTGGCGAGCCCGGGCTCGAAGGCGACCTCCCCGAAGAGCGCGGCCTGCTGGTCGCCGGCGATGCCCGCGATCGGGACTTCGGCCCCGAAGATCTCGGAATCGGTGTTGCCGTAGACCTGGGAGCTGGGCTTGACCTCCGGCAGTACCTCCTTCGGCGTGTCCAGCATGTCCAGTAGCTCGTCGTCCCATTTCAGGTCGAAGATGTTGTAGAGCATGGTGCGTGAGGCGTTGGTGTAATCGGGTAAGTGCTCCCGGCCGCCGGTGAGGCTGTAGATCAGCCAGGTGTCTATGGTGCCGAAGGCGATCTCGCCGTTCTGCGCCCGCTCTCTGAGGCCGTCTACGTTGTCCAGAAGCCACTTGACCTTGGAACCGGAGAAGTAGGCGTCCACCGTGAGCCCGGCCTTGTTACGCACGGTGTCGGAGTAGCCCTGCTCTATGAGCTCGTCGCAGATAGCAGCCCCGCGCCGGTCCTGCCACACTATGGCGTTGTGTACCGGCTCGCCGGTCTCCCTATCCCACATCACGACCGTCTCGCGCTGATTGGTGATGCCGATGGCGGCGATACTTTCCGGCGATACTCCAGAATCGTCCAGCGCCTCGCGCATCACCTTCAGGGTTACGTCCCAGATCTCATTAGCGTCGTGCTCGACCCATCCGGGCTTCGGGTAGTGCTGGGTGAACTCCTCCTGGGCCTCCCCGACGGTCGCGCTGTCATGATTAAAGACTATGGCCCTGCTCGACGTCGTACCCTGGTCGATAGCCAGTATATAGTCCCCTGCCATACCTCAACTCCTTCTTTACTCGGACCCTTGCAGCTCCTCCGAAACCAAGTCCACGCTGTACGAAGCACTACCTCCGATCCCGAGATCTTTCTTTACGGACAGGCGTTTTTACGATAGACATTCCCCGTACATTTACCTTTCCTATCGTATGCGTTCCGAGCCTAACGGAGCCCCGAGTCCGCGTCAAGAGAAATCGTTGAAGATAGGCTTAAGAGCCGGGCTCCGTGAAAGTCCGCTTCGTAACCGGCCTCAGAACCCATGCCTTCTGAGCACGCCCCGTAAGGGTCGATCTTCAGAGGCTGTATAGTTTCATTGCTTTGCAGGTGATCCTCGATACCGCGCTGCCTTTTTTCGTCCTGATCTTCTGCGGCTACGGGGCGGGACGCTTTGGCCTGTTGAGCCCGGCGGCCGTGGCCGGGGTGAACAGCTTCGTCTTCTATTTCGCCCTGCCGGTCTTTATCTTCAACCTGATGGCGACCGCGCCCCTGGCGGACGTCCTCAACGTGAAGTTCATGGCGATCTACCTGGGCGTCGGACTAACAGTATATGCCGCTTCGGCAATAACGGGGCGGCTACTGTTCGGTACAAAACTTGGGGAGTCTGCGATACAGGGGGCGTCTGCGGTGCTGGGGAACACGGGCTACATGGGACTACCGCTGGTGGCCGCGGCGTTCGGACAGGAGGCGGCGATACCGTTGCTGCTCGGTCTGACGCTGGAGGCGGCCGTCCTAATCCCGCTGACCATCACCATTATCGAGTCCGACAAAGGCTTCGGCGGAGAGTGGACGAAGCTGATCTCGTCCGTCTCGGGCTCTCTGGTTCGTAACCCGCTCATAATCGCCATCTTCGCCGGCGTCCTCGTCTCGGGCCTGAGCCTGGACCTGCCAACCCCCATCGCCAACTTCACCGACCTGCTCGGCAACGCCGCCGGTCCCTGCGCCCTGTTCGCCCTCGGCGCCACCCTGTCCGCATTCCCTATATCTACTGGCTTTCGCGAAACTTCCTACATAAGCGCATTCAAGCTCTTCGTCCACCCCCTCGCCATGTGGCTCGCCATGACCCAGCTCTTCTCCGTAGACTCCCTCTGGGCCACGGTCGCCATACTGGGCGCCTCCCTCCCCGTCGCCGCCAACGTCTTTATCCTCGCCCGCCAGTACGACACCCACCTCGAACGCGCCTCCAGCGCCATTCTCCTCTCCACCGCCATCTCCGTAATCACCGTCTCCACGCTGCTGACCCTCCTACCCCTCGAATGAGCCGTGTCTTGACATTTTCCCTACCAGCGCTATAATTAGTTAGCCAGCTAACTAATATTTACGAGGAATTTACGAGGAGGAGTTATGAGCATTTCAGGGAGAATTCGGGATGAGGTTTTGGCGTGGGAGGGTACGGAGTCGCGGCCGCACAGGTTTAACGGTACTGAGTTTCGGGTGAACGGGCATGAGATCGGGCACCTGCACGGCGACCGGCTGGCGGACCTGCCATTTCCGAGGCGTATCCGAGAGGAACTGGTCTCGAAGGGGAAAGCACAGACGCACCACGTACTGCCGCAGACCGGGTGGGTGAGCTACCGCATCCGGGGCGAGGAAGACGTGGAGGGTGCGCTGGAGCTCTTCCGGCGCAACTACGAGCGCCTGACGGCGCAGAGGAAGAGCGCGAAGGCTTGATGGACGCGGTAGGACGTGAGACGGGCCGGCAGCACCCCATCCGAACCCGGACAGGCTTTGCGCTGGCGAAGGTCTGCCGGGCGCACCGGGGAAATGTCGGGGACTTGCTGGCAGAGATCGGTCTGCACGTCGGGCAGGAGATGGTCCTGATCGAGCTCTGGGAACGCGACGGCTTGCGCGGCGGCGAGCTCGCCACCCGCCTCGGCGTCGAACCCCCCACCGTCACCAAGATGCTCCGGAGGCTGGAGAACTGCGGCCTCGTCGAACGGCGCCAGGACCCCGAAGACGCCCGGAGCTTCCGCGTCTTTCTGACCGAAGAGGGCCGCTCCCTCGAAAAGCCCGTAACCCGCTGCTGGGAGAGAGTCGAGGAAAAGACCCTCGCAGGTTTGAGTCCGGAGGAGCGTCGCGCCTTTCACGGGCTTTTGGCGAAGGTGAGAGCCAACCTGGACCCGGGCTTCGAGCCGGAGTAGCCAGGCGTTTCACAAACTATTTAGGCGGCTTGCAATACAGAGTGTTTTTAGAAAGAGGATAAATTTGAGAGACGGACGTTTAAACGTTGTCGGCATCGGCGGTACGCTCCGCGAGAACTCCACCAGTCTGGGAGCCCTTATGCGGGTGCTCCAGGCGGCGGAGGAAGCCGGGGCGGATACGGAGCTTCTGGACCTCCGGGATCTGGACCTTCCGATGTACGTGCCGGGCAAGAAGCTCGATGAGTACGGCGAGAACGTGGAACGATTTCTGGAGGACATCCGGGAGGCAGACGCGCTCGTTATCAGCACGGCGGCCTACCACGGCACGCTGGCGGGTGTCACGAAGAACGCCCTGGACTTCGCCCAATTCCTGGCGCGGGACGAAAGACCTTATCTGGATGGCAAGGTCGTGGGCCTGGTCTCCACGGCCGGCGGGGAGCAGGCGGCCGCGAACGCGACGGGCGCGCTGGTAAACGTCGTTCACGCGCTCCGGGGGATCGTGGCGCCGCTGATGGTCCCGATCCCGAAAGCCTGGCGACTCTCGGACGACCAAGGAAACATAACCGACGAAAACTACGGCGGCAGGCTCGACAAACTCGGCGAGCTTCTCGTGGACCTGGCCCTCCGGTTGAGAACCGGAGAGTCGGCGGAGCAAGAGGCTTTGCGGGTAGGGCGGAGCTAGTGTCCGAGGTCCGGGTGGAGAAGGACAAGGGCGTCTCCGCCCGGCTCGTAATGTGGGTAGTGGCGGCGGCGATCTTCGTGGCGGTGCTCCAGCAGACGTTCGTGAACGTCGTGGTGCCGGACATCCGGCAGGACTTCGGGGCGTCGCAGGGGCAGGTGGGGTGGGTGATCACGGGCTACCTGCTCATCTTCGCCGTCGGCATTCCCCTCTACGGCCGCGTCGCCGACCTCTACAGCCTGCGGTATACGTTCTCTTTAGGACTGCTCGGGTTGGCAGCCGGCTCGGTCGTCTGCGCCTTCGCGCCGAGCCTCTCCCTGCTCGTCGGGGGGCGCATCCTGCAGGCGGCGGGCGCAGCGGCGATACCGGCTTTGGGTTTCGCTGCCATCGCCAAGCTCCTACCGCCCGGACAACGCGGGGCGGCACTCGGCCTGCTCTCCTCCAGCGTGGGAGTCGGGGCCGCAGTAGGGCCGGTGGCGGGCGGTATCATCGCCGGCTTCGCCGGCTGGCAGAGCCTCTTCTTCGTTACGCTGGTACTGGCACTGGTGCTGGCCGCCGGGGCCTGGCGAGTGCTGCCGGACGCTGTCTCTGACCGCCGGACGCCAGGTAATTTCCTGGAGGCCATGCACCACTTCGACGTTCCGGGCGGTCTCTTGCTGGCGTTCGCCGCCGGGCTCGCGCTCTTCGGCGTCACAGAGGGTCAGGTACTGGGATTCACGTCGCCCGTTACCTGGGGTAGCTTCTTGCTGGCGATAGCGGCTGCGGTGGGCTTTGTGTGGCGCATCCGGTCGGCGCCGGAGCCTTTCGTTTCGCCCGGACTGTTTCGCAACCCAGGGTTTCTCGCGGCGGTCGCGGTGGGATTCTTTATGATGTTCGCCAACATCGGTACGCTGGTGCTAACGCCGTTCCTGCTCTCCGAGGTCAACGGGCTGTCGGCGGCGGGAATAGGGCTGGTGCTGGCGCCGGGGGCCGCGGCGGTCGCGATCCTCTCCCCGGTGGCGGGCCGGCTCTCCGACAGGTTCGGTCCCCGGCTGCTCATCCGGCTGGGACTCGCGATCATTCTGCTCTCGACGCTCGGCCTCTCTACTCTTGGAGTCGGCGCCTCCACCGTCGCAGTCACCCTCGGTGTGTTGGGGTTGGGACTCGGCTTCTCGTTCGCCAACTCCCCCACCGCCAACGCCGCCGCGGCCACGCTTTCACCGGAGGAGAGTGGCGTGGGCCTGGGCATCTTCCAGCTCGTCTTCTTCCTGGGCGGCGGGTTCGGGCCGGCGGTGGCCGCCACGTTTCTCGCCTTTCGGCAGGAGGTTGGGGGAGCGGCGATCAACCCACTCTACCCGCTGGGAGCCGCGCCCTTCTCCGACGCCTTCCTGCTCATAACCCTCTCCGCCGCGATAGCGCTCGTAGCTGCGCTCGGCGTCAAACAGAGAGTAAAAGGAACCTCTAAGGAGACCAAAGATGCCTGATTACGGACGCGAACTGGAGTTCGGGGCCAGCGTCGAGCCACTGGCAAACCCGCCGGGATGGGCAGCCCAAATCACGAAAGCCGCCGATAAGGCCGGACTGGACCTGCTCGGCATCCAGGACCATCCCTACCAGCGACGCTTTCTGGACACCTGGACCCTCATCTCTACGCTCGTGCCGCAAACTGAAAATCTCCGCTTCTTCCCCAACGTGGCGAGCCTGCCGCTGCGTCCGCCCGCGATGCTCGCCAAGTCCGCCGCGAGCCTGGACGTACTCTCCGGCGGAAGGGTCGAGGTGGGCCTTGGGGCTGGGGCGTTCTGGGACGCCATCGAGGCGATGGACGGCCCGCGCAGGAGTCCCGGCGAAGCTGTCCGCTCCGTCGAGGAGGCGATACAGGTCATGCGGCTGGTGTGGAGCGACGAGCGCTCGCTGCGCTTCGACGGGGAGATCTACGCGCTAAAAGGCATGCGGCCGGGCCCGAAGCCGGCGCACGACATCGGTATCTGGGTCGGAGCCTACGGGCCGAAGATGCTGAACCTCATCGGACGGCTGGCCGACGGCTGGGTCCCCTCTCTCGGCTACTTGCAGCCCGAGCAACTACCGGGGATGCACGAGAGGATCGACAAAGGAGCCCGCGAAGCGGGGAGGGAGTCGCGAGAGATACAGCGAGTCCTCAACGTCTCCGGCATTATTGGCGGAGGTGGGAACGGTTCGTTGGATGGTCCGGTCTCGAAGTGGGTCGAAGAGCTTACCCGGCTCGTGTTGGAGATCGGCTTCGACACCTTTATCTACTGGCCACGAGATGACCACGTCCGGCAGCTAGAGCGTTTCGCGGGCGAGGTGGCTCCGGGAGTGCGAGAAGCTGTAAAAAAGGCGCGGGCGTAGGACCCTGAGACCAAAATGGGAGACCGCGCTACACTTGCTACACTTAGAACGGCTGAAGGGAAACGCCGAAGGAGGTCGGAGATGACGCAATACATCACGCGGGAAGAGTTGAAAGAGAAGATCGAGCGCGGTGACGACTTCGTTCTCGTAGACGCCCTGAGCCAACAGCACTACGAGCGGAGCCACCTGCCGGGAGCCATCAATCTTCCCTACGAGTTTGTAGACGACGCGGAGCAAAAGCTCCCGGATAAGGACGCAGAGATCGTCGTCTACTGCATGAACACCAACTGCGCGGCTTCGGGAGAGGAGGTGCGAGAGCTAGAAGAGATGGGCTACACGAACGTCCGGCACTACGACGAGGGAAAGCAAGACTGGACAGAGGCCGGCTTGCCGGTCGAGAGCAAACGCAAGTCTCGGCTGGGCGGGATATAGAAACCTACTGTATAGAGATCTACTGTAAGGGAGGATGTTTTGGTTAATCTGGCGTTGTTGTTGATCCGGGCGACGCTCGGGCTGTTCATGGCGGGCCACGGGGCGCAGAAACTCTTCGGCTCTTTCGGCGGCCCCGGCCTCGAAGGCACGGGCGGCTGGATGGAGTCCATCGGCCTGCGTCCGGGTAAACAGTGGGCGCTTATGGCCGGACTCTCCGAGTTCGGCGGCGGCGTGCTCATGGTCTTGGGGCTCTTTAACCCGGTCGGTCCGCTAGGAGCGATAGGTGCAATGGCGATGGCAACAACCCAGGTCCACTGGGACAAGCCGATCTGGGTGACGGAGGGCGGCGCAGAACTGCCGGTTACCAACATGGCCGCGGCGATGTCTCTCATCCTGTCCGGGCCCGGGAAGTTCTCGCTCGACAACGCTCTCGGTATCCGGCTGCCGCGGGCCCTGGTGGCCATAATCGGGCTCATAGTTGTGCTGTCCGTCGTCGCCTACGCTCGGCAGGAGGCCCCCCAACAAGAACGCGGTGAGGAGGAAGCCGAAGACCAGGCCCGCGAGGAACTGGCGGGAGAAGGAGAGTAGTGACCAACCGGGAAGTAGACACTATCTCCCGGAAGGAGTTGAAGGAGAAGATCGACCGGGGCGACGAGTTCGTCCTGGTCGATACCCTAGACGAGGCGTTCTACCGGCACTCGCACCTGCCCGGCGCGATCAACATCCCGCTCGATGAGATCCAGACCGCCGTAGAGCAAATTCCCGGTAAAGACACCGAGATCGTCGTCTACTGCATGGACCCGCCGTGAGAGAAGTCCGAGGAAGCCGCCCGGGAGTTGGCGGCTATGGGCTACACGGACGTAAAAGACTACCCCGGAGGCAAGCAGGACTGGATCCGGCACGACCTCCCCTACGAAGGTACCAGCAGAGAACAGGAGGATTAGCGATATGACCCCGGAGAACGGCCAGATACCGGAGGGCTACCGGGATCTCCTCGAAACCACCGCCCTCATTCACGTCGCCACCCTCGGACCCAACGGCGAACCGCAGAGCAACCCCGTCTGGTTCGACTGGGACGGCGAGCACATAAAGTTCAGCCAGATCAAAACCCGCCAGAAGTACAAAAACGTCAGCCGCGACCCGCTCATCGAACACACAACCCAGATGGGCGCGTGACCAACAAAGCTGACTGCCTCGACATAGACCACGTAGCCCGGCGAGTTCGAGGTCCATAACGCGGAAGGAGAACCAGCCTATCGCGGTAGCCAGGCCGCCCTCTGCCGATGCGGGCACTCCGGTAGCAAGCCTTTCTGCGACGGCAGCCACGACGGGGCAGGATGGCGGGACGACTAGACGGTGGTGGTATAACCGGATAGGAAGCATTCGATACATCGGATTAGAGGCAGGAGGAGAGCCATGAGTACCGACACCACCGGCATCCACCACGTAACCGCCATCGCGGGCGAGCCCCAGCGGAACGTGGACTTCTACGTCGGCCTGCTGGGGCTGAGGATGGTCAAGAAGACCGTCAACTTCGACGACCCGGAGACCTACCACCTCTACTACGGTGATGGCGACGGCTCACCCGGCAGCATCATGACCTTCTTTCCCTGGGCGCACGCGCCGGCCGGACTGCAAGGCACGGGACAGCTCACCGTGACCTCCTTCTCCATCCCGGAAAGCTCCTTAGGCTACTGGACGGACCGCCTCATAGACCACGGGGTCCGGTTCGAGAAGCTCTCCCAGCGCTTCGACGACACGGTCGTCTCCTTCGCCGACCCCGACGGCATGAAGCTGGAGCTCATCGCCTCCGCGACCGACGACCGGAGCCCCTGGGAATACGGCCCGGTACCGGCGGAGCACGCCGTCCGCGGCTTCCACCACGTGACCCTCTCCGAACGCGCCCCGGAGCGCACCACGAAGCTCATGACCGACCACCTCGGATTCCGTCAGGTCGAAGAGGGCGACGGCCGCTACAGGTTCGAGGCCGACGACGGCGGGCCGGGAAACTTGGTGGACGTGGTCGATGGCTCGCGCGATTCGCGAGGCCGGATGGGCGTCGGGACGGTACACCACGTCGCGTTCCGGGCGGACGATGACGAGCACCAACTCGAGATCCGCGAGGAAGTCGCCGGCCTCGGCTACGACGTAACGCCCGTACTGGACCGGAACTACTTCCACTCTATCTACTTCCGGGAGCCGGGTGGGGTACTCTTCGAGATCGCCACCGACCCGCCCGGCTTCGCTGCCGACGAAGCGCCCGACAAGTTGGGGACCAGCCTCAAGCTCCCGCCCTGGCTCGAACCCCGACGCGAAAGAATAGAAGAGGCGCTACCACGGCTTCGCGTTCCCTCGGAGGCGGGCAAGTGAGCGAAGATCTGGGATTCGTCCACCGCTATATTGCAGGGGATGAGGATGGGGCGACATTGCTGTTACTGCACGGGACCGGCGGGGATGAGAACGACCTGATCCCTCTGGGACAGGAGCTCGCACCCGGAGCCGCCGTCCTGAGTCCGCGAGGTCAGGTCTCTGAACACGGTGCGCCCCGCTTCTTCCGCCGCCTCGCCGAGGGCGTCTTCGACATGGAGGACCTCATCTTCCGCACCCACGAGCTGGCGGAGTTCGCGGAGGCCGCGACGGAAGAGTACGGCTTCGATCCGGCGAAGCTCGTCGCCGCAGGCTACTCCAACGGGGCAAACATCGCCGCGAGCCTCATGCTACTGCACGCCGGTCTTTTAAAGGCGGCCGTGCTGTTCCGGGCGATGGTGCCACTGGAGCCGGAGGTTACCCCGGACCTCTCGGGGATGCCGGTTTTTATATCCGCCGGACGGCGAGACCAGATGATCCCGCCCGACAACACCGAACGCCTGGCGAAGATGCTCCAGGAGGCCGGGGCCGATGTAGACCTCCGCTGGCGCGAAACCGGACACGCCCTAACCTACGAGGAGGTCCGTGAAGCCCGGGATTGGCTCTCGGAGTCGATGCCGGCCTGAACCGAAACCGCACCTACCGGCCTCCGCCCCCGCGCCCACCCGGGTCGACGTAGGCGGCCAGAAACGCGATACAGGCGAGGAGAAAGAAGACCCCACCGAGCAGGCCGATCACATCCCCGGTCCGGATGCTGGATACGATAAAGAATAGCGCGGAGACGACGAACAGGAGCCATCCCCAGAGCTCGAACCTCCCGCCCCTCTGCGGGCTCTTGGACACGTAAACCTCTCTCTCGAATCGAAACGGCAGAGCGGCCATCCTAACACCGAGCCGTTTCACGGCGGGATCATCGCACCCTCATCGCCGCCGCCGCTGCCGCGTATGCTGTGCCGACGAGCCGGCAGAGAGGCCGTGTTTCTTAGAGTCCCTCGTAGATCTGGGACAGCGTAAGCTCGGTCTCGGGACAGGGAACCGGCACGACACCCTCCGTCCCGACCGCCTCCGCCCGCCACCACCGGCGCGATTCGTCTCGCCAGTGACGCTCGACGCGCAGCTCTTGCTGGTCCACGATTAGGTACGCCTTCAAGGAAGTGATGCGCCGGTAGGCGAGCAACTTCTCGCGCCGGTCTATATTCTCGGTGGACGGAGAGGTCACCTCCACCACTAAACATGGGGCCTCCTCGAAGAGCGCCTCGTCGTCGCCCGGCTCGCCTTCCGGCGGGCAGACGACCATTACGTCCGGGTAATAAAAAACGTCCTCGGCCGCCCGGAGCTACCGGCCGGCGGTGTGTACCCGGCACGGTCCGCCGCGGGCAACGTTCCATAGTGAGGCGAAGATATTGCCGGAGATTACGTCGTGCCGTCGGGTGCCGCCGGCGTGCGCGTGAATCTCACCGCCCACGTACTCGTGGCGCGTCTCGCTCCTCTGTTCGAGCTCCAGGTACTCCTCGACGGAGAGTGGTTCTTGCGGTGCTGCGGGCTCGCTCACGCCAGTAGTATAACGTCACCGGCACATTAATTCGGCTCGCCAACGGCGAACGCTCACATCCGCAGGTCGTCCAGGAATTCCGATGCCGGATCGACGCTGGTCACGAGCAGATGATCCCGCGCCCGGGTACAGGCGACGTAAAGTAAGTGACGCTCCGTATCGTAGACCTCTTCCAGATCCGCCTCATCGGCTACCGTCTCGATACGCTCCTGCGACGGGATCACTTCATCGTCGCAGGCCATCACGACGACGGCCCGGAACTCCAAACCCTTCGCCAGATGCATGGTGCTGATCGACACGTGTCCGCTGGTCGTCTCGATCTTCTCGTCGAGTACCTCGAAGGGAAGTCCAGCATCTTCGACGGCCCCGCGAGCCCGGTCCAACTCCGCCGCGGAACGGACGAAAATGCCCATTTCGCGGGGCATCAGGCCCGCTTCCCGGAGACCTGTGAGCCACTCAGCCACCGACTGCATTTCGTCTTCCGGGCCGTCCGATACACGTATGATCGGCGCCGGTCCATTGAACACCGAGACCGTACCGGCTCGTTCCTCCGTAACACCGTCCACGTCCGCCAGTTCCGGGTCCAAAAGCCGGTCGGCCTGCATACGGATCTGGTGTAAGGTCCGGTAGTTGATCCGCAGCGTTCGGGAGCGTCCGCGTATATCTACGCCGAGTGTCTTCCAAGAGAAGGGTTGCTGGAAGATCCTCTGTCCCAGGTCCCCGGCGAAGAACAGGCTGTCGGGCCGGTTGCCACCCAGCGCCGCCAAGAAACGCAGTTGGGCTACGCTTATGTCCTGCGCCTCGTCCAGGATTGCGAAATCGAACGGCGAATGTTCGACGTTCGCGAGGTGAGTCGCCAGTCGGCTGAACATGTCGGCTTTGGTGGCGAAGTCCCGATCCTCTAATCTGGACCTGAGTCCCTCGAAGATCGTCCAGAGCACCTGCCGCTGTTGCTCCGGCAAGCGAGTCTTTCTTCCCAGACGTTTGACGTCCCGATACTCCTCCCACGTACCGAGCTGCCAGGCGTCCACGACCTGCTCCCATTCGGTCAGCAAGAAATGCAGGCTGAACCTGTGGTCCTCGACATCTCCGGCAGATTCTTCCAGAAGCCGGCGAAGCACCTCTCTTGGAGCGAGCTCGATCTTACCGAGGTTCGATTCGTAGAGCCGCCGGCCGATCGCGTCCATGGAGTGTACCTCCAGCCGCTCGCCGAGCCGTAGCTCGTTGCTTATGAGTAGTCTCAGCTTCGCACGCAGTGAGTTCGCCAGGGCGTCGGAGAAGGTCGTAAGCAGCACCCGGACATCGGGGTTGGAGCGGGTGAGATATGTGGCCCGGTGCAGCGCGACGACGATCTTACCCGTGCCCGCCGACCCGGAGATCCGCGCCGGGCCGCTGTATCTCTTCTCGACGAGGTCCTGCTGCTCGGGATGGAGAAAGATGGTCCACTTCTCCCAGGGAAACTCCAGGGCGCGCTGGAGCTCTTCCACATTATTCATCACGCGGAACCGGCGCTGGGCATCGGGGTGCTCGAAGGGGTCTTCGACGGTGTCCGCGGGCCGAGCAAACTGCGGCGTCCCGCCGGTTGCCAGCTCCAGCAGGGCTTCAGCCGCCTCTCCTGGTAGGTGCTCGGCCAGCTCCAGCACGGTATCCTCGTCGGCCCGGCGCACGTCCTCCAGCCACTCCTCCGGCACGCCGTAGGCCAGCAGGTCGTCATCGGGGATGTCGGCGAACAGAGGCGGCCCGGGCGGCGCTTCGTGCTCGGCTTCCACGTAACGGGGCACGGTGATCTCCCGCACCGTCTCGCGCACCTCGACCAACTGGGCCGCGCCGGTCTTGGGGTGGGTCTCCAGCTTGCGGCGCTCGGCCCACCGGTAGGCTCTGTCGTGATGATCCACGTAGCACCGCAACAGGCTGGCGGCGGTCCGGTGGACGATCAGGCGCACGTCGCGGCTCACGCGGACAGACCAGAAATTGCGGTCCCTGGCCCCGTCGAGCTTGTGGAACTGCAACCCCGGGTGCGCCGGGTTCATCTGAAGGTCGAAGGCCGTGGTCTTCGCGGTCCTCTGCTCATCGCCGGTGAGCCTGGCGAGGCTGTCGGTGAAGGTGTCGGCGATGCGGAATTGCATTACTTCACCCCTCGCTTCGTTCACCGTCGGGCGGGATCAGTGCCAGCTTCGCCAGCCGGGAACGAAGCGCCGAGGGTTGCCGCTCCAGTAGTTGGGCCATCTCTTCCGTCGTCCGGCCCTGCTCATGCATCGTCGCCAGCCGCGCGTCCTCCTCATCGTCCCATCGCTCGTAGGCGCGGGGATACTGGCGTTTGATCTTCTCTATTCGCTCCTGGTGGTCGGATTGCGGCTCGTTGAGAATCAAGGCCTCTCTCGCGGCGTTGAAGATGTCGAGATAGCTGATGTCCGTATGACCGTTCACGATCTGGCTGTAGCTGCGCCCCTCGGCGATGAGGCCCAGCACGACCACGCTCTTCTCGCTCAGCCGCTGGAGCCCCACCACCGTCAGTCCACCCGAAACACCTTCATCACCTCGTCCCCGAGGTGGTTTATGACCTTCACGGCGATGCGGCCGGACTCGGGTTTATCGAAGGGGCGGGAAGTGTCGCTGTTCAGCGTGCCTAGGCGTCTTCGTTGATCTCGGCCTTGAGGGAGGTCTTGAGCGACTTGTACGGGTCGTTGGCGCCGAGGAAGTAGGCGTGGCGAACGAAGAAGCTCTCCTCGTTGTAGTCGGTGTCTATGAACCAGCAGGCGATGCCCTCCGCCCCGTCGCTGCGAACCTCGCCGGTGTTGGGGTGGAACACGTCCACGCCGTTGACCTTTACCTGGATCTGGGCGTCTTCGGCGTCGAGGATGTCTATGTCCGGCTCGCCGAAGATGACGAAGAGGTTGCCATTGCCGGTGTTCTTGAGGTCGTCGGCCATGTGCAGGTCGGCGTTCATGCGCGCCTTGAGCACCAGAATGCGGCCGAGCTTGTGGAACTCCGAGGAGTGCGCGTCGTAGTTGAAGGCGCAGGAGATGAGCGCGTCGAAGCCGACGTCTCCGGCCTCGCGGGCGGCGACGAGGTCCGGGCGGGAGACGGTGCCAAACTCCGGGCCGATGAAGATGGCGGCGCGTTTCTCCGCGCCATTTTCCCCGTCGCCCTCCATGTAGCGGCCTTCAGCGCTGACCAGCTCGCCGGGCCAGGGGCTGATGGAGGAGAAGGAGATCCTGTCCTCCTTGTGAGCCTGCTGCACACCGGAGGTCTTGAGGTTCTCCAGGACCACCGTCGGGAAGTCCTGCTTCTCGCCGTAGCCGTTGCCGGACTCGGCGACGCCGTCGATCAGCTCGTCGTTCTCGTCCACGCCGAGCACCCGATGCGGCGAGAGGCTCTCGACGGTGAACGGCCCGGCGACGCGAACCTTCTTGTTGTCCGTGTAGGGCTTGTCGTAGAGGTACTCGTGATCGCCCTTCGCCGCGATGGAGGCGTCTATCTCCTTCTGCCGGGCGATGCGCTGCTCCCACCACTGAGCGTGCAGATCCTTCGCCTCCTCCGGCCAGTCGTCGGTGGCTTCGCGCAGGATCTCCCACGACTCGCCGAGCGCCGCGTTGAGTTGCTCGCGCAGCGGTTCGAGGGTCTGCTGATACTGCTCCCAGATCACGTCTATCTCAGCATTGTTGGCGATGGACTTGAGCGTGATGTGCGGCACGCGCTCGTACACGAAGCCCTGCCGGATGTCGCCGTGGGTCGGCGCTTCGGACGGCTCCGTGCGCGAAAGCTCAGCCTCTTTGCGCTGTCCCTCGCGGCTGTCGGCGAGAAGGTAGTACGGGTAGCGCGCGCCCATGATGCGGGCGCGGGCCAGAGCGAGCGCGACGCGGGAGGTGTCAGCCGTGATCCAGCGCCGCCCCACTGCTCGGCGACGTAGGCGGTGGTGCCGGAGCCGCAGGTCGGGTCGAGTACGAGATCGCCGGGGTCGGTGGTCATGAGGAGACAACGCTCGATTACGCGGCCAGCCGTTTG
>JALYGE010000043.1 GCA_030777225.1 Actinomycetota bacterium
TGTCCGGTATGCCCATGCCGCTGCTGGATCCTGAAAAGGTAGTTCCGATGGGCTCCTCGGTCATGGGTTCCGGCCTCATCCTCTGGGCTCTGGTGATGCTTTTGGTGGGCATGATGGGTCTCTACGCCCGCCTGATGGAGGGTGACGCCGCCCGTAAGGCAGGCGAGCGCGAGGCCCGCTACCGGGAATGGGAGCTCGATGAAGAGGAGCTTGAAGAGGAGCTTTTCGAGGAAGAGTTCGAGTGGGACGGGCAGGTGGATCAAGAAGAGGACGAACTCCTTGTGTCGCCCGGAGCCGGGACGAGGTAGAGGAGGCGCATTCGAAGGAGATCACGAACATGACGCCGGCCGACGGGCAAAAGCCGGACGAGCCTCAACCGCTGCCGGAGAACCCGCCAGAGGGGGTAAAGACCTATCCGGCCACCACCAACAACCTCGTAGAAGGCGAGGTCGAGTACGCCCGTAACCCGCCGACCAACGGAAATCATCCTCCCACCTGGCAGAACTGCGGGTTCTACTCGGAGCCCATAGACAAAAAGACCGCCGTTCACAGCCTGGACCATGGGGTAGTCTGGATCACCTACCGCCCGGGCCTCCCCGCGGATCAGATAGAACAACTTCGCCCCTACGGCGACGAAGAGTACGTGATAGTCAGCCCCTATCCCGACCTGCCTGCCCCGGTAGTGGCGACCGCCTGGAGAAACCAGATCCACCTCGAAGGTCCCAACGATCCGCGCCTGCGGGAGTTCGTAGACGAGTTCAGGATCAGCGAGCTCGCACCCCTCTCCGGCAACCGCTGCGTCGGGGGCATAGGACAGCCTGACGCGTAGGGCTCCGTCCGCCCGCTCGCGCTGGCTGACCTAGAAGCCGGGTATCGGAACCTCGTCGAACTCTTCTTTGTCAGCGCCGCAGTCGGGGCATTTGTCGGGTGGCGTACCTTCCACGCTGTAGCCGCAGTTCGTGCAGGCCCAGTTGAGGGGTACGGAATCGCCCTGTTGTTCGGGGTTATCGTTCTGGTCTGTCACTCGGCGTCCTCTCTGACTCGTGCAAACAGTTTATTCGTTCGCCTTGTTTATGGCGCGCTTGTATGACTGGTGGGTGAAGTCGGAGATCGCGAGTATCGCGAAGGTGCTCGCCAGAAAGCGGGTGACGCGTGGAGCGAGCACGAGCCCGTAGGAGAAGAAGGCCGTCACCCACATCCCGAGGCAGAAATGGCAGGTGAGCAGATTCCCGAGCGCCTTCTGCAGCCCTTCACCGCGTGGTTCTTCGTCCAGGTTCGTCGGGCTCTTGACTTCCTGTAGCTCGGTCACGGGCGCTCGCACGAAGCTCATCACGGAGGCGTTGCTGGTTATGTAGCTCAGCTTGTGCGCCGCCACCCCGAGCAGCGCCAGGTCGGCGAGCTTTACCCGCTCCGGCAGATCGCGGCCCGTGAGGCGCGCCAACATCAGGAACAAGGCGAAGATCGAAGCGAAGATCCCCACCAACGTCGCGTAGGCGCCGATGGGCACTTCGTCGTTCTCGTCGTAGTTTTCGAAGAGCTCCTCTGGCGAGTCGCTGTCGATCATCTTTGATACCGGGTTGTCTGCCATTTACCTAGCCTTTTTTCGCTCCTGTATGCCGGCATTTTACCCTTTTAGCGTATTTGTATACCCTATCCGGTTTCGGGTGCCGGGGAAGGAGCACCTGAGTTGTAAGGCGCAGGTGCGACGCTATACGTAACAGACCTCCTTCGATGAGAGATCGGGCTTGTATAAACTATGTCGGTCTACGGCGAGTGTCGGATCTTCCATCTCGAGGTGCAAGCACTCCTGTTGTATGTGTATGGGATTCATGATGCTGGCCGTATTGCGTACCTGTAGAGGATACGGTTATCCTAGACGCCGGACAGTAGATAAGCTGACGGCCAAGACGCCGGGAGAAGAATGATCAAAAAGTATAAAAGTGTGGTTATCGAGGGCGTGTATCCCGAGCTCGACTGCGGACGCTACCCGGTGAAACGGGAGGTCGGCGACCGCTTCGAGGTCCGGGCGGATATTTTCAAGGACGGGCATGACGCCATAGCCGCGGTGCTCAAGCACCGCACAAAGGGCAAGCGCCGGTGGACGGAGACGCCGATGGAGGTCATAAATCCCGGCCTCGACCTCTGGTCCGCTTCCTTCGACCTGACCGAGAACGGCCGCGTCGAGTACACCATCGAGGCCTGGACGGACCACTTCGGCACCTGGCGCCAGGAGGTCGGCAAGAAGGTAGAGGCCGGCCAGCACGTGGAGCTGGAGTTGCTCGAAGGGCGCGGGTTGGTCGAGGAGGCCGCCGGACGCACCTCCGAGAAGGAGCTCTACGAGGTGCTGGAGCGGTTCGACGCGGGCTCTTATGAGGAACGGCTGGCGATCCTGCGCTCGGAAGAGACGCGGGGATTGATGGCCCGCCACGCGGACCGCTCCGCCTCGACCGTCTACAAGACGCTGGGGGTAACCGTGGACCGGGTGGCCGCCCGCTACGGCGCCTGGTACGAGATGTTTCACCGCTCGCAGGGTACGGAGCCGGGCCGGGGCGCGACCTTCCGGGAGGCCGAAGACCGACTGTCGGAGATAGCGGGCATGGGCTTCGACGTGGTTTATCTGCTCCCGATCCACCCCATCGGCACCACCCACCGCAAGGGGAAGAATAACGCCCTCACCGCCTCCTCCGGCGACCCCGGCAGTCCCTACGCCATCGGGAGCGAGGAGGGTGGCCACAAGGCCATCCACCCGGAGCTCGGGACGCTGGAGGACTTCCGCCACTTCGTCGGGGCGTGCCGCGAGCACGGGATGGAGGTGGCCCTCGACTTCGCGATCCAATGCTCGCCGGACCACCCGTACATAAAGGAGCACCCCGAGTGGTTCAAGTTCCGGCCCGACGGCACCATAAAGTACGCCGAGAACCCGCCCAAGAAGTACCAGGACATCGTTAACGTGGACTGGGAGTCGGAGGACTGGAAGAACCTCTGGCAGGAGTGGCTCGACGTGGTGCTCTTCTGGGTCGAGCAGGGGGTGAAGGCTTTCCGGGTGGACAACCCGCACACCAAGCCGTTGCCGTTCTGGGAGTGGCTCATCCGGGAGGTCCAGGACGAGCACCCGGACGTGATCTTCCTCTCCGAAGCCTTTACCCGCCCGCGCCACCTGGAAGGCCTCGCTAAACTCGGCTTTACTCAGTCCTACACTTACTTCACCTGGCGCAACACGAAGTGGGAGCTGACAGAGTACCTGACGGAGCTTACGCAAGGAGGGCCAGAGGAGTATCTTCGGCCCAACTTCTTCGCCAACACCCACGACATCCTGCCGCACATCCTCCAGTTCGGCGGGCGGCCCGCGTTCCAGATGCGCTTCGTGCTCGCCGCCACGCTCTCCAGCGTTTACGGCATCTACAACGGCTACGAGCTGTGCGAGAACACCCCGCGCGGCGAGCCCGGCACCACCGTCTACTATCAGGACTCGGAGGTCTACGAGTACAAGGTCTGGGACTGGAATCGGCTCGGCAACATAAAGGACTACATCAGCCGCATAAACGGCATCCGGCGCGAGAACCCGGCCCTACAAGAGCTGACGAACCTCTCCTTCCACAACGCCCCGGACGACAACATCCTCTTCTACTCCAAGACCAGCGGTGACAACACCGTGCTCGTCGCCGTGAACCTGGACCCGTTCGCGGCCCACGACGCGCACCTGGAGCTGCCGCTGGAGACGTTGGGCATCGGGGAGGACGAAGAGTACGTGGTGGAGGAGCTCATCTCCGGCCGCGTCCTGCCGGGACGCTACGGACGGTACTTCTGGGTTAGGCTCGTCCCGAACGAGAACATCGCTGAAATATTTCGTGTTAGAAAGGCGGGCGCCTGATGACCGAAGCCCCTCGCGAGGACCCGCTCTGGTACAAGGACGCCATCATCTACCACCTGCACGTCAAGGCGTTCTTCGACGCGGACAACAACGGCATAGGAGACTTCAAGGGCCTCACCCAGCGCCTGGAGTACATCCGGGACCTGGGCGTCACGGCGATCTGGGTAATGCCCTTCTACCCCTCGCCCCAGCGTGACGACGGCTACGACATCTCCGAGTACAAGAACGTCCACCCGGACTACGGCACCAAACGCGACTTCCGGGCCTTCGTCCGCAAGGCGCACGAGCTGGGTCTCAAGGTCATAACGGAGCTGGTCATAAACCACACCTCCGACCAGCACGCCTGGTTCCAGCGCGCCCGCAAGGCCCCGAAGGGCTCCGCCCGGCGCAACTACTACGTCTGGAGCGACACGACGGACCGCTACGAGGACGCCCGCATCATCTTCACCGACACCGAGCGCTCCAACTGGGCCTGGGACGAGGAGGCGCAGCAGTACTACTGGCACCGCTTCTTCTCCCACCAGCCAGACCTGAACATCGAGAACCCGCAGGTCTTCAAATCTATTATGGGCGTGATGAAGTTCTGGCTCGACGCCGGGGTGGATGGCCTGCGGCTGGACGCGATCCCCTACCTCATAGAACGCGAGGGCACCGACTGCGAGAACCTCCCCGAGACCCACGAGGTCCTTAAAAAGATGCGGGCGGAGCTGGACGAGCGCTACGAGGACCGGATGTTTCTGGCAGAGGCGAACCAGTGGCCGGAGGATGTGCTGCCGTACTTCGGGGACGGAGACGAATGCCACATGGCGTTCCACTTCCCGCTGATGCCCCGCATATACATGGCGGTCGCGCAGGAGGACCGGCACCCCATCGTGGAGATCATGCAGCAGACCCCGGATATCCCGGACAATTGCCAGTGGGGCGTCTTCCTTCGGAACCACGACGAACTGACGCTGGAGATGGTCACCGACCGGGAGCGGGACTACATGTACCAGGTCTACGCCAACGACCCGCGCGCTCGCATAAACCTCGGCATCCGTAGGCGCCTGGCCCCCCTCATGGAGAACGACCGGCCCCGCATAGAACTGCTGAACAGCCTGCTCATGTCCATGCCCGGCACGCCCATCATCTACTATGGCGACGAGCTTGGTATGGGGGACAACATCTTCCTCGGCGACCGCGACGCCGTCCGAACCCCGATGCAGTGGACCTCCGACCGCAACGCCGGCTTCTCCCGCTCCGACCCCGCTGGCCTCTACCTGCCGCCCATAATGGACCCGGTCTATGGTTACGAAGCCCTCAACGTAGAGCAACAGGGCCGCAACCCCGGCTCGCTCCTTAACTGGATGAAACGTATCATTGGTGTGCGTAAAACACACAAAGCCTTTGGGCGGGGGACGTTGAACTTTTTGCACCCGGGGAACAGGAAGGTTCTGGCTTATCTACGGGAGCACGAAGAAGAGGCGATCCTGTGCGTGGCGAATCTCAGCCGGTCGGCGCAGCCGGTGGAGCTGGATCTCTTGAACTTTTCCGGCCGGGTGCCGGTGGAGATGCTGGGAGGGACGAGCTTTCCGCCGGTGGGAGAGTTGCCGTATTTCCTCACTTTACCGCCGCACGGCTTCTACTGGTTCCGGCTGGCGACCGAGGCGGCGGCCCCGAGTTGGCACGAGGAGAGCCCGCGCTATCCCGAGCCGCCGGTCGTCGTGTTACCCGCCGGACGCGAGTCCGTACACCGGACGCGCAAGGTCCCTCTGCGCATTCCGGAGCGGCAGGTCGCGCAGTTAGAGAAGGAGGCATTACCCAACTACCTCGGCGTGCGGCGCTGGTTCGCGGGCAAGGGCGGTGACATCGGGCGCGTCGAGGTCATCTCGCTGGTCGAGGTAGGGCAGGAGTGGTTGCTCTCCCTGCTCCGCGTGTACACCGGCGGAGACGGGGAAGAATCTGAGCCCCAGATCTACTTCCTGCCGCTCTCGGCGGCCTGGGAGGAGGGTAAGGATGATGGCATCTCCGCGCTCATGCCCTACGCGGTCGCCAAGCTCCGGCGGCGGTCCAGGGTGGGGGTTCTCTACGACGCCCTGGCCGACGAGGATTTCTGTCGCGCCCTGGTGGCGGCGATGGGGGAGGAGCGCGAGGTCGGCGCGGGGGATGGCGTCATCCGCTTTACTAGCACCGGGGCTTTCGAGGAGTTGTTCGGCGACGAGCCTTTGAGCGTCCGCCGGGCCGGGGTGGAGCAGACCAACACCTCGGTAATACTCGGGGAACGGCTCATCATGAAGGCGTACCGGCGGCTCCAGAAGGGCGTCAACCCGGATCTGGAGATCGGGCGCTACCTCACGGAGGGGGCGAAGTTCGGGAACACGCCCCCGCTCGCCGGGGCCATCGAGTACGAGAGCGCCGACGGCGAATTGACTACCCTGGCTCTTTTGCAGGGCTTCGTCGGCAACCAGGGCGATGGCTGGTCCTACGTCCTGGACTACCTGACCCGTTACCTGGAGGAGCGCCTCGTGACTTCCTGGAGCATAGAGGAGGACAAAAGGGAAACGGAGGGCGAAGAGGATACCTTCTTTATGGGCCTCATACACACCCTGGGCCTTCGCACCGGCGAGCTGCACGAGGCGTTCGCCACCCCGACCGAGGAGCCGGCCTTCTCTCCCGAGCCCGCCTCTCGTAAGGAGGTCGAGGGTTGGAAGAAAGGCATCTTGAAGGAACTGAGCCGTACGCTCAAGCTTTTGGAGCGCCAGCGGGACCGGTTGCCGGAGGCGGCGCAGGCCGAGGTGGACCGCCTGCTGGAGCTGGCAGACGAGGCGGAAGAGCGCATAAACTCCGTTGCGACCGATGAAGTGGAGGTAGTAAAGACCCGGCATCACGGCGACTACCATCTCGGGCAGGTGCTCGTGGTCAGCAACGATTTCCAGATCATAGACTTCGAGGGGGAGCCGGCCCGGCCCCTCGAAGAGCGGCGGGCGAAACATTCCCCGCTGCGGGACGTGGCCGGGATGTTAAGGTCATTCAACTACGCCGCGGAGTCGGCGATCATGGACCTCGGACCCGAGCGGGAGGACCAGATCGAGGAGCTCGAAGAGTGGGTAAGGCTCTGGGAGCGCAACGTCCGGGAGGTGTTCCTCGAAGGGTACACCGAGGGCGCCCGCGAGGCGGCCTCCTACCCGGAGGACGAGGAGCACGCCCGGCAGCTCATAGACCTGTTCACGTTGGAGAAGGCCCTGTACGAGATCCGGTACGAACTAGACAACCGCCCGGACTGGGTCGGCATCCCGGTAAAGGGCGTGCTCGACCTCATCGAAGAGCCGGTACAAAAGGAGACCCCGTGACGAACGAAGAGACTTTCCAGACCATCGTAGCCGGGGACCACGGCGACCCGTTCGCCATCCTCGGCATGCACCAGGACGACGGCAAAAGCGTCGTCGTGCGAACCTTCCAGCCCGGAGCCCGCTCCGTAGAGGTCGTCTCAACCGACGGCGAGGACTCTTTCGGCAAGCTGGAGGCCGTCCACCCGGAGGGCCTCTTTGCCGGCCAGATCTCCATAAAAGAACTGACGCCATACAAACTGCGCGTAACGTGGGACGAGGAAGTAGAGTTGGACGATCCTTACCGCTTCCCGCCCGTGCTGGAAGAAGGAGACCTCTACCTCTTCGGGGAGGGAAACCACCACTACCTCTACGACAAACTCGGCGCCCACTCGACGACCCTGGAAGGCGTCGAGGGCGTCAGCTTCGCCGTCTGGGCTCCGAATGCCCGGCGCGCCTCGGTGGTGGGTAACTTCAACAACTGGGACGGGCGGCGGCACGTAATGAGGAAGCATCCCGGCATCGGGGTGTGGGAGATCTTCATCCCCGGCATCGGCGAGGGCGAGATCTACAAGTACGAGCTCAAAGGCCCCGACGGCTCCCTGCTACCCCTCAAGGCTGATCCTTACGGCTTCCTGGCCGAGAAGCTCCCCGGCACCGGCTCTGTCGTCCACGACCTCCACCGCTACGAGTGGCAGGACGACGAGTGGATGCGGAACCGGGAGGCGAAGAATGCCCTCGACGCCCCGATGGCGACCTACGAGGTCCACCTCGGCTCCTGGCGCCGCCGCGAGGACGGAACATACCTCTCCTACGAGGAGTTGGCAGAGCAACTCGTTTCATACGTCTCCGAGATGGGCTACACCCACGTCGAGTTCCTGCCGCCGACCGAGTACCCGTTCGACGGCTCGTGGGGCTACCAGCCGCTCGGCCTCTATGCGCCGACCAGCCGCTTCGGGACGCCGGACGGGTTCAAGCACATGGTTGACGCTTTCCATCAGGCCGGCATAGGCGTAATAATCGACTGGGTTCCGGCCCACTTTCCGGAGGACGTCCATGGCCTCGGTTACTTCGACGGTACTCACCTCTACGAGCACGCGGACCCGCGTCAGGGCCGCCACCCGGACTGGGGCACGCTCATCTTCAACTACGGCCGTAACGAGGTCCGCAACTACCTGACCGCAAACGCCCTGTTCTGGCTGCGGGAGTACCATGTAGACGGCCTGCGGGTGGACGCCGTCGCCTCCATGCTCTACCTGGACTACTCTCGTGAGGAAGGCGAGTGGCTCCCCAACCAGCAGGGTGGCAACGAGAACTTTGAGGCCATCGCCTTTCTTCAAAGGATGAACGAGCTAGTCTACGAACACGCCCCCGGTGCCGTAACCATAGCGGAGGAATCCACCGCCTGGCCGATGGTCAGTCGTCCGACCTACATGGGGGGGCTGGGATTTGGCTACAAATGGAACATGGGCTGGATGCACGACTCCCTGGAGTACATGCAAGAGGAGCCCATCCACCGGTCCTATCACCACGACAAGCTTACCTTCTCCCTCGTCTACGCCTTCAACGAGAACTTCGTCTTGCCCTTGAGCCACGACGAGGTCGTCCACGGCAAGCGCACGCTCATAGGCCGGATGCCCGGCGACGAGTGGCAGCGGTTCGCCAACCTGCGGGCTTACTACGGCTTTATGTACGTCCATCCCGGCAAGCAACTCCTCTTCATGGGTGGCGAGATCGCCCAGGAGCGCGAGTGGAACCACGACACCGGCCTCGACTGGCAACTGCTGGACGAGCCCTTGCACGCCGGGGTGCAGAGCCTCGTGCGGGATCTCAACGCGCTCTACAAAGAAAGCCCGGCGCTCTACGAGGTAGACTTCGAGCCGGCCGGGTTCGAGTGGATCGAAGGTGGAGACAGCCAGAACAGTGTGGTGTCCTTTCTGCGCCGTCCGTCGGGCGTTCGCGAAGAGGACTACGCAGTCGTCGTGTGCAACTTTACCCCGGTCGTCCGGGAAGGTTACCGTATCGGAGTGCCCGGCGAAGGAACCTACGTCGAGGCGCTAAACACCGACGACGGGGCTTACGGCGGAAGCGGTGTGAGCAACGGCGGGCCGATAGAGGCCGAGGAGGTTCCTTCCCACGGGCATCCATACTCGCTCTCGCTCAGGCTGCCGCCGCTTGCAACGATGATCCTGAAGCGCTCTGGATAGTCTTTCGGTCTGTAAGTCGTTCGGCCAGTCAGCGAGAATAAAGCTTTATGCTTGGCAAGGGTCCGCTAACGGGTAAACTTGTCGAGTATTTGTTGCTGAGATGAGTTTTGCGGACTAAAGCGACGTATGGCGCAGTCAAAACCAAACGAAGCTAAAGGTTGATTGAGAGACTGGTCGACCGAAAGACCGACAGACCAAGAAAGGAAAGTCCTGCTTTGATAAGCACGGATAGACAACGCAGCGTCGTGTGGCCCGGAAACCCCTACCCTCTGGGTGCGACCTGGGACGGTGAGGGGGTCAACTTCGCGCTGTTCTCGGAGAACGCCGAAAAGGTCGAGCTTTGCCTCTTCGATCCCTCGGGAAAAAAGGAAATCGAGCGCATCGAGGTGCGGGAGCACACGGATCAGGTATGGCACTGCTACCTGCCCTACGGCCGGCTCGGCCAGCTCTACGGCTACCGGGTCTACGGTCGCTACGATCCCGAGAACGGCCACCGTTTCAACCCCAACAAGCTCCTCCTCGACCCTTACGCCAAGTCCATCGTCGGCGGTCTCGACTGGAGCTACCCGCACTTCGGGTACGAGATCGGGGGCAAGGACGAGGACCTGGGTTTCGACGGCCAGGATAACACCGCCGGGATGCCCAAATGCCAGGTCGTTGACACCTCCTTCACCTGGGGCGAGGACCGGCGGCCGAACACCTCCTGGCACGACACGGTGATCTACGAACTGCACGTCAAGGGCTTCACCAAGCGACACCCGGAGATACCGCCGCAACTGCGCGGCACCTACGCCGGGCTCGCCTCCGCCCCCGCCATAGAGCATCTCTCTCGCCTCGGGGTAACGGCGGTCGAGCTGATGCCGGTCCACTCCTTTGTGCAGGATAAACATCTCGTAGACAAGGGTCTCGCCAACTACTGGGGCTACAACTCCATCGGCTTTTTCGCGCCAGAGACCCGCTACTCGGCGACCGGCGGGATAGACGAGTTCAAGACGATGGTCAAGCGCCTCCACTCCGCCGGGATAGAGGTGATCCTGGACGTCGTCTACAACCACACCGCCGAGGGAAACCATATGGGGCCGACCCTCTCCTTCCGGGGTATAGACAACGCCGCCTACTATCGCCTGACCCCCGAGGATCAGCGCTACTACATGGACTTCACCGGTACGGGCAACACGCTGAACATGATGCACCCGCGCGTGCTGCAGCTCATCATGGACTCGCTGCGGTACTGGATCACGGAGATGCACGTGGACGGCTTCCGCTTCGACCTGGCTTCAGCCTTGGCCCGCGAACTTTACGAGGTGGACCAGCTCTCCAGCTTCTTCACCATCATCCGACAAGACCCGGTGATCTCCCAGGCCAAGCTCATCGCCGAGCCGTGGGACGTGGGCGAAGGCGGCTACCAGGTCGGCAACTTCCCGGTAGGCTGGACGGAGTGGAACGGTAAGTATCGTGACGAGGTGCGCGCCTACTGGAAAGGCGAGGGCGGAATCGTCGGAGACCTGGCTTACAGGCTTACCGGATCCAGCGACCTCTACGAGCACGGCGGTCGTCTACCCTACGCCAGCATCAACTTCGTCACCGCCCACGACGGCTTTACCCTCCACGACCTCGTCTCCTACAACGAGAAACACAACGAGGAGAACGGCGAGAACAACAACGACGGCGAGAGCCACAACACGAGTTGGAACCACGGCGAAGAAGGCCCGACAAACGATCCCAACATCCGTCGGCTCCGCAACCGCCAGAAGCGTAACTTCCTCGCCACACTCCTGCTCTCTCAGGGGGTGCCGATGATCGTCTACGGCGACGAGATGGGCCGGACTCAGAACGGAAACAACAACGCTTATTGTCAGGACAATGAGATAAGCTGGATGGATTGGGATCTCTCGCGGGCGGACCGGAACATGCTGGCGTTTGTGCGGCGCATGATCCGCATTCGCAAGGAGCACTCGGCGTTCCGGCGGCGGCGCTTTTTCCAGGGACGGCGCATCCAGGGCGCCGACGTCAAGGACATTACCTGGCTTAACCCGGACGGACACGAGATGAGCGACGAGGAGTGGGACAACACCTACGCCCGCTCCCTGGGCTTGCGGATGGCCGGCTACTCCGAGGATCAGTACGATACAGAGGGCCGTCCGGAGATAGACGACGACTTTCTCATGCTCTTCAACGCCCACCACGAGGAGCTCCCCTTCACCATACCGAACGGTCCGGAGGAGGCGCGCTGGGAAGCTCTCGTAGACACCAGCTACGCCGCCGGCCTCCGCGCCGACGGCTTCTTCAAGCCGGGCCAGGATTACCCTCTTAGAGCCCGATCGATGGCCTTACTCGTCAACCGCCAGCCTGAAGCCGTCGAGGAGGACGCCGAGTGAGACGCAGCCACAAGCTGCCCTTCGGGGCGGAGTACCTGGGCGAAGGCGAAACTCGTTTCACGCTCTGGGCTCCCGCCGCCGAACGGGTAGAGCTTTCTCTGGAGGACGGGGAAAGAGTCGCGATGCGGCGCGGCGAAGACGGTGTGTTCGCCGTGACGGCGGCGGCCGAACCCGGCGCCCGCTACCGCTACCTCGTGGACGACGAACAGGGTGTCCCGGACCCAGCTTCTCGCTACCAGCCCGAGGACGTACACGGCCCGAGCCAGGTCGTAGACCTGGAGGCGTTCGAGTGGCGGGACGAGGACTGGAAAGGCCGTCCCTGGGAGGAGACCGTCCTCTACGAGCTGCACGTCGGGAGCTTCAGCCCGGAGGGGACCTTTGGCGAGGTCAAAGACAAGCTGGACCACCTCGTAGAGCTCGGCGTTACCGCTGTAGAGCTCATGCCGCTCGCAGACTTTCCCGGCGGGTGCAACTGGGGCTACGACGGCGTGTTGCCCTACGCCCCCGATAGCTCTTACGGCACGCCGGAGGATCTCAAGGAACTGGTGCAGGCCGCCCACGAAAAAGGCTTGATGGTCTTTCTCGACGTGGTGTACAACCACTTCGGGCCGGAGGGGAACTACCTAAACGTCTACGCGCCGCAGTTCTTCACGGAGCGGCACGCGACGCCGTGGGGCGCGGCCATAAACTTCGACGGCGACGAGAGCCGGCAGGTGCGGGAGTACTTCATTCACAACGCTCTGTACTGGATCGAGGAGTATCACATAGACGGGCTGCGCCTCGATGCCGTACACGCCATCGTGGACGAATCCGAGAAGCACGTCCTGGAGGAGCTGGCTGAACGGGTGCAAGGTGGTCCCGGACGCGACCGGCACGTCCATCTCGTCCTGGAGAACGAGGCGAACGCGGCCCGTTACATGCGCGATGGTCTCTACCGGGCCCAATGGAACGACGACTTCCACAACGCGCTCCACGTCGCCCTGACGGGGGAGACGAGCGGGTACTACGGAGGTTACGCAGACGCCCCGATGCGTCTTCTTGCCCGCTGCCTCGCCGAGGGGTTCGCGTATCAGGGCGAGCCGTCGCAGTATCGAGACGGGGAAAAACGTGGGGAGTCCAGCGCCGACCTGCCGGCCACGTCCTTCGTATCGTTTCTCCAGAACCACGATCAGGTCGGCAACCGGGCTTTTGGAGAGAGGATCACCAGGCTCGCGCAACCGGAGGCCGTGCGGGCCGCGGCGGCCATGTACCTGCTCTCACCGCAGATCCCGATGCTCTTTATGGGCGAAGAGTGGGCCGCGGAGGAGCCGTTCCTGTTCTTCTGCGACTTCGAGGAGGATCTGGCCCCGCTGGTGACGGAGGGGCGTCGCGAAGAGTTCGCCAAGTTCCCCGAGTTCTCGGATCCCGAGACGAGGGAGCGCATCCCGGATCCGAGCGAGCGCGAGACGTTCGAGATGTCGGTCCTGGACTGGGACGACGCGAAAGAGCACCGTAGCTGGCTGGAGCTCTACAAGGAGCTGTTGCGGTTGCGCCGGGAGGAGATAGTACCTCGTCTCGAAGGAATCTCCGGTGGCCGGGCCGAATGCCATCTCGTCGGCGACCGCGGCTTGAGGGCGCGATGGACGCTCGCCGACGGCTCCGTCCTGACCCTGCTCGCCAACCTGGGCGACGAGCCGCTGGACGGCTTTGACGACGCGCTGGGCAGGTTGCTGTACGCGACGCGGGAGGTGAAGAGAGAGGGTCGGAAGCTTCCGGCGTGGTCCGTGGCCTGGTACTTAGAGGAAAACGATTGAGAGTCCCTCGCGCCACCTACCGGCTTCAGTTCAACAAAGACTTCACCTTCAAAGACGCGGCGGGACTGGTGCCGTACCTGGCGGATCTCGGCGTCAGTGACCTCTACGCCTCGCCGTACATGAAAGCCCGCCCCGGCAGCACCCACGGCTACGACATCATAGACCACAACGCCCTGAACCCCGAGATCGGGACCCCCGAAGACTACGAACGGCTCGTCGAAACGTTACACGAACACGGGATGGGCCAACTCCTCGACTGGGTGCCGAACCACATGGGGGTCGGCAGCGACAACGAATGGTGGCTCGACGTGCTGGAGAACGGTCCCGCGTCACCCTACGCCCGCTTCTTCGATATAGACTGGTATCCGACGAATCGCGGAGAGCTTCGAGGCAAAGTGCTGTTGCCGGTGCTCGGCGACCACTATCGTGTAGTGCTGGAGAGCGGAGACCTGAAGCTCGACTTCGATGCGGAGGCGGGCGCGTTTTCGATCAACTACTACGAACACCGTTGTCCGCTGGATCCCCGGACCTACCCGGTAGTGTTGGAACATCTGTCCGACCTTCCCGAGGACGAGCTTGCGTTGGAGCTGGGGAGCCTGATCACGGCTTTCGGCAACCTGCCGGACCAGGAAACAACCGGCGAAGAGCGTCTGGCCGAACGGGTTCGGGACGCCGCGGTCCACAAGAGCCGGCTCGCCCGGTTGTGCGAGGAATCTCCAGAGATAGCCCGCGCTGTAGAAGAGTGTGTCCGGCGCGTAAGCGGCGAAGCCGGCAACCCCGAAAGCTTCGAGACTTTGCATCGGGTTCTGGAAGAACAGGCGTACCGGCTCGTTTACTGGCGGGTGGCGAGCGACGAGATCAACTACCGCAGGTTCTTCTCCGTCAACGACCTGGCCGGCATCCGGGTAGAGGATGAACAGGTCTTTGAGGAGACGCACCGCTACGTCCTGGACCTCGTCCGGCAGGGCAAGGTAGACGGCCTGCGCCTCGACCATCCGGACGGCCTCTACGACCCCGCCGGCTACTTCCGCCGCCTGCAAGAGAGAGCCGGAGAGGCCCTCGAATCTTCGGGGGCAGAACCACTCTACGTGCTCGTAGAGAAGATACTCGCGGCCCACGAGGGGCTACCGGAGGACTGGACGGTGGCCGGGACGACGGGGTACGAGTTCGCCAACCTGGTCAACGGGCTTTTCGTAGACCTGGCGAGTCAGGCCGACATGGAGCGGGTCTACCGGAGCTTCCTGGACCGATCCGTAGACCTCGATGAGCTTCTCTACGGTTGCAAAAAAGCCGTTATGCGCGGCGAACTCGCCAGCGAACTGAACGTCCTCAGCCGCCGGCTGCTGCGTCTCTCGGAGTACGGTCGTCGCACCTTCGACTTCACCATAAACGTCCTGCGCGACGCCTTGACGGAGATAGTGGCCGCATTTCCAGTCTACCGCACTTACATAACCCGAGAAGGCTTGTCCGAGCAGGACAGGCGCTACGTGGACTGGGCCGTGACGCAGGCCAAAAAACGGAGTACGGCCGCCGACACGAGCGCCTACGACTTCGTCCACGAGGTTTTGCTCCTGAACGTGGAAGGACCGGAGGAGTACGAGGCGCTCGCCGTGGCGTTCGTGATGAAGTTCCAGCAGTACACCGGGCCGGTAATGGCGAAAGGCATGGAGGACACGGCCCTCTACGTCTACAACCGGCTCGTCTCGCTGAACGAGGTCGGCGGGGAGCCGGAGCGTTTCGGGGTCTCCGTTGCGGCCTTCCACCACCTGACTGCCGAGCGGGCGAAGCGGTGGCCGCACGCGATGCTCTCCACCTCGACGCACGACACCAAACGTAGCGAGGACGTGCGGGCGCGCATAAACATACTCTCGGAGATACCGGATGAGTGGCGCGAACGGCTGGATCGCTGGTCGCTTCTCAACCGCTCCCGTCGTCGCGAGGTAGATGGCTGGAGAGAGCCGAGCCCCAACGACGAGTATCTGCTCTACCAGACGCTCGTCGGTGCGTGGCCGCTCGAAGAGCTAGACGAAAACGGGCTGGCAGATTTCCGGGCGCGCATAGAAGCCTACATGGAGAAGGCCCTGCGGGAGGCGCAGGTCCACACCTCCTGGGTCAACGTGAACGAAGAGTACGAGGCCGCCGTATCGGACTTCATCGAGGCGTTGCTTACGCCGTCGGAGACCAACCTGTTCCTTGACGAGTTCGTACCGTTTGCGCGCGAGGTGGCCTGGTTTGGGGCGCTGAACAGCCTGTCGCAGACCCTGATCAAGCTGACCTCCCCCGGCGTCCCGGATATCTACCAGGGCAACGAGCTCTGGGACTTCAGCCTCGTAGACCCGGACAACCGACGGCCCGTAGACTACGGTCGGCGAAGAGAACTACTCACAAAGTTAGAAGGGATCGGAACAGACGACGTCCGCTCTCTGCTAGAGAGCTGGCAGGATGGCCGTTCCAAGCTCCACCTGACCCGTCAGGCTCTCACGCTCCGCCGCCAGTGGCCGGAGCTTTTCGAGACGGGCGAGTACGTACCACTAGAGGTCCACGGAACGCGTGCGGATCACCTCGTCGCCTTCGCCCGGCGACGTGGGGAAGAGCTTGCGATCACCGCCGCGCCCCGCCTCTACACCGGGCTGGGCGCCGTCTCCGGCGCGCTGCTCCCTGACCCGGACGCCTGGTCGGAGACCTGGATAGACGTTTCCGACCTACCGTCCACAACGTACCGCAACGTCCTGACCGGGGAGACGGTAGGCCCCGAGGAGCAGGACGGTAAAGCCATGCTCCCGGCGAAGAGCTTGCTGGGAAGCTTCCCGGTGGCGCTCTTAAAGGACGAGACCCGCTAGAGAACTATGTGAGTCCGCCGACCACACCGGCTGCTGTGCCGTTCACCGCCCGCCTGGCCGTAACGGCCCCGTATTCTTAACGGTGTCGTGATAGCGACCTGGGTGGTGCGGATACCGGCAGTTCAGGAGAAGCTGGGTCTGGGCGAGGGGTTGCTCGGCGTGTCGCTTCTGGGCGCGGGCGTTGGAGCTCTGGTGGCTATGCCACTTACGGGCGCCCTGACCTCCCGGTTCGGGAGCCGGCCCGTGGTGGGCGCGACGGCGTTGATGCTCCCGGTGGCGCTGGTGCTGCCCGCTCTGGCGCCCGGTCGCTCTCCCTGGTGGTGGCCCTCGTGCTGTTCGGAGCCTCGAACGGGGCGCTGGACGTCTCGATGAACGCGCAGGCCGTGGTGGTGGAGAAAGAGTACGGACGCCCGATCATGTCGTCCTTCCACGCCGCGTTCAGCTTCGGCGGCCTCACGGGCGCGGTGGTGGGCGGCCTGATCGCCGCCGCCGGGGTCGAGACCTTTGCTCACTTCTCCTCGATATGCGGGTTGTCGATATTGGCGGCGCTGGTTGCGTACCGGGCGCTATTGCCGGCGAGCGTGGACGCCAGGGAAGCGTGTTCGCCGGCCTTCGCCCGTCCCAACCGGGCGTTGATGGGGCTCGGCGTGATCTCTTTCTGCGTGCTGCTCGGCGAGGGGGCAATGGGCGACTGGAGCGCCGTGTACCTGGACAACACACTGGGAACAGGTCCCGGCTTCGCGGCGGCGGGCTTCGCGGCTTTCTCGCTTGCGATGGCCCTCGGACGGCTGTTCGGAGACCGGGCTATCGAACGCCTCGGTCCCGTTCGGATCGTGCGCCTCTGCGCGACGGTGGCGGCCGTCGGTTGGGGGTTTCACTCGCGGTAGAACAGCAATACTTCGCCCTCGTCGGGTTCGCCTGCGCCGGGCTGGGGTTCTCGAGCATCTTCCCCGCCGCTTTGAGCGCCGCCGGCCGCACGGAGGGCATAGCCGCGGGCCCCGCGCTCGCCGCCGTCGCGACCACCGGATATACGGGCTTTCTCGTCGGCGCGCCCACCATCGGCTTTGCAGCGGAGTTGGTCGGGCTCGGCGGAGCCCTTTACATCGTCGTTGCGCTCACCGCCGCCATCGTACTGCTGGCCGGGGCCGTTGGTACCGGAAAAGGGTAGGAAATTAGCGTGAGTGAGTCCCGGCTGTGACAAAGAGGCGTTCGGTGTTAGGCTCAGCTTGCGCAGCGATGAAGGTTTCGTAACCGAGCCGCTTGAGTAGATTACCGCTACGGGGTAGATATGATAACCGGAAAAGACCTTATAGAAAAAGGATGGCCGGAGGGACGCGTGATCGGGCTCGCCCTCGACGCCGCAAAAGAGCTACGGGCTTCCGACATGGGTGAAGCCCAGATCCTCCACGAGCTCGAAAAGGTGCGCCAAGACCCCACCGCCGATACCCATGCCGCCCTCGCGCCCCTCGTCCGCGAGTGGGAGAGCATCCGGGCCGCGGAGAGGGCGGTTCGTGAGGGCGGGTTGCGCGACGAAGCGCTCTCCTACAGCGTATGGGGTGAGCACTTGATCGAACCGAACACCGCCGCCCAGATGGAGGCTGCGATGCGGCTCCCCATCTCCGTCGCCGGCGCCCTGATGCCCGACGCCCATCTGGGCTACGGTCTCCCGGTCGGCGGCGTTCTCGCCACCGAAGGCGCGGTTATCCCCTGGGCCGTCGGCGTGGACATCGCCTGTAGAATGCGCCTCTCCGTCTTTGACCTCTCCCCGGATCTACTCGACAACCAGCGGGACGAGCTCGCCGACGTGCTGCTCCGCAACACGAACTTCGGCGCGGGTTCCAAGTTCAAGGAAGGCCGCCGTCCCGAGCACGAGATCCTCGACGATCCCGCCTGGGAGGCGACGCCTTTCCTCAAGGGCCTCAAAGACACCGGCCGCGCCCAACTCGGCACCTCCGGTTCGGGCAACCACTTCGTCGAGTGGGGCGTCTTCGAGGCACTTGGAGAGCCCAACGAAACCTCCGGAAAAGAGGGCGTTTGCGAGGAAGGTTCGGAGTTTGCATTCGTGCCGGGGCGGAAGTATCTGGCGCTGCTCTCACACTCCGGGAGTCGGGGCGTGGGGTTCAAGATCGCCAACCGCTACTCCGGGATCGCCAAGCAGAAGCATCCCAGGCTCGAAGGGAGCGTCGCGGAGCTCGCCTGGCTCGATCTTTCGGGTGAGGAAGGCGAGGAGTACTGGCTTTCTATGCAGCTTGCCGGACGTTTCGCTTCAGCGAACCACGCCGTCATTCACGACAAGATCTCCCGTGCCCTGGGTGAGGATGTTCTCGCAAAGGTAGAGAACCATCATAATTTCGCCTGGCGAGAGAAAGTTGGAAACGAGGTGGTCATCGTCCATCGCAAGGGCGCGACCCCAGCTGGGCCGGGAGTCATGGGCGTTATCCCCGGCTCGATGGGCGATCCTGGTTACGTCGTGCGCGGCAAGGGCAATGAGGACTCCATCAACTCCGCCTCTCACGGGGCCGGCAGGCTCATGAGCCGGTCCGCGGCTTTCAAGAGTATCCCCGAGGAGCGCTGGAAGAGCTACCTCGCCGAAAAAGGCGTCACGCTTATCGGCGGTTCCCTCGACGAAGCTTCACAGGCGTACAAGAACATCGAAGCCGTCGTAGGTCTTCAGGAGGATCTCGTGGATCTCGTCGGACGGTTTACGCCGGGTATTGTCCGCATGGACGCGGGCTCCAAACCTTGGGGGAAGAAGAAGCGTAGATAAGGTTGCTTTGCTGGATGCGGGACATCACCCGCCCTGTGCCGTTCCTTCTTGCACGATGCTACACTGCCCGCGCCCGTTACCAGCGTTCTGAGGAGCCGGCGTAGATCCCCACGGTAAAACACCGACTGTTCAACCTGCGGGCCGTCTCCGCGAAGCGGCCCGTTCGGTGCCTCCACCGGGGCTCGTGATCCTGGCGGTCGGCTCCGTGCAACTCGGAGCCGCCATCGCGAAGAGTTTGTTCGACGAGCTAGGACCTTCGGGTATGGTGTTCTTGCGCGTCGGGTTCGCGGCGCTGTTGCTGCTCCTGATCTGGCGCCCCCAGGTTACCGGCTACACCCGGCGTAACTACCTGGTCGCGGCGCTTTTCGGGCTCACCCTGGCGGCGATGAACTATTCGCTCTACCTGGCGATTGACCGCATCCCACTCGGTATAGCCGTGACGCTGGAGTTTGTCGGTCCACTCGGGGTCGCGGTTGCGGGCTCCCGCCGCCTGCTGGACCTCATCTGGGCGGCGCTGGCGGCTGCCGGCATTCTTCTGCTGGCTCCTTTGGGAGTACTGGGAGAGGTGAACCTCGATCCGGTAGGTGTTTTGCTGGCGCTCCTGGCGGGATGCTTCTGGGCCTCGTACATTCTCCTCAGCGCCCGGACGGGGAGCATCTTTCCCGGTGGAACGGGGCTGGTGATCGCGCTGTGCCTCGGCGCGGTAGTGCTGCTGCCGGTCGGTGTCGTGGGGGGTGGATATGCCCTGCTCGACCCGTGGCTCCTCCTTGCAGGCTTCGGGGTCGCGATGCTCTCTTCAGCCATACCTTACTCGCTGGAGCTGGAAGCACTCCGCAAGCTACCGGCCCGCGTCTTCGGCGTCTTGATGAGCCTGGAGCCTGCCGTTGCAGCCCTGATCGGCCTTATCGTGCTCGGAGAGCGTCTCGGCTTCCGGTCTATAGCGGCGATCCTGCTCGTCTCCGTGGCAGCCGCCGGGGCATCACGATTCTCCTCCGATTAACTATTTGCGCCACTCGTTGGAGACGACGACCTCCACCTCGACCGGCACTTTCTTCAAGAGCTTCTCTCCGGCACGGATCATGGCCTTCTTCATGCGTTCGGAAACCTCATCCGCCAACTCCTCCGCGCACTCCACGACGAACTCGTCGTGAATGGAGTTTATGAGCCGGGCGTCGATTTCTTCTAGCTCTTTTCGGATGTAGGAGAGGGCGAGCTTGGCGATGTCGGCGCTCGCGCCCTGGATCGGGTAGTTCATCGCCTCCCGTCGCATGGCCCCCTTGTCGTCCATACCCGACCTCTGGCCGAACTTGCGGACCCGCCCCGCCAGCGTCCGCAAGGTGCGATCCCTCGTTGCCCGATTCGCCGTGCTCTGAAGAAAGCGCTGCACCTTCGGGTAGTTGGCGAAATATTCGTCTATTAGCTGTCGGCCCCGCTCCTCGTCCGTGCCGAGCTGGGCGGAGAGGCTCTTTGCCCCGCGCCCATACATGAGGCCGAAGTTGATCCTCTTGGCGTCCGACCGCTGCTCCTTGCTGACCTCCTCTAACTCCACCCCGTACATCGTCGCCGCCGTTACCCGGTGCAGATCCTCACCCTCCCGGAATGCCCGAACGAACTCCGGGTCCTCCGAGACCTCCGCCAGTATCCGCAACTCTATCTGGGAGTAGTCGGCGATGACGAGCGTGTAACCCTGTTCCGCTACAAAGCAACTGCGGAACTCATCTTCGTGCGGTATCTGCTGCACGTTGGGGTTGGTGCAGGCGAGGCGTCCGGTCGGAACGCGACATTGGAGGAAGTTGGCGTGGATGCGGCCGGTCTTGGGGTGGATGTAGCTCGCGTAGGTTTCGAGGTAGGTGCCGAGTTTTTTCTGGAGCTCGCGGTAGCGGAGGAGGGCTTTGGCGGCGGGATGCTCCACTTTGAGGAGCGTCCAGACCTTCGTGTCGGGGAGTTCTATGCCGAGAGAGCGGAAGGCGTCGGTGATCTGCTGCGGACTGTTGAGGTTCAGCCGGGGGCCCAAACCTTCGAGCGGCAGTACGCCGTCCGGCGGCGGAAAATGCGATTCGAGCTCCTCCGCCGCCCGGTCGCGGCGGGCGCGCACCGTCTCCGTGAGCCTCTGCCACTTCTCCACGTCCAGCTTTATGCCGGCAAGCTCCATCTCGGACAGCGCGGCGACAGCGCCGAACTCGATCCTGGAGACTAGCTTTAACTTCTCGTCTTCGAGTGCTCGGGCGAGGCGTTCGCGCAGGGGCAGCAGGATCTCCGCGTCGCGGGCGGCGTACTCGAGCTGGCGCCCGCTGAGTTCCCCGGTCCAGTCCTCCCGACGAGCGGACTTGTCCACATCCTCGTCCAGGTAGCGCTCTGCCACGGCCTCCAGCGCGTAGGACGCTCCCTGCTCTCCGCCGTCCAGGAGTTGGGCCGCGAGCATCGTGTCGAAGACTGGATGGACCCGGATGTCGTGCTCCGCGAAGAGGAACTGGTAATCGAACTTGGAGTTGCCGGTTATAGTCACGAAGTCGCCTTGTCGCATTACAAAATTAGAGGTCTCCGTTACGATACAAACCACCTGGCGTTGGCCGAGGTCTTTGTAAGATAGCCTTCTCAGGGAGGTAGTAGATTTTCCAAAGTTGAGAAAATCTTCCCTTCCAACTACAGGTGTATATCCAAGTAAGTGTCCAGCTAACAAAAGAGCTTCGTATTTGTCCGGATTAGCTTTGCGGCGTTGGCAGAACACTTGAGGAAAGGGACGAGATTTAGAACCTTCAGCCAACCAGAAGTGGAAGAACCAGCTTTCCAGAGCTTCCCGTGAAAGTCCTAATATAAAACTGGTGTAGTCCGGCGCTTCAACGTTCATACCCGCCTTTGAGTAAATGGTACGTACGAGACCTCCCGGAACCCAGTACCGTCTGATATGTGGACTTTCAGCCAGGCGATAGAACTTGATTGGGGCGCCTAAGTCTCGTAGTAGCTGCTCAATCCTGGAGCAGTGATCGCCGTTTCTCTCCGACTGGGTAATGCTGCAGACAATCCTCTCTCCCTCTCTGGGTTTGCTTATGCTACCGTCACCCCATAGCCAAGCCAGAAGAGCGGCTTCGTTTGATGACACCGGGTTCGGTTGTGGATTTCGGAACGGCGCTGAGTGTTTGACCCTCGTTCCTAGCTTTCTACCTTCGCCAGACACGGCTCTCAGCGAGGCGGTGTCGAAATACTCTTCTCTATATCGCTGCTTTTTACCGAAGCCTTTTTCACACAGCCACCTGTGATTCGGGGTGGAAACCCAAACTCTCCGCCGGCCGGACATATTCGAAGTTTCTACGAGGTGCTGTATGCCTCCATCCACAAAATCTGTCACCCTCGTCCAGCGTTGTTCTCCATCTTCGTAGCCCATTACCTGGTCGCCTGTCTTTACGGAACCAATAGGAGTCCAGCCGGAGGGTGTCAAAACTAGCGTATCTAGGGGTAGGCAATTGTGGAACACCTTTGCCGGTCCGTTTTCCAACACTTCGATGAGCGGGGAGAGGACTTTGGTTTCGAAGGTGTCTATTATAAAGGTTTCGTCCGGGGTGGCGAGCTGGAGCAGGCGCATACGGCCGTCGCGGGGGTTGAGGCCGGTGGTCTCCGTGTCCACGCCGATCACTTCGGCGCTTTTCAGGGCCTCCGCCACTGCGGGGAGTTCTTCTGCGGCTTTGATCAGCCGGTAGCTCGATGTGCGGTCCGTCACACCTCGATTCTAACAGGATAACGCGCTTACACCCGCGGTTTACAGGTGGGGTACACTCTAGGAAATGGGTAACTCGTTCAAGATAGGCCGGGCGTTCGGCATCGACGTAAAGGTCCACTGGACGTTCTTTCTGCTGCTGGCTTTCTTCGCTTATCTGAGCTACGCCAACACCGGGAGTTGGGCGACCGCCCTGATCACAGTCGGCATCGTGGTGGCTCTTTTCCTGTGCGTGGTGATGCACGAGTACGGGCACTCTATCGTAGCCCGCAGGTTGGGTGTCGAGGTCCAGGACATAACGATACTGCCGATCGGGGGCCTTGCCCGGATGAAATCTTTGCCGGAGAGGCCGATAGACGAGGTAAAGGTCGCCGTCGCGGGTCCGCTGGTGAACGTGGTGCTCGCCCCGATCTTTATAGGGTTGGCTTTTCTGGTCGGCTTCGACGTCTCGCGGCTGTCGAACCTCTTCGAGGCCCAGGACTCCGTGGGGAACGTGTTGCTGTACCTCGGCGGCATAAACATCTTTCTCGTGGTCTTCAACATGATCCCGGCCTTCCCGATGGATGGCGGACGGGTGCTGCGGGGCTTGCTCGCCACCCGTTTCGGCCCCGTGCGGGCGACGGATATAGCTTCCGGCATCGGGCAGTTCTTCGCGCTGGCTTTCTTCGTGTTCGGGCTTATCTCGGGCAACTTCATCCTGGCCCTGATCGCGGTCTTCATCTTCTTCGGGGCGGGGGGCGAGCAGCAGATGGTCCGCCAGCGGGAGATGATGCGCGGCCTGCTCGTCTCGGACGTGATGGGCACCAAGCGCCGCACGGAGACCATTACCCCGTACCACAACTTCGGGCAGGTGCTGGACGCAGTGATCCACGGCTACCAGGAAGACTTCCCCGTGGTGGACGAGGAGGGGAACCTGGTCGGCATGATAACGCGCAACGAGATCATGTCCGCGGCCCACTCCCCGGACAAGTTCTCCAGCGTCCGTGACCTTATGAAGACGGAGTTCCCAACCATCTCCCCCGATGCGGACCTCTTCAAGGACGGCCACCGCCTCCTCCAGGAGAGCAACCTGCGCGCCATTCCCGTGGTAAAGGCGGACGACCTGGTCGGAATGCTTACCATAGACGACATCGGCCAGGCGAGCCTGCTGCGCGACCTCAAAAAGCAACAGTATTAGGAGCACCTTTTGCGCGTAGTCTCGCTCTTGCCCAGCGCCACCGAGATGATCCACTTCGCCGGGGCCGCGGACATGCTGGTCGGCGTAACCCACGAGTGCGACTATCCGCCAGGCGTAGAGAACCTGCCGCACCTTACCAGCTCGCTGATAGACCATCACAACATGAGCAGCGCCGAGATAGACGCCGCCGTCGGCCAACGCCTGACCGACGAGGACAGCATCTACGCGCTCGACGCGGAGTTGCTGGAAAAGCTCTCCCCGGACCTCGTAGTCACGCAGGGACTCTGTGAGGTCTGTTCCGTCTCCCTGAACCTTGTCGAGCGGGTGGCGGCGGGGCTTACTTGCCAGCCGAAAGTATTCTCGACGGACCCTACCTCGCTCCGCGAAGTCCTCGACGACACTATCGAGGTGGGAGAGCTGGTCGGAGAAGGCGAAAAGACGCGACGAAAGGTCGCCGGTCTGGAGGAGAGGCTGGGCCGGGTCCGGGAAGCAGTCTCCGCGCTGGAGCGTCCCCGCGTTGGATGTATCGAGTGGCTGGACCCGCCGTTCTCGGCCGGACACTGGGTTCCTGAGATGGTCCGCCGGGCCGGCGGCGAGGAGCTTTTCGCCGCTCCCGGAGAGCGTTCCGCGCGGCTCTCGTGGGAGGAGGTGTTCGAGGCCGATCCGGAGGTCCTGGTCCTGATGCCCTGCGGCTTCGACGCGGATCGTACCGTTCGGGAAGCGCAGATTTTGCCCGGGCTGGATGGTTGGCAGGAGCTTTCGGCGGTCAGGAACGGGCGGGTGTGGGCGGTGGACGCCAACTCGTACTTCAGCCGGCCGGCTCCCCGGCTCGTCGAAGGGGTCGAGATACTGGCCCGCATCCTGCATCCTGGAGGGTTCCGGGACGAGTCGGGAGCGGTAGAGGCTGTTCGGTTTCTCCCCGAACGGTCCGGCGCATCCAGGAGCTGAACGCCGGGCGCGGAGGACGTTAGCCGGTATCCGACGTATCCGTTAGACTCCGGTTTCTATGAAGACGATGGTGGAGGAGATCGAAGCCCGCGTATCGCGCGTTGGGACGGACCCTATCTGGGGCTACAACCACTGCCGGCGGGTCTATGCCCTGGCGAGCGAGCTGGCCCGGCTGGAGCGGATCTCCCACAACCCGGAGCTTTTGTATATTGCCGCTCTACTGCACGACATCGGGCTCTACAAAGCGTACTCGCTAAGAAAGGGTTCCGACCACGCCCGGCGCTCGTCGGCGGTCGCCGGGCAACTCTTGCGCGACGGGAACTTCCCGGCCCGGGACACCCGGATCATCCTCGACGCCATAGAGAACCACCCGCCGGGAGCATTTACCGGCGTCTCGGTCGAAGCGGCGCTGCTCAAAGACGCCGTCGCCCTGGACTACCTGGGGTCTATCGGCGTCTCCCGGGTGCTGGCGATGGTCGGCCTCGAAGACGACGTTCCGGATCTCGCCTCCGCGGTGCGCAACATCCGGAGCCTGCACCGGGGCATACCGGAGTTCCTGCTCCTGAAGAGCAGCAAAAGCCTCGCCCGCGACCGGATGAAAGAAACGGAGCGCTTCATGGAAGACCTCAGCGACGCCACCGCGAACCTGAAGGTGCTCTAGCGAGGGATCGGGCATGTTCGCGAGAGCTACGGCGGTTTTCATTGTAGTTGGCCCACATGAGAGAATCGCTCTAGCATTATTCACCGGGTTTCCGGGAAGGGTGTTACGAGGTAGCGTCATGTTCGCATTGTTGATATATTGTGCACAAGACGCTCTCGTGAGATCCGTGGGCGTGTGGGAGAGGAGATGGCGCTGTGAACCACTTCATCACTTTACAAGAAGAGGGCTCGTGTCGGCAGGAGTAGAGCGC
>JALYGE010000044.1 GCA_030777225.1 Actinomycetota bacterium
GGCGGACGGCTTCTCGTTTAAATTCTCAGGCGGGTAGCTTGGTGTGGCTCCCGGCACTTTGTGGACCTCCTTCGTCGGCGTTGACATCCGAAACTCTGGTTTGTCCGCCGTCCGGGGTCAAGTCCACACTCCTTCAGGAGGACTTGCGCAGCGGCTCAACTATCGCCTCGCCTTAACTCCGAAAATCGCTCTAGCGTCGAGGGCGAGTGGTTCTGGTAGTGATTATTCGCGTAGGCGAAGACGGTCTTCCCCTCTTCAAGGAAGCGATCCACAACACCGGCCCACCATAACAGATCCTCATCTCGGTCCTTCTTGAGATGGGTGTGTCCCGAGGGGAACTCGCGGCGGTTGCCGAGCCAGCGGATGTAGGAGAAGTCCGTTGTCGCCTCCTCCAAGCGGGGCATCCGCGGGTGGTCCACTAGGGTGAGAGCCGCCCCGCGCTCGCGCAACAGTGCCGGGAGGTCGGAGCCAACCCAACTTTTGTGGCGTACCTCGACGGCATACCGCGGTCCCTCGGGTAATTCCCGCAGGAAAGCGTTCAGGACCTCCATACCCTCGACGGTGAAGTTTGGCGGGAGCTGGAGGAGCAGGGGACCGAGCCTGTCTTCGAGAGCTTGCATGGTGCGGACGAAGCCTTCGGCCTCGCGGCGGCTATTAACGAGCTTTCTCTGGTGCGTCAGCTCCTGCGGAAACTTGGCAGCAAAGAGAAACCCACGGGGCGCGACCTTTCGCCACCGCTCTACGGTCGTCCCTCTGAGAGTACCGTAGAACGTCGAATCTATCTCCACCGTCGCGAAGTGCTTGACGTATTCGGCGAGCCGACCGGCGGGAGTCGTCCCCGGAGGATATACTGTCCCCTCCCAGTCCGCGTAAGACCAACCCGAGGTGCCCAGGTACAGGCCTTCTTCTGGCGGAGAGGTTTCGCCAGCGTCCTCCTCGAACAGCTTGATCTGTTGGGGATCTTCCATCGTAAGGAATCCGGATGCTAACACAGCACACGGCGCATCAGTGAGAGCCCGCCTCGAGCTTAAAGCCTCTGAGCGACATCTCCTCGCTCAACGCCAAGCTCGGCGTCTCCAAGCCGCGCCGAAGCCGTCAGCCGCGGGGCGCGTTACGGCCTTCTGTCGCTCTGATCTCGTGCGGGAACTTGGCGGCGAAAAGAAATCCCTCCGGCACGACCTCCCACCACCTCTGCACGGTCGAGCGGCGAGGCGTTCCGTAGAACGTCGAGTCTATCTCTACCGTCGCGTAGTGTTTGATGTACTCGGCGAGCCGGGAAGCGGCGGGCAGCCCTTCCGGGTAGACGCTCCCCTCCCAGTCGGCGTAAGACCACCCGGAGGTACCGAGGTACAAGCCCGGTTCTGGTGGCGAGACGCTTCCCGCATTCTCTGTAAAAAGACTCTCTTGCAAATAATCACCCGCAACCGTCTACGAACATAGGATGCTATCATAGGGGCTGCGCCGGTTTTGCGAAAGCTCTCCTTACGCGGGAAGACCGAATGTACTACAGTCTCGCCGATGGAGACCTGTCAAACCAGTAAAACGTGAAAATCTTCTACAGCGACCACTTCGTGCTCCCGCTGCCCGAAGGCCATCGCTTCCCGATGGTCAAGTACTCCATGCTGCGCGAGAGGGTCTCGAAGATGCAAAACGGCGTAGTCAACGAGTTGCGCGTGCCACGGGCCGTTACGGACGAGGAGATCCTGCGCGCCCATACCCCGGCTTATCTGAGTCGGGTAGTCGGCGGGACCATCTCGGCGAAAGAGATGCGTCGGATCGGCTTTCCCTGGACAGAACGTATGGTCGAGCGCTCCCGCCGGGCCTCGGGCGGAACCCTCGAAGCCTGCCACGCGGCCCTCGAAGACGGGCTCGCCGCGAATCTGGCCGGTGGAACCCATCACGCCTTCGCCCACCGGGGAGAAGGTTACTGCATCTTCAACGACAGCGTCATCGCGGCCCGCGCGCTGCAACGCGAAGGCTCCGTGGAGAAGATCGCGATTATCGACACCGACGTCCACCAGGGCAACGGTACGGCGGCGATCCTGGAAGGCGACGACTCCATCTTTACTTTCTCCATCCACGGTGAGAAGAACTTCCCATTCCATAAGGAACGCAGCGACCTGGACGTCCCGTTGCCGGACGGCGCGGACGACGGCGAGTTCCTCGCGGCGCTCGAAAAGGGTTTGGAGATGTCTTTGGACGTTTCGGGGGCGGAGATGGTGATCTACCTGGCCGGCGCAGACCCGTTCGTGGACGACAAGCTCGGACGCCTCTCGGTGAGCAAAGAAGGGCTCGCCGAACGGGACCGTCTGGTGCTCGAAAGCTGCCGCGGGCGCGGTATCCCGGTCGTCGCCACGATGGCCGGGGGCTATGCGAAAGAGGTAGAAAACACAGTAGACATCCACTTCCAGACGATACGCTGTGCGGAGAAACTGCAAGCGCGCGAGAGAGGCTTCACCTATGGATAACGGCAACCCACAGCCTGTCTACGTAGTCCTCGGCGCGACCGGCGGCTGCTCTTTGCTCCACCCCACGCCCCGCCGCCAGAAGAGCGGAGGATAGCGTTGGCCGAACCGAGCAATCCAAACTCCTGCGTGATTATCGGGGCCGGCATCTCGGGCCTGCTCGCCGCCCGTGAACTGCGAGACGCCGGCTGGCAGGTAACGGTGTTGGACAAAGGCCGCAGCGTCGGGGGGCGTATGGCTACCCGTCGCGTGGGAGCCGGCAACTTCGACCACGGAGCCCAGTTCTTCACCGTCCGCGGCGAACGTTTCAATAAGCTCGTAAACGGGTGGTTGAAAGCCGGCGTGGTAGAAGAGTGGACCAGAGGCTTCGCCGACGCGGAGGGTGAACCAAACGAAGACGGACACCCGCGTTACCGGGGCTCCGAAGGAATGGCCTCCATACCGAAGCACCTGGCCCGCGACCTGAACGTCAAAAGCGGTGAACGGGCCGTGACCGTCGAGCGGGAGAGCGGCGGCTGGAAGGTCGTTTGCGCGTCCGGCCTCGAAGTGCACGGTGCAGCGCTACTGCTTACACCGCCGGTGCCGCAGGCGTTGGACCTGTTCTCCTCCGGCGATTATGAACTGCCGGAGGACACCCGGCGGCAACTCGAAGAGATCTCCTACGACCCGTGTATCGCGCTGATGGCGCTACTGGAAGGAC
>JALYGE010000045.1 GCA_030777225.1 Actinomycetota bacterium
GTTGATCACTTGCGCGTTACCGACGAGGGGTGGGAGAAGACTGCCGCGCCGGACAGGATCATCAGCGGTCCATCGGCACCGGGCACTCGATCCGCAATAGGGCACTCTTCAAGCGGATTCCGTATGAGAGGGGGACATCCCGCCTAGCCCTCTGTCCCAGACTCCCCGTGAACTTCGGCGGACTCCAAAACCTTCTAGAAACTGTCTGAAACTCTCGATAGCTTCAATCCTATGGCCTGCGAGCTGACAAAATGAGTGAGCCAAAGAGAGGTTCCGCCCTTACCGCGTTGCACCACCAAACCCACGCTCCAACCCTACCGAGTGACTTTTCAGACAGTCTCTAGAACACCTTTTTTCGGAAACGGCGCAATAGTAGCGCAACGAGCGCCAGGTTGTATGACGATCCTGCGAGGAGGTAGGGCCAGAAATTCCCTCCTTCGCTGGCGACCCAGAAGGCTTTGGCGGGCCAGAAGGTCGGCAGGATGCCCAGCAGGAGCTGCCAGTTCGAATCTATGAAGTAGGCGGCGAGCGGACCGAGCAGGAAGAAGCCGAGGGCCTTCATCAGGGCGAGCCCTTCGACCTTGTTGGAAGCGAAGGTGGCGATCACGAGCCCGAAGAGTGGAGCCATGATGCCGGAGAGGATCGCCACGGGGATCACCGCCGGCAGGAGCGTGGGCGGCACCAGGCCGGTGAGGGGGAGGGCGAGGATCACGTACAGGGTGCTGAGGAGCGCCGCCGCCCCGCCACGGTAGAGGGCGTAGCCGGTCATGGAGATCGGGGTCACGCGCAGCGCGGTCAGGGTATCGTCGTCGCGTTCGTCGAGGATCAGGAGTCCTACCAACAACCCGAAGAGCAACGGTAGCTGGAGCACGAAGAAGAAGCTCAACAGCATCGGGTAGTAGGGGACGAGGTCGAAGCCGAAGCTCTCCGCCAGGCGGACGGTGAGCCACGGCACTATAAGGCGCACCATTAGAACCATTATGGGTGGGATGATCAGCATGTAGATGAGCAGCGAGTCACGCTTGATGCTCTTGAGGTCGTTTATCCCGAACGCGCGCAGCGCGACCATCTTAGCCTCCCTTCCGGGCCACGACGTAGCGCTCGAACGCCCGGTGCGCCAGAAAGGCCAGACCGGTTATCCAGAGACACCCGTAGACGAGCGCGTAGGCTACCTGCCAGGCGGCGAGCGAGCCTGGAGCAAAGGCGCCGCCGAGCAGCAACAGGGCTCCCTGGGTCGGTAGCAGGTAGAAGACGGAGCCTTCCCAAAGACCGAGGAAGTGGAACACCGGCAGACCCATCGGGATGAGCGCGAGAGAAGACGGGACGAGATAGCTGCTGATCGAGCTGAATGGAGCGACGGTTATAAAGCCGAGGAGGGCGGAGATCATGGACGCCAAGACTACGCCCAGCAAGAAAAATACCGGGTTGAAATCTAATCCGTAGCCCGCTACCGCCACGGCCAGGGATATGACCATCGCCAGCGCGGTCAGCGTCAGCAGCTTGGAGCCCAGATACTCCCGGAAGCGCAGGGGGGTGGAGATCAGGGCGAACAGCGTCTCCTCGCCTTTCTCGAAGATCACCATCCCGGCGATGAAGTAGAAGCCGACCACGGCGAGGTCCGTAAAGACGATGAGCGGCACGGCGAGGTCCAGGAGCGAGTCGGGCAGCGGGAGCAGCAGGACGATCCAGACCAGCGTCACGAACGCCCCGGCGTAGTAGAAGCCGTAGCGTTTCTGCAACAGCAGGTCCAGCCGCACGGCCGAGGCGAACCGGCTCACACCAGCCTCCGACCGGTGGTCCCTATAAAGACATCTTCCAGGGTGGCCTCCTCGGTGTGGATCGTCTCTATTCGTTCTCCTTGCAGCAGGCTCAGGAACCCTTTGTCGTCGCCGAGCCCGTCCAGAGAGAACTCGCGCCGCGTTATCTGGCCGTCCTCCCGATACTCGACCCTAACTTTGCGCTCGCCCTCCCAGATCTTGAGTTCCCGCGGCGAGTCTATGACAGATATCCGCCCGTCCACGATAAACGCCACCCGGTCGCAGAGTTGGTCGGCCACGGTCATGTCGTAGGTGGTGAGGAACACTGTGCGGCCCTGTTTCTTGAGGGCGAGTATGATCTCCTTCACATTACGGCCGTTGACCGGGTCGAGCCCCGCCGTTGGCTCGTCCAGAAAGATGAGCTCCGGCCGGTTGAGCAACGCCCGCACGAACGTCAGACGCATCTGCATCCCCTTGGAGAACTGCGAAACTCGCGTGCGGGCGTCGTCCTGCAGGCCGACCATCGTCAGCAGCTCTCGCGGGTCTTCGGTTCCTTTCGAGTAGAGGGAGCGGAAGAAATCCAGGTTTTCCAGGGCGGTCAACTTCTGGTAGTGGTTCGATAGCTCGAAGGAGACCCCGATCCTCTCGTAGTAGTCCGATCCCCAGTCTTTCAGGTCCTTGCCCAGGACTTCGATCTCGCCGTCGTACCCCCTCAGCAGCCCGATGAGGATCTTCTGCGTGGTGCTCTTGCCCGCGCCGCTGGGGCCCAGGAAGCCGAATATTTCACCCCGGTGAACCCTGAAGCTGATACCGTTCACCACCCGCCGGTCGCTGCCGGAGTAGGTGAACACCAGGTTCTCTACTCGTATCATGGCCCTACCCCTTTTCTTTGCGGGCCAAGCCGTCGACGACGAGCCCGATCATCATCTCCAGCACGGCCGGGTAGATGTCGCGTCCGATATCGTCTTTATGGAGACCCAGAACCACGACCGACCGTATCAACCCGGCCATGACTTCCGGGTCTCCGGCGGAGATCAGGCCCGCATCCTGCCCTTGCCGGATAAAGTAACTTACCGCTTGCGTGGAATCGGAGACGTTTTCTTCGAGTTTCTCAGGCGAAACTCGCCGCACGACGGATCTCCATTCCTCGGGGTGGGTGACTATGCGTCTCGTCAGTGGGTTGCTCTCGAACTCCCGAATTACGGCCCGCAAGAAACGCTCGACGGCCTCCCGACCATCCACGGCGCCCTTAAAGGAATCCGCGGAGATCTCACCCCTCAGCCGATGCCGCTCCTCCACCAACAGCTCCAGGTACAACGCCTCTTTCGAATCGAAGAAGTTATAGAAGCTGCTCTTGGCGATCCCCGCCGGCCGCGTCAAATCCTCCAGGCTAGTCTTCTTCAACCCGTACCGCGGAAACAACTCCCGGCCAGTCTCCAGCAACTGCTCTCTTATGTGCTCTCGCTCGGTTTTGGTGAAGGTTGGCACTACAGTATGTCCTTATGAACAAATTACTTTTTTGTTTTTATCATACACTTGCTCAGAGGTGGGTGTCAAGAGGTGGGAGATCTAGTTGAGTCGCAAAATCAGAGCGACGGCGGCGAAGGCCCGCGCGTGCCCCGGTACCCGGGGTCTTTGTAGGCAAGGTAGAGGGCGTACACTTCGGTGTTGAGACGGCCGGCCCATCGCTGAGAGTCTCTCCGGTTCACGGCTCTAGGAGCGTTGTGGGGCTACCATCAACAGCACCCCGGCGAGGACGACGACCGCTCCCAGCAGATCGTAGTGGTCCGGACGAAAACCGTCGAGTACCGTGGCCCAGACGATAGAGAGGACGACGAAGATGCCTCCGTAGGCCGCATACACTCGCCCGAACTCTGGAATCGGCTGGAGCGCGGCGACGACGCCGTAGAGAACGAGCACCACGGCTCCCAGGATCGCCCACAGTAGGACGCGGCCCTCGCGCATCCATTCCCACACCAGGTAGCCGCCCCCGATCTCACAGAGCCTCGCGAGCACGAACAGCCCGAAGATCACAGCCAGCTTCCCCAAGACCTCACCACCTCAGTTCGTTTCCCGACAGCACCCGGGACAGTCCCCGTGCGCCGAAGCCTATCACCTGGGCAAGTGGCTCGCGCCGGACTAACGTGGCGCTCGACGCCTCAACCGTCCGACGTTTGGCACGAACCGCCCCGTCCGTGAGGCATAGTCCAGGCGGAGAGATTCTCCAATACTGTGATCGAAAACTTCGTCTTTGGTTACTTCTCGCGGGAGCGGAACTTGAGGCTGTGGAGTTGGCCGTGGTGGTCGCCGACGTGGTCTACCTGGAGGGTGGTGTGTTCTATGCCGTACTCGCTCGCGAGCACCGCTTCCAGGTCGCGGCGGCGGGCGTGGCAGTTCTCTTCCTGGCCGACGAGGACGTGGGCTGCTAAGGCGGGGAAGCCGCTGGTGATGGTCCAGACGTGGAGGTCGTGGACCTCGTGGACGCCTTCGACGGCGGCCATACTCTGTCCCACTTCCTCCGCGTCTATGCCGCGGGGCGAGGCTTCGAGGAGCACGTTCATCGAGTCGCGCAGGAGCCTCCAGGAGCTCGCGAGGACGAGGACGCCGATGAGGATACTGATCAGGGGGTCCGCGTAACGCCAGCCGGTAAAGATGATAATGAGGGCGGCGGAGATAGCGCCGAGGGAGCCCAAGGCGTCGGCTATTACGTGGCGCATGGCTCCCTGGAGGTTCAGGCTCTCGGCTTCGGAGCGGGAGAGAATGAACACCCCGGCCCCGTTTACGAAAAGCCCGATCACGGCTACGATCAGCATCCAGCCGCCCAGGATCTCCGGCGGGTCCTGGAAGCGCCGATAGGCTTCGATGAAGATCCAGATAGAGATGGCGACCAGCGTAGCGCCGTTTGCGAGGGCCGCCAGGATCTCGGCCCGCTTGTAGCCGAAGCTCCTGTCCGGGGTCGGCGGCCGGTCGGAGAGCCAGAAAGCGAAGAGGGCGAGCGCGAGCGACGCCGAGTCCGAGAGCATGTGTCCGGCGTCGGCGATCAGGGCCAGCGAGCCCGTGATGAGGCCGCCGATCACCTCGGCCACCATGAAAGTCGCCGTCAAACAGAGCGTGATCGCCAGCGGACGCATGTTCTTGTTGCGCCCTTCCGCGCTGCGCGAATGTTCTCCGTGGTCGTGCGAGTGCGCCACGGGCCTACTCGTTCAGGTTCTGCCGGAGCGCCAGAGAGATGCCTAACCCAGCCCCGGTTATGCCCAGGAGCCGGGTAGCTTCGAGATGTGCGAGGAACCAGGCGTCTATTTGCCGCACGAAGCGCGGTCCGACGAGCCAGAGCAAGGCGTAGCGGCGTGGGATCAGGGCCGCCACGACGCCCTCCCCGACCATCGCTATCGCGAGCAGGCTCTTGAGGCGCTTTTTCCACATAGAGTTCATCCCGCTATTTTAACCTGGAGCGGATCGAACCTCACCAGCCTGGCGCGTCGCCGGTCGGCACGCGGCCCCTGTTTACTGGGCAGGTCGTTCGTCCAACGTCACGTCCAGAGTTTGCTCGTTTCCGTTCCGGCGCACGACGGTGATCTGGGCGCTATCTCCCGGCTGGTAGTCGCGCAGGGCAGCCAGCAGGTCTCCGGAATCCTCTATGGGCGTGTCGTCTATCGCGGTTATGATGTCCTCCGTCCGTATCCCGGCGTTGTCCGCGGCGCTGCCGGGCTCCACGTTCGTGACGATCGCCCCAGAGTCTACCGGCAGGTCGAACTGCTGGGCGTCTTGCGGGCTCAGGTTGGCGAGACCGATGCCTAGGTATGCGGTAGAGACCGCGCCGGTCTCTATGAGCTGGTCGGCGACCGAGGCCGCGGTGTCGGCGGGGATGGCGAAACCGAGACCCGCTACCGGCTGGCCGGTCTGGGTCTGGGGAAGGTAGGCCACGTTGATGCCGATCACCTCGACGTCACGGTTTACGAGGGCGCCGCCGGAGTTACCGGGAGAGATGGCGGCGTCCGTCTGGATCAGATCTACCAACGAGGGAATCTGCGCGCCGGTGCCGGTGACCTGGGGTGAGATCTCGCGGTTCAGGCCGCTGACCACGCCCGCCGTCACGGTGGACTCGAATCCGGAGGGGCTGCCGATGGCGACCGCGAGCTGGCCGACCGTCGGGGCGCCTTCCGTGTTGAAGCTGGCGGCGGGTAGATCTCCGCGCTCCGTCCTGACCACAGCGATGTCGGTGCGGGGGTCGCCGCCTATGACCTCTCCCTGTACGGTGGTACCGTCGGCCAGGGCTACGTTTACCTGATCCGCCCCCTGAACCACGTGGTCGTTGGTGATGACGTAGCCGTCGCTGCGGTATATAACGCCGCTCCCCAGGCCGCCCTGTTGCTCTTGCTCTCCGAACGGCGTCGTCTGGATGTTGCTCACGTTTACCTGCACCACGCTGGGAGATACCTGGGAGGAGATCTGGGCCACCGGCTCGTTCGATGGTATCGCCGGGTCGGGTTCGGGGGCCGTCTGCGCCACGTTCTCTTGTTTGGGACCGGGCGCCGGGTCCTCAGAACAACCCGCGACCAGCAAAAGGGCCACAATGAAGGCGGAAAATGCCAGCCACACTCTAGATCTCGAAATCAACTCTTGGAAACCTCCGATTGAATAACGATCGAATAACGCAGCATCCGATACACTACCAAATCTATACGAGAGAGAACGCTGGCGGTTTCACCGACTTACATTGGCCCAGTTCGCGTTGTACCCTCACACGATGGACGCCCAGACCAACAGGAAAGTAGTCCCGGCAGAGCTGGCCCGCGCCGGGGAGGCCCGACACTTCATCTCCTGGCGGGCCGCAGTGGCCGGACTCGGGAGGGGAAGGCTAAACGACCTGGCCGTCGCCGCCGAGGCGGCCCTCACCGACATCTTTCTCTCCACCGAAGGCGGTACGCTGGAGATAGAGTCCGAGCACACGGAGGAGATCTTCAGCGTCAGCATCTCTCATCCCGAACTGCGCGAGCGCCGGATGCCGGACCTCTCAGACATCCTGGAGCACTTCCTCGACGGGTACGAGATCTCCCGAAACCGTGTCGTACTCGTGAAGCGCCTCCGGGAGTCGCGATAGAATCTCCTCTATGATCGAGGAGCGTTCCGGGGCGGCCGAAAGTCGCGCCACAACGAGAGGCGTAGAAGAGCGCGGACGCCGGACGCGCCCCTGGCCGGTGACGGCGCTCGGCGGGATACTGCTCTCGCAGGCGGTCTTCGCGGCGGTGCTGGGGGCGGCGAAGCTCGGCGCGTCCGGGCTCGGGTGGCTGGGACCCGTGACGGGGGATATCAACCTCCTCGCGGCGGCGGGGCTTATCCTGCTGGCGCCCGTTGCCTTGCTGGCGGCCGTGGGATTTTTCCGGTTGTGGTCCTCGGCGTGGACACTGGGCATGGGGATACAGGGTCTGGGGTTGTTGGTGGCGCTGGGGATGTACTTCTACTACCCGGACGTCCCGCCCGCCTACGTCTACGCCGGGATGGCTTACCATATCCTCACGGTCGTTTACCTCAACTCCCACGGTGTGCAGACGGCTTTCCGGGTGCGGACGAGTGATGAGTATCGGAGCTGACCGCGACCTGATCCGGCGCCACGAGCCGGTCATCCGCTTTACCCGCGGGGAGCAGTTTTTCCCGATGGACGTGGAGCCCTACGTGCGCCAATGCGGCCTGTGGGTCCACCGGCGCGGCGAGGAGGCGGTCTGCCTGGTCCCGGAGGGGAAGCTGACGCTGGAGCGGCTGGCCGAGCCCCTTTCGGGGGACTTCGGGGACGTCTTTTACCTCAAGTTCATCGAGCCGCTCAACGTGAAGCAGATGGCGACCTACAAGCTGCACAGGGCCCGCGAGAAGAGCACCGGGGACAGGTTCCGCGCCGGGCTCGGGCGGCTGGCGCGGGTCGGGTACACCTCGCGCTTTCTGGACGCGCTGTTCTCGCTGACGCTCCTGGCCCGCGGACGGATCTCGGGCGACACCGCGGCGGCGGCGGTCCTGGCCTGCGAGGAGATGTCGGCAGAAGTTCGCCACCGCTACTACGCGCGGGTCGTGCGCCGGGAGGACTGGGTGGTGCTCCAGTACTGGTTCTTCTACCCGTTCAACAACTGGCGCTCGGGGTTTTTCGGGGTCAACGACCACGAGGCCGACTGGGAGATGGTGAGCGTCTACCTCTCCGAGTCCGAAGCGGAGGAGACCCGACCCGAGTGGGTGGGCTACTCATCGCACGACTACTCGGGGGACGACCTGCGGCGGCGGTGGGACGACCCGGAGGTCGAGAAAGTGGACGGGCACCCCGTGGTGTACGTGGCGGCGGGGTCCCACGCGGCCTACTTCGCGGCCGGCGAGTACCTCGCGGAGATCAAACTGTCCTTCCTGAGCCCGGCCGCCCGGCTCGTCGGCGGCCTGAGGGGCCTGTGGCGGCGGCTGACCCGCCAGCCGAACAACGCCGGCTCGCCCGAGGTCCACCTCCGGGTGCCCTTTGTGGACTACGCCCGCGGCGACGGTCCTTCTATCGGGCCGGGGACGGACGCCGCCTGGGACGAGCCGGTGCTGCTGGACTCGTTGCCCGGCTGGGCGGCGAACTACCGGGGTTTGTGGGGCCTGTATGTGCAGGACCCGGTCTCGGGTGAGGACGCGCCGGCGGGACCACCGTACAATCGGGACGGGACGCCGCGTCTGGCCTGGCACGACCCCGTGGGGTGGACCGGCCTGGACAAGGTGCCGCCGCCGGACGAGGCTCTGGAGCGGGTGGCGGACCGGCGCGCGACGCTGCGAGCCGGTTGCGCGGCGCTGGAGGAGGAGGTCTCTCGGAAGAGCCGAGAGCTGACCGGTCTCGGGGTCGAGGCCGAGGCCATGCGCGGGCGTCCGCACCTGAAAAAAAGGCGCGAGGCCCACGGGGAGAAGATGGCCGCCCTCTCGAAAGAGCTGGCCGAGCGGCGGGGCCGGCTAGCTTCGGACCGGGCGCTGCTAGAGGCTTTAGGCTCCCACGAGCGGCGGCTGCGGGAGGGTGAGCGCGGCCCGGCGCGGGCGCACATCTGGCGGGCCCACCGGCCGGCTTCGGACGAGAAGCTCCGGTTCAACCGGCTCGCCGAGGTCTGGGCCGCACTCAGCATCGGCCTGGCGATACTCGGCGTGGTGGGGATCATACTCTTCGCCCGCGAGTACCTCGCCTTCGGGCTCGTGGCGCTCGTCTCGCTGCTGGTGTTTATCGAGTCCGGGTTCCGGCGGCGGCTGACCGGCCTCGTAAACAGCGTCTCGGTGGGGCTGGCGGTGGTGGCCGCCCTGATCCTGCTCTTCGAGTTCTTCTGGACCCTGGTCGTCCTGGCGGTCCTCTTCGCCGGGACCTACATGATCTGGGAGAACCTGCGCGAGCTCTGGAGCTAGAAACCTCGCGTGTCGCGGTCCCATTCGAGCCGCTCGTGTATCTGTGCCTGGGACGAGTGTAGCTGCCGGGCGGCCCGGGGTCCATGAGGACTTTGCGAAACCAGCGTTCCGTGTAGGGGTGAAGGCCGCCGTATTCGCCGAACTGAACCATCAGGGTCGGGCCGTGGAAAGTCACGAGGGTGGTCGTGGCGTGAATGCCGAGCAGCAGGGCGGTTATGTCGCTGTAGCCGAGGAGTATCTTGGGGTTCGACCGGATCGAACCATAGTCTAGCCGGTCGAGGAGGCCGTTGGAGTTGTAACCGCCGATGGAGCAGACAATAGCCCGAACGCTCTCGTCCGCAAACATATCGTGCAGGTCCGCTATGCGCTGCTCGATGGTTCCCGCCGTGTGGCCGTGAATGGCGCGGGCGTTCTCTCCTACGAGAACCCGAAAACCCAGGTTTTCGAGCGCGGAGACGCCGCGTTGGAAGCGTTGAGGCCGGAGCACCGGGACCGGGGAGGCGGGGACGACGCCTACGGTATCGCCCTCGCTCAAGAGTGGCGGGCGTATCACGGTCTCAGGAGGCAGCCTCGCGGAGCCCTTCCTTTACCCGCTGTTCCTCTTCTCTCAGGTGCAGGAAAATGTCCTGGGCGAAACGGACGGCGTGCTCTTCGGGGAGGTTTATGCGGCGGTTGTCGAGGATGGAGCCGAGCTCTTTGATCGCCGCGTCGGCCATTCCGACCATCATCTCGGCCTGCCGTAATGTCTCCTCACGTTCTTCCGGGGAGAGGTCCGCCGGCGTTTGAAGTTTTTCGCGGTGCTCTTCCAGATATTGAATGAAGTCCCGGATACCCATGTCCTGAATTATATAATCCGAGTTGCCCCTACTGAAGCAGACAATATCCTCCCGGTCCGAAGGCCGCACAACCTTTTTGGGATCGGGAGGACGCATTGGACGATACCATAATCACCATCTATTGCCTCTGTGACGAGTTCTTGAAGACGAC
>JALYGE010000046.1 GCA_030777225.1 Actinomycetota bacterium
CGGCTTTACGACGCGCGTCGTGTACCGGAAGCCGGACGGGACGGAGCGCGTCTGGACCTCGCGGCGGCATCGCAAAGGCCGGGGTCCGCGGAGCAGGAGCGATGAAGCGGCGTCCTATCGCGACTCCCCGTGGCTCGGGGTGTGGGCTCCCGGCAGCGTCTCCTGGTGGGTTGCCGTCGGCTTTATGGTGGGCTCGGCGCTATTCGTGCTGGGGACGAGCTCCTCGCTGTGGTTTTCCGCCTTCATGAACGAGGAGATAGCTACCCAGATCGCCGACTGGTCGTACTTTATCGGGACGACCGTCTTTACCGGCGCGATGTACCTCCAGATCCTGGAAGCCATCAACGCCGATCCGCACCCGAGCCGGGCGAGACACCGGTCGGACGAGGACTTCCGCTGGTTCGCCTGGCAGCCGAAGCGGCTGAGCTACATGGAGGCGTTTATTCTCTTCATCGGCTCGATACTGTTCAACGTGGAGACGGGGCTGGTGCTCATCGGGGTCTCTGGTGGAGCGGGGATCAACTAGTTGCTCTCGGTACCGAGCTTGCTCGGGGCTTTGCTTTTTGCCATAGGTGGCTACATGCAAGTAGTAGAAGCCTGCCACCATTATCTGTGCTTGAGGCTCCGTAGCATCTCGTGGTGGAGCGCGACGCTCAACTTCCTGGGTTGCGCGGGATTCCTGGTCGGGGCTACCGCCAGCCTCGGGGTGCCCGGTCTCTCTATCCCGTCGGACCCGACCTTGACCAAGGCCGCTTATCTACAGGGCTCGGCGTACTTTCTGATCGGCAACTACCTCATGTTGCCGGAGATGTTTGCGGAGTAGAATCGGCGAGACGTTCTATCTCCAGGACCACCCGGTCCAACTCCTCGGCGAGCGGCCCATGCCCGGTCTCCCGGAGTACCTCGACCAGCGAGCGGTAGTACCAGAGCGTCCCGGATTTGCCGCCCTTGAAGCGCTCCCAGAGTGCGTTCCCGAGAGAGCGGAGGCCCGCCAGGATCGCGCGGGCGTTGTGGAGCTTGTCCGCCGCGGAGACGAGCCGCGCGGATGGAGATGCTTGCCGGAGGCGCTCTATGTACCGTTCTTTGCGCTCCCGCCAGGGCGGTTTCGGGATTGTGTCGGCGTCGGAGCACTCCTCCACGATCCCGGCCACTTCGTCCCCAAAGCGCGCTGCCAACTCTTTTTTGGTTGCCGCCGTGTCCTCGATGGCGTCGTGCAGCAGCGCGGCCACGACTTCGTCCTCGGTCCCACCGTTCTCGCCCACGATGGAGGCGACGCCCAGGAGGTGGGTGACGTACGGGGTGTCGGTGCCCTTGCGGGTATGGCCGGCGTGCAGGCGCGTCGCGTAGAGGAGGGCCTTCTCGAACTTTTCTCCGTAGCTCACGGCTCTTCTTCCAGGAGGCGGGGGTCCAGGATCCAACCTTCCAGAGGATCACACTCCGCTGGAACCCCGTAGTCTGACGCCCGCCGCGTGTAGGCCCAGGCGGCTTGTACCGCGCACAGCAGGGAGTCCAGGGCGTCCGCAGCGGGCTCCCGGACGAACCTCTCTCGCCAGCCCTCGTCCAGCGCCACGACGAAACCGTACTCCGTTTTCAGAGCCCCGGATCCCAGGCCCGCGAGCAGAGCCTCCCTGTGTGACCGTTGCGCGAGCGACTGTTTCCGGCGTTCATCGTTCTTGTAGCTCGTCCGGCCCAGAAAGCGGCGGGCGACCACCGCCGGGTAGGCCTCCACCGCGACGCGCTCGTCCTGCGTTCTGCGGCAGGGCACGACGCTCACGCCCGAGGCCAGTAAACGCGGCGCGCCCCTGTAGAACATCTTGCCGACCGGCACCCGGAAGAGCATCATCGCGCTGCTGGAGCCCGAGCGCTTATCCGCGAGCCGGTAGCGCCACTTGTGTCCCTTCGACCTCGTCGCCATGTCGGCCCGGATGGCGTCCTCGAACTCTGTTTTCGGCATGGTTCCTACCTTGCCGATGTAGCCCTCCCAGGTCGCGGGCCAGCCGAGAGCTTCGATCAGTGAACGCGGCTGGCCGAACGGGAAGTCCATGCCGCACACCCACGGCCCCGGATGGGCCAGAAACTCCTCGAACTCCGCAAAGCCCGTCATCTCGCGCGAATCTTCCACGCGCAAGACGCCTGCGTCTAACTCGCAGCCGAGGGCTACGAGCGGCTTGCGTTTGCCCGGGGCGCTGGTGAAGTCGAAACCGTAGATTCTCACCCGCGCATTCTACAAAATACCCTGGCGGGACCGCGGCTACGGTCGAGGGGAGGTTACCTAGCCAGCAGGTTGTTCTTAGGGAGTATCTCTGCGGCCTGATCCGGGGTCGGTATCTCGTTGACGAGCGTCGTCAAGCGCCGGTCCCTGTCGCGCAGCTCGAACCAGCACTCGCCGGTAACTTCGTCCCAGCTATCGAACAGGATGCAGTAGTCGCCGTTCCACGCTACCAGAGAGGGCATCTCACCGTATCTCGGGCCCGTCTCCCAGCCCTTCCTCTCGAAGTCCTCCGCGAACTCGTCGAAGCACCTTAGCAGCCGCCATTCCCAAACCATCGCGCGTCTCCTTTCCTAGCGCACGAAGTTACAAACCCCTATGGGCTGTATACCGCATGCAGGGTCATTGTGAAGGCGGGACTGGACGACTTCTATGGACGCGCGGCCAAAGATGGACCTTTCGGGAGATCTCGTATTGGTCCTTCGGTGCAAAGGACCGAGGTTATGTTCAGTCTTCCACGCGACCTTCGAGGCTCTCGACGAGGGTTTTGCGATTCTCGTGCTATTTCTCGGGAGTGAGGAATCTCCTATACCTTCGGAGAGCCCCTGAACGTTGCTCTTTATCTCTTCTACGCCGGGTTCGTCGTAGTCGTTGAGGGGTAGGTCTCTCTGCATAACGTCTACCTGAAAGCGTTCTGATGTACCCTGTAGGATTATGGATCCTCGGCGTAGCGGCAGGCATTTTACGGTTGCGGTTTTCGCGGTGTGGAATGGTAGGGTGTTACTCCACCTGCACCGGAAGCTTGGCCTGTGGCTCCCGCCGGGCGGACACATCGAGCCGGACGAGCTGCCGGACGGGGCCGCAGTACGCGAGGTGTTGGAGGAGACCGGGATAGAGATCGAGTTGGTTGGGGAGCGGCGGGACGTCGCCGACCCGGTACAACTGCACCGGCCCGCCGGGGTGCAACTGGAGTACATTGGACCGGGACACGAGCATATAGACCTGATCTACTTCACCCGTCCGCGCGCCTCCATTGAGATTAGCGCCAGGTTCGAGGAGGACAAGGTCGGCTGGTACGCGCCGGAGGAGTGGTGCTCTATGGGCGTAAACGCAGAGGTCCGGGGATGGTGTGAACGGGCTCTCTCTGCTCTCGACGGCTCCTACGGGTCCGAGCAGTCGCGCCGGTAGCCGCAGTTGGGACAGACGAGCTTGCAGTGAAGGCCGTACATCTCTGAGTTACAGATCTCGCACTTCTCGCCGGAGGGTTCCGGCGTTTGAGCTAGCGACTCTTCTTTCTCGTAGGTCTCGTCCATACCCTGATTATACGGTTGCGGCGTCCGCTCGACACCCGCTATGTTGGCCCCGGAACGCGCTATTCGGCGTCCGCGGCTCGGTCTTGCGGCTTCGTTTTACCCGGACGGGCCGGGAGAAGATCGGCGATGCCAACGGCGCTAAAAGTCTTGAGACCCGAGTACGAGAGAACCCTTTGCGCCTGACGCAGCGAGGTCGCAAGGGTGCGGGTCAAAATGCGGAGCGTGGTCAGGTTCTCTTGCAGGCGGGAGATCCGGACCGGAAGCTGCTGCGCCCGGGCGTCGAGCGCGGCGACGTTTGCCTCCAGCTCTACGGTTCGCGCCGCGAGCCGGGCCACGTCCTCCGAAAGTTGCCGTTGCAAACCCAACCGGGCGCGTCGAAAACTCAGCCAGGCCCGGAGCGCGACCACCCCGGCGACGAGGGCGAGCAGAGCTCCCAGAGTAATGAGTATGAAAAGAATGATCTCCATTTCGAGAACAACGGTAGCACGGACGCGGCCGCCTTTACAAACATTACAGCGGTGTTAAAATCCTGCCTGCGACGCGGGGTGGAGCAGTCTGGTAGCTCGTCGGGCTCATAACCCGAAGGTCGTAGGTTCAAATCCTACCCCCGCTACTACCGGCCCTGGACCACAAGGTTCGGGGCTTTTTGCTGCAAATAGCGGCTTT
>JALYGE010000047.1 GCA_030777225.1 Actinomycetota bacterium
GGGCCAGAAAGAGACTCTCTGTGTAGGCTGAGTTCAAAAAGAAGGTTGTGGGGAAGAAGGCCAGGGTAAGTACTGTGCCTCTTGCTGTCTTCTCTCCCCAGCCGTGAGCAGCTATCTGGTAGATGAAATAGAGGGCGAAGGGCAGGGCTACTAGCGAGATCATAACCCCCCAGAGCGCCAGAACCTCCAGAGAGGTCGGGCCACCGAACAGGGTGGCGAGAGAGCGCATCAAAAGCGGGTACAGAGGAAAGAAAGCCGGTGACATATTATTCGGCGGTTCGAGATACCCGTTAGAGGCGAGCCTGGCGTAATGCTCACCGTCGAAATGCGCCCAGGTGTTCATGGCGCCGAACGGCACGTCGGTGGTGGCGGCCTGAAACTCGCCCACCGGCGCGATCCGGGCGAGCGTAGCCCCGGCCACAAGATAGAACACCCGGCTCGCCACATAGACGAGCAGCACGAACCTCAGGCCGTGGATCTTCTTACCTTCCATCCGCTTACTCTAAGACGTGTCGAAAGGAAAGTCCAAGAAGTATGTTTCGTGAGAACACGCTGACAGCTATACTTCCTGTGCGAACTCCGGTATCAGAAGGATGATGGGGTAAGCGCCGAGGAACTGCTGAGGAGGAGCGGTGGAAGAAAACCTCAAAGGGACCCGGTTTTTCGAGTTTTTGACGGACGAAGAACGGGCGGAGTTCGCGCGAGTATCCGAACTCGTCACCTTCGCGGCCGCCGAGGACATTATCGAGGAGGGTGACGAGCCGAGATCCATGTACATCCTCTTATCGGGGACGGTGGAGATCCGCAAGCGCCTGTCGGGTGGCGGAAGCCGCACCCTGGCGGAGATTCGCGCCGGCGAAGGCCAGACCGTCGTCGGTGAGCGGGGTCTGCTCGGGAGGACCGCCGCATCGGCCACCGTCCGGTCCAAAAGCAGGGTCGAGGCCGTAAGAATTCCGCGCGAAGCGTTCTACGACATGATCTCCGAGGGCCGCCCCGCGGCCTTCAAGCTGGCCTACCGCATCTCGCGTCTGCTGGCGCGAAGGCTCGCCCGGCTCGATGACGAGGTAATAAAAGCTATTCGGGAGATGGAGCGCAAAGGCGACACCGACCTGGACGTTTTCCGGGATAGGCTCATAACCGAGTGGACCGTGTAGAGGAGATACCGTGGCAGAATCCTCGCGCCTCGAAGACCAGCCGTTGTTCGAGAACCTGAACGCCGAAGAGTTGGAGAAGCTGGAGGCGCTCATGGAGCCAGAGAGCTTCGAGGCCGGAGAAGTACTCATCGAGGAGGACGGCCCGGAAGACTACCTCTACGTGCTCACTTCGGGGACCGTTGAGGTGAGCAAAGAGGTGCTCCCCGGTCGCAGCCAGCGCCTCGCAACCATGGAAGCACCCACCGTTGTCGGTGAAATGGGTTTGCTCGCCGAGCCTCGCGCCGCCGCGACCGTGACGGCAAAGACCGGAGTAGAAGCCCGGGCCATACCGCGGGAATCCCTACTCGAAAAGCTCGAAGCCGGTAATGATGCTGCCTGCAAGGTGGCGTACCAGCTCGGGCGCGCACTCGCCCGCCGGATGGCCGAGACGAACGAGGCTGTAGCGGGGATCATCGTGCAGCTAGAAGAAGTAGACCCGAACCGCGACCTGGAAATCTTTCAGGACAGGCTGATGCAGGAGTGGACCTTCTAGCGATTTACCCTCTTTCCAGGGAGACTCGTTGCGGCCCAAGGATCAGACTGCCTCGAAGATCCTCTCCGAGGCGGAGATGGGGTCCAGCTCCCGGTCGTAGACTTTTTGCATGATCTCCGCGTCTTCCCGGCTCAGGCGCTCCTGCATCTCTCTTTCGAGTCGGTCTGTAGCCCAGAAGACTACGAACTCCCGCAGCGAGGCCCGTCGCCGCTTCTCCAACCGCCCGCTCTCTTCCAGGTATTCCCGGTGCTCGTAGATAGTCTCTCTGAGCCCTTCTATCCCCTCGCCCTCGTCGCCGCGGGTCATCAGTATCGGCGGTATACGGGACTCCGGGTCGAGCTCGTGACCGATCTCCAGCATGGAGCGCACCTCCGCCGCGGCCCCTTTCGCCTGCGGATGGTCCGCCTTGTTCATGCAGAAGATGTCCGCTATCTCCATAACCCCGGCCTTGAGCACCTGTACCGCGTCCCCGGCTCCAGGCTGCAGGCAGAGCACGACCACATCCGCCGCCGAAGTTACCTCCACCTCCCCCTGCCCCACCCCGACCGTCTCGTAGATCACCACGTCCACGCCCGAAGCCTCCATCGCCATAGCGGCGAGCCGCGAGCCCGCCGCGAGTCCTCCCAGATGCCCCCGACTTCCCATCGAGCGGATAAACACCCCGGAGTCCAGAAAGTGGTCCGAGAGCCGGATGCGGTCGCCCAGGATCGCGCCTTTGGAAAAAGGGCTCGACGGGTCGACCGACACCACGCCCACCCGCTTCTCCTCCTCCCGGTAGAGCCGTATCAGCTTCGCGATGATGCTGCTTTTTCCGACCCCTGGCGGTCCGGTAAACCCGATGCTGAGCGCCCCGCCCGTGTGCGGATAGAGCGCGGAGATGATCTCCTGCACCTCGGGATCTTCGCGTTCGATTTTCGAGATAACCCGCGCCAGCGCCCGACGGTCGCCGCCGAGTAACCCCTCTACCAGGTCGTTAACAACCAAGGAAAGACCTTTTGCATGTGCGGCGCATGCGCTAATATTAACAGCGTGACGAAGATGATTCAGATTCGTAATGTGCCAGACGAACTGCACCGGACCTTGAAAGCCCGCGCCGCCAGTTCGGGCATGAGCCTCTCCGACTACCTGCTCTCCGAGGTAGAAAAGGTAGCCGAGAAGCCCACCCTCGCGGAGATGATGGAGCGTCTAGCAGGCGACGAGCCGGTAGAACTGGATGAGCCGCCAGAAGTCACGATTCGCCGGATGCGCGACGCTGGCGGTCCACGCGACCTGGGTTAGCGGTTTTTGATCGTCCTCGACGCGTCGGCCGCCGTTGCCGTTTTCCTGAATTCAGGGCCGATGGTCGCGCGCCTACGACGGCGAATCGCCGAGACCGACGAAACACTTCACGTACCGCACCTTTTCGATGTGGAAATGCTTCACGTCTTGCGTCGTCATAGCCTCGTCGGAAACCTCTCGGAGGCTCGGGGACGACTCGCCCTCGACCGGCTCTCCAACACGAAGCTCGTACGATACCCTCATACGATCCTCATGAAGAGAATCTGGAGTTTGAGAGACAACCTGACCGCATACGACGCGGCGTATGTCGCGCTCGCCGAAGCCCTGGACGCACCGCTCGTCACCAGCGACGCTCGTCTAGCGCGGACACCGGGTATTCGCGCCGCGGTAGAAGTCTACGGGCAGTAGAAGAGGCTCCCCGAAGGGAGCCTCATTCAGGAAGATCTACGTCCCGGTTTAGCCTTCCAGCAGGAGGGTCTCCGGGTCTTCGATCAGTTCCTTGATGCGGACCAGAAACTGCACGGCGTCGGCGCCATCCACGATGCGGTGGTCGTAGGAGAGAGCCAGGTACATCATGGGACGGGCCTGGATCTCCCCGTCCACCACCATCGGGCGCTCCTGGATCTTGTGCAGCCCCAGAATCGCCACCTGCGGCGTGTTGAGGATCGGCGTCGAGTTGAGCGAGCCGTAGATTCCGCCGTTGGTGATGGTGAAGGTTCCGCCCTGCAGGTCCTCCAGCGCCAGCTTGCCGTCGCGAGCCTTTTTGGCGAGATCGGCTATGCCCTGCTCTATCTCGGCGAAGCTCTTGCTGTCCGCCCCGCGAAGCACGGGCACGACGAGTCCCTCATCGGTGTTGACGGCCACGCCGATGTCGTAGTAGCGCTTGTAGACCAGCTCGTCCTCCTGGAGCTCGGCGTTGATCTTGGGGAACGCCTTCAAAGCGCCGATGGAGGCTTTCGTGAAGAAGCTCATAAAGCCGAGCTTGACCTCGTTGCGCTCCTGGAACTCTTCCTTGCGCCGGTTCCTCAACTCCATAACGGCGCCCATATCCGCCTCGTTGAAGGTGGTGAGCATCGCCGCCGTCTGCTGCGCTTCGACGAGCCGCTTGGCGATGGTCTGCCGCCGCCGCGACATGCGAACCCGCTCTTCGAGGTCCGCCCGGCCGTTCTCGGAGGCCTGCGGCTGGGGTTGCGCCTCGCGGGTCTGCTGGCCGTCGGCCTGCTCGTCGGACTCTTCGGAAGGAGCCTGACGGTACTGCTCCCGGATCGCGCGTTCCACGTCGTCCCGGGTTACGCGGCCGCCGGAGCCGCTCGCGCTGACCTGGGCGAGCTCTATCTCGTACTCTTCGGCCAGCTTCCGCACCGACGGCGAAGCCCGGACTTCGCCATCCTCCCGGTGCCCGTCGGCCTCTTCGTCACCCTCTTCGGCCTGCGTTTCGGTTTCTTCTTCGGCCTCCGGCTCGGGCTGTTCTTCCTCAGCTCGCTCTTCAGCCTCAGCTTCCTCGTCGGAGGGCTCTTCTTCGGCCTCTTCAGCAGCTTCTTCCTGGGCCGGCTGTCCGTCGCCCTCGCCGATGGTGCCGATGACCTCGCCTACCTCTACGGTATCGCCCTCGTTCTTGGCGATGGACTCCAATACGCCGTCCTCTTCGGCCTCGACCTCGAAGTTGATCTTATCGGTTTCAAGCTCCACGAGCGGGTCGCCGGCGGAGACTTGATCTCCTTCCTGCTTCAGCCACTGACCGACGGTCGCATCGCTGACCGACTCTCCCAGTTCCGGGACGTGTATCTCAGTCGCCACCTCTCACCTTTCCTCTCTGATCTCTCTGAACCTCTTATCCCTCATTCGCTCGGGGTGGGTGCCTGCGCCTGCGTCGCCTCGGCCATCTCACGACCTTCTTCGGCATCATCACTGACGCTCTCGAAAGCCTTCTGGACTATCCTGGCGTGCTCTTCCTTGTGGAAGCGCGCCGAGCCCTGGGCCGGGCTGGGCCGGGCCGGCTTGCCAATGTAGAGTATCGGCAGGTCATCCCCGGTGATCTCCCTGAGACGCGCCTCGACAAACGTCCAGGCTCCCATGTTCTTTGGCTCCTCCTGGACCCACAGGATCTCCCGCAGGTTCGGGTAGCTGTCGATGACTTCTTCGACTTCGTCTTCCGGGAAAGGATAGAGCAACTCGATGCGGGTTATGGCCGTGTCCACGGCCTCCTCCCGGTACTCGCTGCCGGCAAGCTCCGTGTAGATCTTGCCAGAACACAGGATGAGCCGCTCGACAGACTCAGCCCGCTCGCGGGCCTCTTTGTCCTCCAGCACGGGACGGAACTTCCCTTCGGAGAGGTCCTCCAGATTCGAGGCGGCCATCGGGTTCCGCAAGAGGCTCTTGGGGGTCATGATGATAAGCGGCCGCTTGTGTTCATCGAGTACGGCCTGGGCGCGCAGCAGGTGGAAGTACTGGGCCGCCGTGGTCAGGTTGGCGACCCGGATGTTCTCCTGGGCCGCGAGCTGTAGGAAACGCTCCAGGCGGGCACTGGAGTGCTCCGGTCCCTGGCCCTCGTAGCCGTGCGGCAGGAGCATGACGAGGCCGGAGATCTGACGCCACTTCGCCTGCCCGCTGACGATGAACTGGTCTATCATCGGCTGGGCCACGTTGACGAAGTCACCGTACTGGGCCTCCCATATCGTCAGCGCGTCCCGCGAGTTCACCGAGTACCCGTACTCGAAGCCTATCACCCCGATCTCCGAGAGCGGGCTGTTGTATACGGCGAACGAGGCGTTGGCCTGGGGCATCTCGTGCAGCGGCACATACTTCTCGCCGGTCTCCGCATCATAGAGCGCGGCGTGCCGCTGGGAGAAGGTCCCCCGCTCGGAGTCCTGGCCCGTGAGACGGAGGGGAACCCCGTCTTCCAGCAGGGTGGCGAAGGCCAGGGTCTCGGCGTGAGCCCAGTCGATGTTCTCCAGGTTTCCGCGGTTTTTCTGGAAGAGTCGCTCCAGCTTGTCGTTCGGCGTAAAGTCTTCGGGCCAGTCCAGCAGGGCCGCGTTGATCTCCTCTATCCTCTCGGCGGGGACGGCCGTCTCCGGTATATCGACGATCGGTGTGCGACCCTCGGGGGCGTCCTCGTCTTCTTCCTCTTCCACCTCGGATGGGTTCTTCTGGATCTCCTCCATCCTGGAGCGGATGTCTTCCACAAGTTCCTCAGCCTCGCCCTCCTCGATCAGGCCGCGCTCTTCGAGGGTTTTGGCCCAGATCTCACGCACCGAGGGGTGCTCCCGGATCACGTCGTACATGACGGGCTGGGTGTAGGCGGGCTCGTCGCCCTCGTTGTGACCGTACCTGCGGTAACCGACGAGGTCTATCATGAAGTCTTTCTTGAACTTCTCTCGGTAGGCGTAGGCCAACTCTATAGCCGCCAGGCAAGCCTCCGGGTCGTCGGCGTTGACGTGGACGACCGGGATCTCGAACCCCTTCGCCAGGTCGCTGGCGTACTGGGTCGAGCGGGCCTCGCGCTGCTCGGTGGTAAAGCCGAGCTGGTTGTTGGTTATTATGTGTATGGTGCCGCCGGTCGTGTAACCTGGTAGCCGCGAGAGGTTGAGGGTCTCGGCCGCCACGCCCTCACCGGGAAACGCGGCGTCGCCGTGCAGCGTGACCGTGAAGGAAGCGTCCGTGTCGAATGTCGGCTCGCCCGGCTCGTCCCGCTTCTCCTGCGCGGCGCGGGTCATGCCCTCCGCCACGGGGTTGACGTGCTCCAGGTGGCTCGGGTTCGGCGCCAGGTTGATGAGGACTTTCCAGTCCTCCTCACCCTCCTCCAGGTGGAACTCCCGCTGGCCGAGGTGGTACTTGACATCCCCGACCCATCCCCCGCCACCGCTCTCGGAGACAGACGACTCCTCGCCCCGGTCCGCCTGCTGGAACTCGCTGAATATCCTGGCGTAAGGCTTGTTCAGGACGTGGGCCAACACGTTCAACCGCCCCCGATGGGCCATCCCCATGACGACCTCCGGGGTGCCGGCGTCGGCGGCTAGACGGATCAGGCGGTTCAGCATCGGCACGACCATGTCGTTCCCCTCGACGGAGAACCGCTTCTGGCCCAGGAAGGTCTTGTGGAGGAACTTCTCGAAGGTGTCTACCCGCGTGAGCCTCCGAAGAACCCTCTTGGCGGCCTCGCCTTCCAGGGTGCCGTTGAACTCTTCGCCTTCGACCGAGTCCCGGAGCCAGAAACGCTCCTCGGGCTCGTGGATGTGGCCGAAGTCGTAGCCGGTCGTGCTGCAGTAGATGCGCCGCAGCTCGTCCACAGCCTCTTTGGTCGTCTCCGTCCGCTCTGCCAGCGGCCCTCCAACCGCGCTCGACGGCATCTTTTCCAGGTCTTCTTCGCTGATCTCGTGAAACGCCGGGTCGAGGGTCGGGTCTCCGGGGGGCTCGCTCCCCAGCGGGTCGAGTTGGGCCGCCATGTGTCCGAAGTCTCTTATGGAGCGGATAAACTTCGCCGCGCCCACGACCTTGTCCACGTCCACGCCGGCTTCCGTGATCCCGCCGGATGAGCTTCCGTTGGCGCCGACCTGGGGCGGACTCCAGGTCTCGAAAAACTCCCTGGTGTGCTCGTCCACGGAATCCGGGTCTTCCCGGTACTTCTCGTAGAGTTCCAGCACATATCCCAGGTTCGGTCCGTAGAATTGGGTCTCTGTACTCTTCTCCAAGTGGATCACACCCTCACGTTGCTGTCTACTGAACAGCTCTTTTTTGCAAGATGATCTGGCATCTCAACCTTTTGTAATAATACCCCACATTCTCATCCTTTTTACCCAGCGCGGCTACTTTATAGACTACTCCACCACAGATACTTCGCGACTCACCCGCCGAGCTGGTCGAGGGCCCCGCGCAGATCCCCGGCCATGCCGCTGTGCCCGTATTTTTCGGCCTGCTGGATGCCCCGCTCGTAGGCCTCACGCGCCTCGTCCCGGCGCCCCAGACGCCGCAGCACTTCTCCCAGGCGTCCATAGGCGTTGCCCTCGTCCTGATGAGTGTACCCTGAGATAACGCTGATGTCCTTAGCGAACGCCCACGTGGCGATCAGACTACCGTCCGAATCGGCGAAGACGTTGAGGCGGATGCGTTTGTAGGTCCAGCGCCGATCCTCGGGGCCGAAGGCGTCGAGGCCGTCGGGGACCATGCCCTCGTACTGTGCTAGCAGGAGGTCGCGGTCGCGTTCCAGCTCCTCTACCTCTTGCCTGCGGCCCTGTAGGGTCTCCAGCTCGCGCGTGGCGGCCTCGCGGCCCTCCTTGAGGGCGTCGAGCTTGGCGCGCAGTTCCTCGGGGCTCAGGAGTCCTTCTATGGCAAGGTCCTGAGCGCGGGCACGCTGCCTATCAACGTCGGCGATCTTGTCCAGCCAGAAGTTCACCTCCTTGCCGGGGTCGCTGCGCAGGGCACGGCGCTTCTGCTCGATCATCGTCTCCAGACCGACACGCAATCGCTCGGGGTTGGTGAGGAGGCCATAGATGAACCGCCAGACCAGCTTCTCGGTATCGACGGCGCGATAGTGGCGGGCGTTCGGGCAGCCCTCCTTGTGGCCGTTGCGCCTATGGCCCTGGCAGCGGTAGTAGGCGGTGCGCTTGCCGTTGCGGCGCTTGACGTTGGCGTAGCTCATCATGCGCCCGCAGTGGACGCAGTAGAGCACGCCGCCCGACAACTCCCACGCGCGACTGGTGCGCCGGTAGTTGCGGGCGCCCTGACACATGGCCTCCCTGGCGCCGTCCACGAGAGCGGCGGTGATGCCCAGAGCGACCGCGATGCCCAGTGGCACGGGCACGGCGATCCACTCCTCGCGCGGCTTGGGCCTCGCACGCTGCTCCTCCCCGTACTCCCTGCCGTTTGGCCCGACCCTGGCGACGGAGCGGCGGGTGATGCGCCTCTGGTTGAACCACCAGACACCGTACTGCTCGTCCGGGTCCAGCCGTGCGGCCACTTCCGGAGCGACCATCTCACGTACCTCTTCGAAGGTATGGGGCCGGTAGAGGTCGGAGAGCACGATGCGTCGGATGGCATTGTGGTTCCAGTTCTCCCCACCCGCCGGTGCGGGCACGCTCTCGCGCATCAAAGCCTGGCTCATGCCGAAGACGCTGCCGCCGCCGGCGATCTCGTGGAAGATGCGCGCCACCACACCCATCCGTTCCTCGTCCACCACGAAGTTGTCGCGCCCGGCGTTGTACGCAAAGCCGTAGGGCGCGGCCTGCCCGGCTATCACCTTGCCCTCCTTGGCCCGGCGCAGCTTGCCGCGGCGCGTGCGCTCGGCCATCTTCGCCCGCTCGAACTTGGCGAGCTGATCGAGGATGCCGTCAGTAAGCTCGCCCTCTGGCGTGTCGTCACCCCGGTCATTGAGGGCGCGCAGCACCGTACCGTGCTCCTCAAACTCCCGCCTCAACAGGTAGTGATAGGCGGGCTCCCGGGCAAGCCGGTCTCTATCTTGGGCCAGCACCACGGAGACGCCGCCAGCCGACACGAGATCGCGCACGCGGTCCATGCCGGGCCGCTCGAGGGACGCCCCGCTCTGTCCGGGGTCCTGTACCTCCTCAAGGATCTCGTAGCCTTTACGGGCCGCGTAAACCCTCAGAGCCTCTATCTGCTGGGCTAGAGAGTAACCGCTTCTTGCCTGCTCGTCGGTAGAGACTCGGGCGTAGAGGATGGCCGTCTTTGGACTGTGACCGTTGGTGCTACTCATTACCTATTCTCCTTCCATTCCTTCCATCAACTCTTTAGGCTCGACTCCCAGCGCTTCAGCCAGCTTACGGATGGTCTTGGGCTGCGCTTCACGTTTTCCAGTCTCAAGCTGACTTATCGAGTCGTGCGCCACTCCTGTCATGCGCGAGAGGTCGCGCTGGGAGAGTGCTCGCTCCCTCCTGAGCTGTCTTAACCGCTCCCCGTCTACCTGCATAAATCTCTTACTCATACGACCATTATACTACTAGTATACAAACATAAGTATGGGTAAACTGCGGCAGATGCCTACTTCAGAAGAGGATAGATAACCTCGTGGGCAGACCTAAAGATGTTTCGTCGGGGCTACAACCTCTCAGGCCATATGCTAAGGTCTTTATGAAGGCGAAGGGGAGGGCAAGTCCTGGACGTATTCAAGTTACGCCACCGTCTAGTCGACGACTATGGCTCATATGTGGGCAGCTTTATACGGATCAAAGACGACCGCCTGGAGAATGAGGTCCACACTAATCTCGGTGAGGGTCTCCTCTGGCCCGACCCACTCATACAGCTCAACCCCTCCTTCGAGTCCGGCGAAATCATCGATGAGTTGGCAGAGGAGGGCATCCTCCATGAGGAGTGCAGTCGCATCTTCCAGACGAACAAGGGGCCTCGCAACTCGGGTAAAGAGTTAAGGCTGCACCGCCACTAGGCCGAGGCGATCAGGACGGCGAGGGCCGGACACAACTATGTTCTTACTACCGGCACGGGGTCCGGCAAGAGCCTTGCCTACATAGTACCGGTGGTGGACCATGTGCTGAGACGCGGACCCGGCAAGGGCATACAGGCCATCGTTGTCTACCCGATGAACGCCCTCGCAAACAGTCAGTACGGGGAACTGGAGAAGTTCCTCAAATACGGCTACCCGGACGGCAAGGGGCCGGTGACCTTTGCCCGCTACACGGGCCAGGAGTCCGACGAGGAACGGCAGCGGACCATCGCCAACCCGCCGGACATACTGCTGACCAACTACGTGATGCTGGAGTTGATCCTTACCCGCTCTTTCGAGCAGGGCCTCGTGTGGGCGGCTCAGGACCTGGGCTTTCTGGTCTTCGACGAGCTACACACCTACCGTGGTAGGCAGGGGGCAGACGTAGCGTTCCTAATCCGGCGTGTTCGGGAGCTCCTTGCCGCCGATGATCTCCGTTGTGTCGGCACCTCCGCCACCATCACCGGTAGCGGCACCTATGACGAGCAACGCACCGAGATAGGCGACGTCGCAACCCGGCTCTTCGGAGCCGCAGTAAGTCCAGAGAACATTATCGGCGAAACTCTGACACGTGCCACGCCCGAGGAGAGCCTCGAAGACCCGCACTTTGTAGAGGCCCTCACGGACCGTATCCGGGACGAAGGCCGCAAGCCTCCTAAAGACTACGAGGGCTTCACACATGACCCGCTCTCCATCTGGATCGAGAGCACCTTCGGCGTCGCAAGCGAGCCGGAGACCGGCCGCCTCGTCCGCGCCCAACCAGTGAGCATCTCCGGTCCGCAAGGGGCCGCGAAGAAGCTCTCCGGGCTTACCGGAGTCTCTGAGGAGCGGTACGCGACGGCTATAGAAGAGGGGTTGCTCGCCGGTTATGAGTGCGAGCCGGACGAGGAGAGTGCGGGCAGGCCGCCCTTTGCCTTCCGCCTCCACGAGTTCATGAGTCGTGGCGATGCCGTCTACGCTACGATCGAGGACGAGGAGAAACGGTACATCACCCTCAAGGGCCAGCAGTATGTCCCTGAGGACCGGAGCCGCGTCCTGATGCCACTCGCCTTCTGCCGGGAATGCGGCCAGGAGTATTACCCGGTCCGGGCCTACCAGGACCCAGACTCCTTCGGCAGGAAGTTTCGCCCACGCGGTATCTCCGACACCTTCGATGACGGGGAGAGCGAGGCCGGCTTCTTGTTTCTCAGCACGGCAGAGTCGTGGCCCAGCGAAGCCGAGGACACTGAGGAGTTCTGGGAGCGGCTTCCTAGCGACTGGCAGGAGGAGCACCGCGGAGCGCAGCGCGTCCGCAAGGACCGACGCAAGTACGTGCCCCGTCCCGTTACAGTCGCCCCGGACGGCACGGAGGACACGGAGGGAATAGACGGCCACTACTTCCCGGCCCCTTTCCGATTCTGCCTCTCGTGCGGCATCTCCTATGCCATGACCCTTCGCTCGGACTTCACCAAGCTGGGCTCCCTGGGCTCCGAGGGCCGGAGCACCGCCACAACGATCCTGAGCCTCTCGGCCATCTCGGGCCTCAAGGAGGCCGACGACCTCAAGAAGGAGGCCCGCAAGGTCCTCTCCTTCACCGACAATCGCCAGGACGCTTCTTTGCAGGCCGGCCACTTCAATGGTTTCGTAGAGATAGGCCTACTGCGCTCCGCCCTCCACCGGGCCGTGAGCGCGGGAGGAGAAGAGGGACTCTCCCACGACGAACTCACCCCGGCCGTCTTCGACACCCTCGACCTCCCCTTCGAGCAGTACGCGAGCAACCCTCAGGCTCGATTCAAGGCCAGAAACGACACCGAGGCGGCACCTCGGGACGTGCTTGGCTACCGCATCTACCAGGACCTGGAGCGTGGCTGGCGCATAACCTCCCCGAACCTGGAGCAGTGTGGCCTGTTGAAGATCGCCTACGAGTCCCTCGACGAACTCTGCGCGGCGGAGGACGTCTGGGAAGACTCACCCGGCACTTCTGACCGCCACCCCGGAGACCCGCGCGAAGATCGCGCAGGTGCTCCTTGACGACATCCGCCGCCGCTTCGCCATAAAGGTGGACTACCTGGACTCTGCCTACCGGGAGCGGATCGTGCGCCGCTCCAACCAGAACCTCATACCGCCCTGGGCCATAGACCAGAACGAGGCCGACCAGCTCCAGTACGCCGCCATACTCTTCCCCAGGTCCCAGAAGCGCGGCGACGTGCGAACCAACGCCTTCCTCTCGGCCCGCGGAGGCGTCGGCCAGTACCTGAGACGTCCCACGACGTTCGAGGACTACCCGGACAAGCCCAACCTGGAGGAGACGGGGAAGATTATCCGCGACCTCCTAGAAGGATTGACCGAGGCCGGAATAGTGGAGATGGTCGCCGAGCCCAAGAGCAGGCCAGACGGTGAGGGAGAGGTGCCCGGCTACCAGGTCCAGGCCTCGGCGATGCGCTGGATTGCGGGCGATGGTACCGAGCCGTTCCACGACCCCATAAGGGCACCTGACCGCTCCGAGACCGGAGGGACCAACCAGTTCTTCGTAGACTTCTACAAAGAGGATGCTGCCAAACTACACGGACTGGAAGCCCGGGAGCATACCGCCCAGGTTCCCTACGAGGTTCGTCAGGAGCGGGAGGAGAGGTTCCGCGAGGCTAAGCTGCCGATCCTGTTCTGCTCGCCTACGATGGAGCTCGGGGTGGACATAGCTGAGCTGAACGCCGTGAATCTGCGGAATATGCCCCCGACCCCGGCGAACTACGCCCAAACGCAGCGGCCGGGCCGGAAGAAGCGGCCAGCCCGCGCTCGTCTTCGCCTACTGCTCGATCGGCAGCTCCCACGACCAGTACTTCTTCAAGCGCCCGGAGCGGATGGTCGCGGGGGCCGTCAGCCCCCCGAGGTTGGACCTAGCCAACGAAGACCTGGTGAGGGCGCACGTGCAGGCGATCTGGCTCACCGAGACCGGCCAGAGCCTCGGCCGCTCCCTCAAGGACGTCCTCGATGTCGATGGCGAGGAGCCCACGCTGGAGCTGCGGGACTGGGTGAGAGAGAGCCTGGCCGACGAAGGCGCCAGGAGGCGTGCCCGCGAAAGGGCGCAGAAGGTACTCTCCAGCATAGAGGACGAGCTCTCCGCGGCCCCCTGGTACGCCGAGGGCTGGCTGGACAAGGTCCTCGACGGCATCGAGCATGCCTTCGACAACGCCTGAGACCGGTGGCGCACCCTGTACCGGGCGGCGCTCAAGCAGCGCGAGGTGCAGAACAGGATCATCGGCGACGCCTCGCGGAGCATCGCGGACAAGAACCAGGCTCAGCGGCTAAGACGGGAGGCCGAGACCCAGATGCAGCTCCTGACCTCCGAATCCCAGGCGACCTTCTCCGCAGACTTCTACAGCTACCGCTACTTCGCGAGCGAAGGCTTTCTGCCCGGCTACAGCTTCCCGCGCTTGCCGATCTCCGCCTTCGTGCCCGGCTCGGGTCGGCGCAACGAGCGGGAGGAGTTCCTCCAGCGGTCGCGCTTCCTCGCAATCTCTGAGTTTGGGCCACGCTCCTACCTCTACCACGAGGGTTCCCGCTACCTCATAAACCGCGTGATCTTGGAGCGCGACACCGAGGACATCCTCACCACCCGCGCCAAGCAGTGCGAGAATTGCGGCTACTTCCACCCGATACCTGGGGAGGACGACGGCCCCGACCTGTGCGAGAACTGCGGCGCGGCCTTGGGGACGCAGATGCGCCAACTCTTCCGCCTGCAGAACGTCTCCAC
>JALYGE010000048.1 GCA_030777225.1 Actinomycetota bacterium
CCGCCCAGCTCCTCGGCCCGTTCGCGCATCGAATGGAGTCCCACGCCCGTCCCGCACTCCGCCCCGACGCCACGCCCGTTGTCCGTAACATCCAGACTCAGCGTATCGTCTTCGAGCGCGATGCGCACCGCGCACTCATTCGCCCCGGCGTGGCGCACGACGTTGGTCATCGCCTCGTGGGCGATGCGGTACGCGGCGACCTCGACGGTGGCAGGTAGAGGCGGTAAGTCTTCGGGGGCCTCCACCCGGACGCTCAGAGCGTTCTGGCCGTACTGCGCCGCTATCTCGCGCAGGGTTGGGATGAGGCCCAGTTCGTCCAGCGCGGGCGGCCTAAGGCCGTGGACCGAGCGGCGGACCTCAGCGGTGATCTCCGCCGTGCGTCCGGCGAGGCCGTCCATCAGCGCGTCGGCGATTGGGTCGTAAGATAGTTTGTTGCGCGCGGTCTCCAGCTCGAGCGTGAGCGCGGCAAGCTGGGGGCCGATGCCGTCGTGGAAGTCGCGCCTCAGGCGGCGGCGCTCCTCTTCGCGGGCCGTCACGAGGCGCTCGCGCGAGCGTTGCAGGTCGGCGTTGAGCAGGACGGCGTAGGCGGCGACCCCGATCTGGCGAGCGAGGTCGTCCAGCAGCCGCCGGTCCTGCGCCGTGAACTGTTCACTAGGCGACCGGGGAGCGAGGACAAGCTTTCCGACCAGCTCATTCTGGTAGGCTAGCGGAAGGACGAGAGGCTCGCCCGACGGCGTCCCGTACTCCGTCGCGGTCTCGAACCCCTTTTCGCGTCTCAAGGAGATCGCCGCGTACGGCAGCCGGAGCGCCCCCGCCACCGTCTCCACGATGGCGGGCAACACCGCGCCGGGAGCAAGCGTCCCTTCCAGACGTTGACCCAGACGCGACAGCACCGCGTAGGGCTCGTCGCGCTCGCCGTACATCAGATGGTTGACGCTCCGTTGCAACCGATCGCGCAGCGGGGCAAAGAGGACCGCGACGACACCGGTGGCGACCAGAGAGATAGTCAGGCTACCGTTCACCCGAAATACCGCGCCCAGATAGCCCACGATGAAGACGTATATACCAACCACGCAGGCGGTGAGCGCGCCGTAGACGAGGGTGCGGTTTATGATGACGTCTATGTCCCACAGCCGGTAGCGCAGGATCGCCAGCCCGATAGAGAGTGGGATGAGGAGAAGCAGGAGGATCTGAGCCGAACGGACGCCCAGCACGTCGAACAAGCTTGGTGGTCCAAGAGCCGGAAAGACGATACCGAGTAAAGCCACCACGATGATCCCTCCGACCCCTGTGGTGATGCCGAAGACGACCCACTTGGTCTGCTGGCGCCCCACCGGGTCCGTCTTGCGCAGATACCGATAGACGAGCGCGCCCACGCTGGCGCCGGCTGCGCACGCGAATCCCAGGGTGTTGAGCAGGGAGACCCAGTGCCGCTCCGTTGAGTCGGGGAAGAAGATGCCTTGCCCGGCCGCGATGATCCAAATTAGCGCCGCCCAGCGCGTCCAGCGGGGCACGAACCGTCCGCCGGGGAACAGGTTGATGAAGAGGATGACGGAGACGAACCCGAGGAAGGCCACGCCGGAGACCGGCCAATACCAAAGTGGGTGGGTTAGCACCAGCGCCCGAGGAACCTCCGGGAAGATGACGCCGAAAAGGACGAGCATCAGCGCACCGAGCAACGCCATCCTTTCTCGGGGAGCGCGCCAGAAGATCACGGCGGCGATCGCGAGGCACACACCGGTGAAGAAAACCCCGACGACGACGGAGTAGGTGGCATAGAAGCCGACGGAGAGGCCAAGTTCCCGGAGCGACCGCATACCCTCAGGAGTGAGCTGATGGCTGAGGCACGCGTTGCCGGTACATGAGATCCGGAGTAGATCGTAGTACGCCGGAAGACTGACGACGAAGAGCGTGACGGCCAGGATGGTTACCACGATCCATATCGTCCGCGCGAGTGCGAGCCAGCGTCGGGGTACCCGGGAAAGGTCGTCGGCACGCGTGGCGCTACCAGCGGAGGCCCGATCAGGCGCTTGCGGTAGATCCATACGCAGCTCCTCGCGTTTTCTGCTGGCAGGTGTTCGACGCAGAGGTCATACTCCATTGTAGATACTCGAATGGATAAACACCATGCAAGCGAAGGGGAGGCACCTGTCTCTGGCGACAGGTGCCCTGGACGACGATCATCGCTCACATCCGGCTCACGACGTTTGTGGCTCGGACTCGGCCCGCTGTTTCGGGAAGAACTTCCGGTAGGATACGAGCAGGCTCAACACGCAGATAAGAGCGAACACGCCGTCGATGATGAAGGTGCCAAACGCGATGATGTGGAGCACGAAGACGGGATAGTACCAGAGTACGTACCAGGCCCACCACTCTCCTCTTCTGAAGGGCTTCAGGATTACGGTGAGACCGAAGACGACCATCCCCAACAGAATAGCGCCCAGGAGCCGGAGCTCGAGAATGCGGTCCGGTGCCTCGTCGGTGAAGAGGGGAGGGCTCGTGAAGGCGTGTAAAACAGATCCTTCCGCTACCGGTCCTTGCTCGCCACTACTGGGGATGAGCAGGATAACGAGCGTAACCAGAAAGAGCGGTATCCACGCATACTTCACGGGCGCCGTCGTAGGGCGCGAACTGTCGGACGTCATGGTCAGGATCTCCTTTCGCTGCTCTGTTCGTCTTGCCTGTAGAGAACTGTATGAGGCCAGACATCCTGCCGCATCGGAGCGGGCTCCCGATCTCCTCGGGAAAAACTCCCGCGTCGCTCGGGAGTTTCACCTAAACTCTGGTAAGCATTCTGACTGTTGGAAAGTTAGATTATTTTGACGCCAGCCCTTCTCGGCCCTACAGCGGCAGCCATAACGGTTGAACCAGTGAGTGGAAGCCACAGTACTTGAAGAAACCGTGAACGTACCCTAGGCACCACAATCACTCCTGGGTCAATGTTTTGATCCTTGCTGTAAGCAACGAGGTAGAACGTCGTCAGGGGGCTACGCTGTCCGGTTATCGGCGCGCTCGGCGAGGGCCTGGTGGTTCAGGATAAAGACCTGTCGGTTGCGGACCTCGATCAGGCCTTCGCGTTGGAGTTCGGTCATAGCCTTCGAGACCGCTTCGCGGGTAGAGGCGATCATGTTCGCCAACTCCATGTGGGTTAGCCTGACGTCTATAAGGGTCTCCTGTCCGTTCCGTTCGCCGAACCGGTCGCCCAGGTTGGAGAGCAGGGCCGCCAGGCGGCTCGAGACCTCGCGGTGCAAGAGGGTCACGATCAGGTCGTCGGATTGCTTCATGCGCTCCGACATGGCCGAAAAGAGGGAGAGAGCGAGGTCCGGGCGGCGCTTTACGAGCCACGCGACGGCGGGTTTGCGAACGGTCGCGACCCGGGCTTCGGTAGAGGCTTCGGCGAAGTCGTCCTGCGAACTACTCTCCGCGAGATCCAGCTTGCCGAAAACCCCGCCGTCCTTGAGCAGGGCTACCGTGGCTTCTTTGTAGTCCCCGTAGGTCTTGTACACGCGCACCGCGCCCGAACGGAGAAAGTAGAGCTGCTCATCAGGGTCTCCGGGAGTGAAGATCAACTCTCCCCGGCCGAACCGGCGCTCGACTACCCGCAGGCCGGATCTCTCGAACTCCTGGAGGATCGACTCCTCCGGCGGAACGGTGGGGGCGGCGGGCTCCCCGCTGCGCGGATACGCGGGCTCGCGGGTCAGAACCCTCCGGTCCATCGTGGCGAGAACCCCGCCGACCGCCAGCGCGTATAGCCCCGTCGCAATAAGAGGTTTCCGAAAGATGTCTCCGGCCATCTCTACTATACGTTTTAGGAAGACACCCATTACTCTATCCCTTCTCGTCGTCTCGGACTATGTGTACCCCGCAAGGTCCGGTAGTCCGCACTCTGTCGGACCGCGGGCTGACTGTCTAGCCGCCGGCCCGGCCACCAGTCTCTCTGCGCCATTGCTCTCTGCCTTCCTTGTACAGGTCGCCGCCGTGCAGGTCGTTGACGACCACGATCGGGAACTCCTCGACTACGAGCCTGCGGACGGCTTCGGCGCCGAGGTCTTCGTAGGCGACGACCTCGGCCTCTTTTACCCGGTCGGCGAGGAGCGCCGCCGTGCCCTCGATGGCGGAGAAGTAGACGCAGCCGTGCTCTCTCATCGCCTCCTGCACCGTTTCGGAGCGAAGTCCTTTACCTATCATGCCCCGCAGACCGCGCTCGATGAGCAGCGGTGAGTACGGGTCCATGCGGGAGGCTGTGGTCGGACCGGCAGGTCCCAGGGCGTGTCCGGGACGGGCCGGAGCCGGGCCGGTAAAGTACACCACCTGCCCCTCCGGGTCGAAGGGAAGCTCTTCGCCATTCTCTATCGCTTTCTGTATCCGTGCGTGGGCCGCATCCCGGGCCGTGTAGACGACGCCGGAGAGCCGCACGCTGTCACCGGTCTTGAGCGGTTCGATGTCTTCTACCGAGAGGGGTGTTTCGAGACTAACGGGCTCCGCGCTCATAGCTCCACCGAGCGGGTGCGGTGCGAGTGGCAGTCGAGGTTGACGGCGACCGGAAAGGCGGCTATGTGGGTCGGGAAGCTCTCGATGTGTACCGCGAGCGCCGTGACGCGGCCGCCATAGCCTGCGGGACCTATGCCGGTAGCGTTGATCTCCTCCAGTATATCTTCTTCCAGCTCTGCCAGTTGCGGGTCGGGGTTCGGCTCACCGGAAGGCCTGGTGAGCGCCTTTTTGGCGAGCTGGGCCGCCTTCTCGAAAGGCCCCCCGATTCCCACGCCCACCGTCATCGGTGGGCTGGCGTTTGGGCCGGCCCTCTCAATAGTCTCCACCACGAACTCCTTCACCGCCTCCGGGCCGTCGGCGGGGGTGAGCATCTTCAGGGCGCTCATGTTGTCGCAGCCCGCGCCCTTGACGAGCATCGTGATCCCGAGCCCGTCACCGGGAACGATGTCGTAGTAGACGATCGCCGGGGTATTGTCGCCGGTGTTGGTCCGGTCTACTGGACTCTTTACGATGGACTTACGCAGGTATCCTTCGTCGTAGCCTCGTCGGACGCCCTCGTCTATGGCCGCCCCGATCTCGCCTCCCGCGAACCGAACCTCGCTGCCGACCTCGACGAAAAAGACCGCGTAGCCCGTGTCCTGGCAGAACGCCACGCAACCCTCGCGGGCGACCTCGGCGTTCTCCAGAAGTTGTTCCAGCACCTCGCGCCCGAGCTCGGACTCCTCCTCGTCCAGCGCGCGGCGGAGCGCCTGCAGGTGGTCCTCCGGCAGGCGGGTGTTCGTCTCGATGCAGAGGTCGCGTATCGCCTCCGTTACCGTCTCAGTTTCGATCTCACGCAAAATTTTTACCCTACTCTCCTGTCCGTCCGGGCATAAGGGTATCATCGTAATGGTGATACCGGAATTCATCGTTCGCGCCTCACCTCGGGACAAATGCTCGTCTCGAACGTACCCTGGCAGGCCCGGTTGCTGGGGCCCGGGTGGCTTGTGTACCTCGCTTATACTTTGGTGTATATTCTGCGAGACTCTTTTATTTAGAGTGACGCGCCTGGATAATCCACCATGTCACTGGCCCGAAGTCTTGGAGGATTGACTTGCCAGATCATTTGAACACCAGCCATATCCAGGAACTCCCGGATCAGAGATCGGATAATGGCGCCCGGATCAACGGAGACATATTCGACAAGGCAAATGCTTTTACCCGCGTGGACGAGGCGAAGGCCATCGGAGTATACCCGTACTTTAAACCTATCTCCGAGCAAAACGTCGGGACCGTTACGGTGGACGGGCGGGAGATGATCATTACCGGCTCCAACGACTATCTGGGGCTGACCCAGGATCCGCGCCTGCAAGAGGCGGCGTCTTCGGTCTTCGACCGCTACGGCACGAGCTGTACCGGCTCCCGCTTCCTGACGGGCACCCTCACGCTGCACGAGGAGTTGGAACGCCGCCTGGCGAACTTTACGGGCTCCGAGGCGGTACTGACGTTCTCCACCGGCTTTCTGGGCGTGCTCTCCGTCATAAGCGCCCTCACCGGACGCCAGGACATACTCTACTTCGACCGGGAGAACCACGCCTGCCTCTACGACGGGGCGCGGCTGTCTTTCGGAACGCTTCGCAAGTACCGCCACAACGACCTGGACGACCTGGAACGCCTGCTGAAAAAAGACGCGGACAAACCGGGCGGACGTATGATCGTCACCGACGGTATCTTCTCCATGAGCGGCCACGTCGCCGACCTGCCGGGCATCGTCGAGCTCGCCCGCCGCTACGGCGCCCGCGTGGCGGTAGACGATGCCCACGCCACCGGCGTGCTCGGCGCGTCCGGGCGCGGCACCCCGGAGCACTTCGGGCTCGAAGACGAGATCGACCTCCTCATGGGGACTTTCTCCAAGTCCTTCGCCTCGGTCGGCGGCTTCGTGGCCGGTCCTGGTTCGGTCGTCAGTTACATAAAGCACCACGCCCGGCCCTTTATCTTCACCGCCGCCCTCCCGGCCATGCAGGTCGCCGCCGCGCTCAAGGCCCTCGACATTATGGAGACGGAGCCCTGGCATCGCGAGAAGTTGCTGGAGAACGCCGACCGGTTGCGGGACGGGTTGAACGCGCTTGGCTACGACACTCTGGGTTCGGAGACGCCGATAGTTCCCGTCCTGATCGGGCCGGACGAGCTTACCGTCGTCTTCTGGAAGGCCCTGTGGGAAGCGGGCGTCTTTACGACCCCGGCCTTACCACCTGGCGTGCCGCAGGAGCAGAGCCTTATCCGCACCAGCGTCAACGCCAACCACACTCCGGAGCAGATAGACCACCTGGTCGAGGTCTTCGCCGGCGTCGGCAAGAGCCTGGGCGTCATCGGCTAGGTACGGGCTTGACGACCAAAAGCGTTGGTGGTCCGGGAGAGATGGCGGTTCGGCCCGTCGCGTCCCGCGCGGACCTGACGCGGTTCATAAAGTACCCGTTTACGAAGTATCGTGACGACCCGCACTGGGTTCCGCCCCTGATCCTGGACGAGCGCCGCAAGTTCGATCCGCGCAAAAATCCCTTCTACGAGCACGCCCGCGTCATACCGTTTCTGGTCGAGCGGGACGGCGAGGTCGTCGGGCGTGTCGCCGCCATAGACGACGATAACCACAACGCTACCCACGACGACAACCTGATCTTTTTCGGGTTTTTCGAGGCGGAGGGTCAGGCTGCGGCGGACGCTTTGCTGAACCGGGTAGAGGAGTGGGGAAGAAAGCTGGGTCGGGAGGCGGTGCGGGGTCCGGCGAATCCTTCGATGAACGATGGTGCGGGCCTCCAGATAGACGCCTTCGACACCGACCCGTTCGTCATGATGCCTTATAATCCCCCCGAATACCCTGAATACGTGAAGGCTGCCGGGTACGAGAAGGCAAAAGATTTGCACGCCTACCTCTTCGAGCGGGACTGGGAAGTGGGGGAGAAGATCGGGCGCCTGGCAAAGATGGTTCGCCGTCGCTACAAACCCACCGTTCGCACCGCCGACATGAAAAATTTCGACGCGGAACTCAAGCTGCTCAAGAGGCTCTACAACGAAGGCTGGGTCGAGAATTGGGGTTTCGTGAAGTACACCGAAGCCGAGTTCGACCGACTCGCCGCGGAGTTGAAGCTGGTCGTAGACCCGGAGCTTATAGTCTTCGTCGAGTTGGGGGGTGAGGTCGCCGGGCTGGGCCTCTGTCTGCCGGATGTAAATCAGGTGCTCAAGAAGGCGCGGGGCCGGGTATTACCCTCCGGTCTGCTGGCTTTTTTGAACCGGAAGAAGATCGTTGACCAGATCCGGCTGGTGATCCTGGGCCTCATGCCCGAGTACCGGGGCAAGGGGCTCGAAGCGGTGATCATTGACGAGCTATACCGCTACGCTATCCCGAAAGGCTACCAGCGCTGCGAGTGCTCCTGGGTGCTGGAGGACAACAAGGCTATCATGCGGAGCCTGGAGGCCGCGGGCGCAAAGCTGTATAAAACCTACCAGATCTACGAGAAAGCGCTTTAGGAAGAGTGCCCGAACGGGTCCTGATCACCGGCGCCACGGGATTCGTCGGCAGCCACATAGCGGAGGCTTTCGCGGAGGCCGGCTACGAGGTCCGCTGTGGCGCGCGCGACCCGAACCACCCGCGCTGGCTGGTCGATCTCCCCGTAGAGCTAGTGCCTCTCGACCTCGACCACCCGGCGGACCTGCTTCCTGCTCTGCAAAGCGTGGATACGGTAATACACGCCGCCGGGATAACCCGCGCCCGTCGCCCGGAGGACTACGAGCGGGTCAACGCCGTCGGAACCCGGAGGCTCGCCGCCGCCGCGCGGGGGAGCGGGGTCCGCCGCTTTGTCTTTATCAGCAGCCTCGCCGCTCGCGGCCCCGATGGGATGGATCGTCCCACGAGCGCCTACGGCTGGAGCAAACGAAGAGCCGAAGCTCACGTCTACGCTTTACTGGGAGATATGGAGACCACCATCCTCCGACCCGCCGCAGTCTACGGGCCGCGAGACACGGACCTTTTACCCCTGTTCGAGATGGCTAAGAGAGGATGGCTGGTCCTTCCCTCCGGACCGGGCCTGCTGCAACCCGTCTACGCCGCCGATGTCGCCGCGGCAGCCCTGTTGGCCGCTCGCGGATCCTACGCAGGCGCCGGCCCCTTTTCGGTGGCGGAGCCCGCCAGCTACTCCTGGGAGCAAGTGGTACGCCTGATGGAGAAGGTTATGGGCCGCAGGATACGCGCCCTTCGGCTCCCGGCCGGGGCTTTCGCGCTCGGCGGACGTATCGCCGAGCGGGCGGCAAAGCTCGGAGGTTCGGCTCCTTCTTTCGATGTGCGGCGGGCCGAAGATCTGGCCGCGCGCGCCTGGACCTGCGACGTCTCGGTTACCGAAGAGGCGTTGGGCTGGCGGTCCGAGGTCCCGCTGCGCGAAGGACTGGATCTTACGGCCCGCTGGTACGAGAAGAACGGCTGGACGTAACTTCGCGTGGGAAACGATGTCAACCGGCCCGATATACTCTTCGCTACCATCGCCGCCGGCGGCGGCCACGTGGCGACGGCCCGGGCCATGGCCGAAGCCATAGAGAACTCCTATCCCGGTCGATTCGAGCTCCGGGTCTCGGATTACATGAAAGATGTTGGAGTCACTGGCCTCGACCGTCGGCACAAGGACTCCTGGCGGCGGGTGCTGCGCTACCCGGTCCTCGCGCGCGCCGGACAGCGGATCATAGACTCTTTTCCCCGACCGGCTATAGCAGCCCAACGCCGCATTCTGCGGGGCTTCGCCCGCGCAGCCGCCGCTGATCTGGACCGTCGCTCTCCCCGGCTCGTCGTCTCCAACCACGGTCTCATAACCACCGGGCTCGCCGAGGCCAAACGACTCCACGGCCTGAAAGCGCCCGTGCTCACCTTCGCCACCGAGCCCCACAACATCAGCGCCTACTGGGCGGAGTCCCGGGCTGACCACGTTGTGGTCCCCTCGGAAGAGGTGCGGCGCAACCTCCTGCGGCTCGGTGTGCCGCAGGAGAAGCTGGAGGTCGTCGGCTACCCGGTGCGCCAGGCTTTTCTGAACCCGCCCTCTAGAGAACGAGCCCGCGAAAGCCTCGGGCTGCAGGACCGCTTTACCTGCCTCGTCGCGTTCGGCGGGGAGGGGGTGGGGGGTGACCAGCGGCGGTTGGTAGAGGCCCTGCTGAACGCGGACGGCGGCCCGCAGGTCGTGGCGATAACGGGGCGAAACGAAACTCTCCGGGCAGAGCTACGGAAGCTGCACGCCGGTAACGACCGGCTGCGGGTGGAGGGCTTCGTAGAAAACGTGGCTCCCTACCTGGCGGCGGCCGATGTGCTCGTCGGGAAGGCCGGGCCGGCCTCGGTCTATGAGGCGTTGGCCGTCGGGCGTCCCGTACTTCTCACCGGATACGCTGGCCTCAACGAGCGGGGCGTGCTCCGCTTCGTGGAGCGCGAAGGTTTGGGAGTTTACGTCAAAAATCGCGCAGCGCTACTGCGGGAGATAGAACGCTATGCTGCGGACCTGGCGCTCTCGGAGGAGGTCGCGCTGCGGTGCCGGGCGTTGGATCTCGGATACACCACCGAGCGGCTGGCGCGGTACGTGGTCCGCTACGCCTTGCAGCAGGGTTGGTAGCGTGCCCCGGATCTTGTCCATCCGGGCGGTTGTCTTTCTTTCTCTGAGCCTCGCGCTCGGGTTTGCCGGTCTCTACCTGGTAGCCGGTGAGGAGTTGTTTCGGGCGGAGACGTACCGGATCGACGCCGTCGCCCCGGAGCTCGTGGCCCTCTGTGCGGCGGCTCTCCTCGCGGAGTGGCTGATGCCGGCCGTGAGGCTGCAGCTACTGTGTCGTAACCAGGGGATCGGCGTCGCGTATCCGGCGGCTTTGCTGGTGCATCTGGTCTCCGTCTTCGGGGCGGTCATCACGCCGGGCAACGCGGGAGGAGCCCCGACCGCCGCTGTGGCGCTTAACAGGATCGGGGTCTCTTTCGGCAGGAGCGTCGGGGTCATGCTGCAGGTCTTTATCCTGGACCTCTTGTTCTTCGCCTGGGCCGTCCCGCTCAGTCTGGTGTACCTGCTCATCTCCGATACCGTTACATTGCCGGCGAGCATCGAGGCCGCGGGACTCGGGATGTCGGTCCTGGCGCTCGCCGGCGCGGTCGCGCTCGGCCGCTACCCGCGTCCGGTGGTCGCTTTTCTGCTGTCGGCCTCCAGTTGGCCGGTCGTCCACCGTTTCGACGCCCGGCTACGCGGTATCGCCCGCGACTACTACCGGAGCTCCAGGGCATACGGGAGGACGCCCATACTCTGGAGGTTGGCGCTCAACGCCGTGACCGCCGTACACTGGCTCGCCGCTTTCGTTTTGCTCTGGGGCCTTCTGGAGCTTTACGGTGTGGACCTGAGCCTCGGGGTCACGCTGGCCCTGCTAAACATCCTCACGCTGGTCTCCCAGTTCGTTCCCACGCCGGGCGGGGCGGGCTTCGTTGAGGCCGCCGTAGGGTTGAGTGTTGGATCTTATGCCGCGAACGGCAGCGTGGCCGGGGCGTTGCTTCTCTGGCGCGTTCTGGCCTTCAATATCATTTTCCTGATCGGACCTTTTGCGGGCTGGCTGCTGTACCGGCGGGCGGGCGGTGGAGCCCGGAAGCCCGAACGAAGAAAACGTCCCGCGCGGCGGTGGGGAGGACGGACATGACCCTGGCCGGTATAGCGTCCAGGGTGGCGAGGCGGCGCGCCGGCGCCCGCCGCGAGAGGGCCGTCCGCGCGATGAACCCGGCGACTTTCTCCGGGCTCGTGGCGTTCTCCGTTCCCCAGAGCGGGCTCTCCAGAAAAGATTCCAGGTAGCCGTTCCAGCCGTTCCGGCCGGTGGAGATCTTCTCCCGCAACACCGCCTGGGCTTTATCGGCGAAGGCGGTTTTCATCGCGCCGGGCGCCACGACCACGACCTCCACGCCCCAGGGCTTGAGCTCCATCCGCAGCGCGTCGGAGAGCGCTTCGAGGGCGTACTTGGAGGCGGAGTACGCTCCCATGAACGGCGTCACAATAAACCCGTTCGTCGAGCTGACGTTCACGATGCGCCCCCACCCGCGCCGCCGCATCCCCGGCGCGACGGCCCGCGCCAGCTTCAACGGCCCATAGGCGTTCACATCGAACTGGACCTCCACGTCACCGAAGTCCTGGCGCTCCAGGGCGTCCGGCTTAGCCAGCCCCGCGACGTTCACCAGCAGGTCCACGGGACCGCTCTCGTCCTCTATCTTCTCCATGGCTTTCGCGATGCTCGCATCCGAGGTCACGTCGAGCGCGAGCGGGCGAACACCTTCCAACCCTTCCGGGGGCTCCAGGTCCGCAGCCCAGACCGTGACGCCCTCGTTTCTCAACTTGACGGACGTCTCCCGCCCGAGGCCGCCCGCCGCGCCCGTGACCAGCGCCACGGAGGCGCGCTTGAGCCGACCCGAACTCCGCAGCCAGGTCTCCGTCTCGCGCATACCTTCTTCCAGGCTGAACTCCGGTCTGAAACCCAGGACTCGGGCCGCTTTCTCGTGCGAGTAGATCGTCTGGCTGGTCATCACGCCGACCATCTCCGCGACTACCTGGGGGCGGCGCCCGATGGCGCGTTGCGCCTTTTCTGCGGCCCGGGCGCCACCGCGGGCCAGCGGGGCCGGTATGCGGCGCAGGTTCTTGCCGGACATCTTCGCGTAGAAGCCCAGGAACTCGTTCCAGGTTGTGGGTCCGGCGCCGACGTTGAAAGTCTCGCCCGCGGCCTCCGGGGAAAAGGCTGCCAGCTCGAAGGCGCGGGCGACGTCCTCGACGTAGACGGGGTCTGCGAGGTCCTCGCCGTTCCCGATCACGATGGGCAGGCCCCTGGAGATGGAGTCGAAGGGGATCTCCGTCCACGAAGGAGACTCGGGGCCGTAGATCATGGTCGGGCGCAAAATCGCGAGCTCCACGCCGGCGCGCCCGGCCTCGCGTCGCGCCGCCTCTTCGGCCTCGATCTTGGTGTCCCCATATAAGTCTCCGACGCTCTTGACCGGCGTCTCCTCGGTAACGACACCTTCCTGAACCGGACCATAAACCGCGATGCTGCTCGCTAGCACTACCCGCTCCGCGCCGGCCCTCCCGGCGGCCCGCATCACGTTCTCCGTCCCGCCGACATTGACCGCGTACGCCAGTTCTTCATCGAACGGGGACCCCATCCAGGCCGCCAGGTGGAAGACTAAGCGGCAGTCCCTGACTAACTCTTTCAGGGAGCCGGGCTCACGCACGTCGCCCGGAATCGGCTCCGCGCCCAACTCGCGCAGCCGGTCCGCGTCGTTCTCTTTACGCACCAGCGCTTTTACGTGGTGGCCGCGGTCTACGAGGCGTCGCGCGAGCGCTCTACCCAGGGAGCCGCTGGCGCCTGTAATCGCTACCGTCGCAGGAGCCACGTCTGTCATAATCCGATCCTTTCGAGTAGTTCCTGAGTCATTTCGTATGTGTCGTGCGGGAGGACAGCAAGGAGTCGTAGATCTCCTCCAGGCGGAGTCCGCTCTTCCGCACGTCGTGCGCCACGGTGGCCTGTCCGGCATTCTCTTGCAGCCGTCGCAACTCGTTCGGTTTGTTTAGGAGCCTGTCTATCTTCTTTGCGGCTTCGCGCGTTTGTCCGGCCTCGTAGCAGACCCCGCAGTCGGTGTTCTGGACCATCTCGCATACCGCGCTGGTCCCGGCTTTGAGCGCCACGACCGCGCACTTGCGGGCCATCGCCTCCAGCGTGGCGATGCTCTGCAGCTCTGTAGGGGAGGGCATCAGGAACAGGTTCCCGGCCGTGAGAAGGTCGTGCTTGTCCCTGCCGGACAAATAACCTCGAAAGCGCACCGCGTTTCCCAGGCCCAGCTCCGCGGTTCGTCGCTCCAGCTTCCGTCGCAGGGGCCCGTCGCCTGCTATGACGAGCCGCGTGTCGTTTCGCAGATCCCGCAGGGCGGCCATGATCTCCAGTAGATCCTGGGGCCGTTTCTCATCCGAGAGCCGGCTCAGGTAGACGAGCAAGAACTGTTTGCCCGAGAGCAGGCTGTCTCTCAGGCGCGCGACCCTCCTCGGGCCGGTAGGGTCCTTTTCCGGCGGCCGGATGCCGTTGGAGACGACGTGTACCGGGCGCGGCGTGTAGCGGCGCGCGAGCCGGGCCGCGAACACCGTCGGGGCGACCAGGCAGTCGGGGTGGCGGTACAGAAAGCCGTACCAGCGCCGCAGCCCCGCGGCGACGGGAGCCCGCAGCTTTTCGAAGTGAAGCGTCATGCTCTCTTCCTGGGTGTGAAAGCCCATCACGGCCGGTACTCCGCGGCGTCGGGCGCGCCGCAACGTTAGCAGGGCGAGGGGCGTCGGGGTGTTGACCTGTACCACCTCGGCCCAGTCGAGAAGTCCGTCTATCTCTTTCCGTCGTGGAAGAGCCAGTTGCGTCTGCTTGTCTCCGGGACGCCACACCGGCAACCGGCTTAGCCGCACTCCCGGTGGCGGCTCGGACGGAGATTTCTCGGCCCCAGCCAGGACCCGGACCTCGTGTCCGAGCGCCAGTAGTGCTTCTACGTGACCCTCCGTAGCCGCGGCCTGGCCGCCGAAGCCCGGGTAGAGGTCGTCGGCTACAAAAGCTATCTGCACCCGAATCCGCCTGGTTCCAAAGTAGAGATTTCGCGCCTCCTGGTTGCCAGCAAGAAAGACTACACCAGATGTCTGCGGGTGGCGGAAACTTTTAACGGCGATCGCATTTTCTGTTTGTTAAACTTCCTTCCATGGATGGAGCCACGAGCTTTGTTTGATGGACGAGTTGCCGGGCATAGCCCGGGAAGGGTGAAGGGAAAACATGGATTTAGCGGTTCGCCAGATGACGCTGGAACGTTTCGGGTTGACACATCTCGGGGCGGTGCATGAAAATCTGCCGTCGCCGCGCCTCGTAGAGGCCTCCGTGCGCCGGAGGGAGGGTATGATCTCCAACTCGGGCGCCCTGGTCGCCAAGACCGGCAAGCGCACCGGACGTTCCCCCAAAGACCGGTTTATAGTGGAGAACGATGTCACGAGAGACAAAGTAGCCTGGGGAAACGTAAACAAACCCTTCTCCCGCGAATCTTTCGAAAGGCTTCTCCAGGAGGCGGGGACCTACCTGGAGAACCTCGATGAGATCTACGTGGTAGACGCCTACGCCGGCGCCGACCCTCGCTACCGGCTCAACGTGCAGGTGGTGTGCGAGTTCGCCTGGCAGGCCCTCTTTACCCGCCAGCTTTTCCGCCGGCCCTCCCGGGACGAGCTGGAAGACTTCCAGCCGGAGTGGACCGTCATGAGCGTACCGGGCTTTCTGGCCGAACCCGAAGAGCACGGGACCGCCTCCGAGACGTTTGTAGGTCTGGATTTCGAGAAAAAGCTCGTGCTCATCTGCGGCACCCGGTACGCCGGGGAGATCAAGAAATCTATCTTCACCGTGATGAACTTCGTCTTGCCCACCGAACACGACGTGCTGCCGATGCACTGCTCGGCCAATGTAGGCAAAGACGGCGACGTCGCCCTGTTCTTCGGGCTTTCGGGAACGGGGAAGACCACCCTGTCGGCCGACGACGAGCGGGCCCTGATCGGGGACGACGAGCACGGCTGGTCGGACTCCGGCGTCTTCAACTTCGAGGGTGGCTGTTACGCCAAGACCATAGATCTCAGTCCTGAGAAAGAGCCCCAGATCTACCACGCCATCCGCTTCGGCTCTGTGCTCGAAAACGTCGGCGTGGACCGCAAGACCCGGGAGGAAGACTACACGGACAACACCCTCACCGAGAACACCCGCGTCGCCTATCCCCTGGAGTACATCGAAAACTCCGTCCCCGACGGCCGGGGCGGGCACCCGGCCGCAGTCCTCTTCTTGAGCGCCGACGCCTTCGGGGTGCTCCCGCCCATAAGCGCCCTTACCCCCGAGCAGGCGGCCTACTACTTCCTCAGCGGTTACACTGCCAAGCTCGCCGGGACCGAGGCTGACATGGAAATGGACGTAGAGGCGACCTTCTCGGCCTGCTTCGGCGCGCCGTTCCTGCCGTTGCCCGCCACCACATACGCCACCATGCTCTCCGACAGGCTCCGGGAGCATGGTACGCGCTGCTACCTGATCAACACCGGCTGGTCGGGCGGTCCATACGGCGTCGGGAGCCGCATTGACCTCAAAGATACCCGCGAGATGGTGCGAGCCGTCATCGGGGGCAAGCTCGACGCCGCCGAGACTACAAAAGACCCCTTCTTTGGCCTCAACATCCCCAAAGAAGTGCCGGGCGTACCGTCAGAAGTTTTGAACCCTCGCGAAA
>JALYGE010000049.1 GCA_030777225.1 Actinomycetota bacterium
CGCAGCACCAGCGCGCCCACGATTCCCCAGAGCAGGACCCGGTACTGATAGCGGGACGGCACGGCGAAGTAGGTGAAGATCAGGGCGAACACGAACACGTTGTCCACCGAGAGGCTCTTCTCGACGATGTAGCCGGTAAAGTACTCGGCTCCCCTGACAGGCCCGGCCACCAGCAGCACCACCACCCCGAAAAGGAGGGCAAGCCCGACCCAGAACGCGCTCAGGGCAGTCGCCTGGCGGAAGGAGATCTCGCGCGACCCTCGCCCGAGCACCAGCAGGTCCACAATGAGCAGGAAGACGATCAGGACCGTAAACCCGATCCAGGCCCACAAAGGAAATTCGGTCAAAGTACTCTCCTATTCTCAGAACTTAGAGATAACAGAATCCTCAGGGGCGAGCCGCTATCCTGCGGGGTTCGCCCGCGCGCCACCGCTTCTGCGACGCTTACGGATCCACTTTTCGGCGCTGATGACGGGCAGTACGACCAGACCGACCAGGAGCGCCTGGAGCCACCCCATCAGCCCCAGCGGCACCGAGTGGAACAGGGTGTTCATGAACGGCAGGAAAACGAACCCGACCTGGAGCACGAGCAGGATGCCGATGCCGATGTAGATCCACCGGTTGGTCCACAACCCGACCTCCAGCACCGAGTGCCGCAGAGAGCGGGAGTTGAGGAGGTAGAAGATCTGGAAGAACACGATGGTCGTCACCGCCATCGTCTGCGCCTCGGCCAGCGCAAGTTCTGGGTTCGTCCCCTGGCCCAACTGCCTGTAGTACTCGAAGAGAAATAACCCTATGCCGCCCGCGGCCATGAGTAAGCCTACGCCTACCGTTCTTCCTAACACCAGGCGGTCTATGAGCTGGGCACTCGGGTCTTTGGGCGGCCGGCTCATGGCGTCGGGCTCTAACACCTCAAAGGCCAGCGGCAGGGCGAGCGCCACGGCCACCACCATGTTGACCCACAGGATCTGGGTGGGCTGTATCGGCAGCAGGGGCTCCCCACCTACGAAGGGGAAAAACATGACCGCCAGCAGGATGATTAGCCCCTGCCCCACGTTGGTCGGCAGGATAAAGGCGAAGGACTTCCTCAAGTTATCGTAGACCCGGCGGCCCTCCTCCACGGCGGCGGCGATGGAGGCGAAGTTGTCGTCGGTCAGAACCACGTCCGAGGATTCTTTGGAGACGTCGGTGCCGGTTATGCCCATCGCGGTGCCTATATCTGCTTGTTTTAGGGCCGGGGCGTCGTTTACGCCGTCGCCGGTCATTGCTACCATTTCACCCTGGGCCTGGAGGCTGTTTACCAGGCGGAGCTTGTGCTCGGGGGCTACGCGGGCGAAGACGTTGGTGGAGGAGGCTGTTTCGGTTAGCTCTTCGTCTGCGAGCATGTCCAGCTCTCTTCCGGTGGTGGCTCTCTCTTCGGCACCGACCAGGCCGAGTTGGCGGCCGATGGCGGCGGCGGTCGCGGCGTGGTCGCCGGTGATCATCTTGACCGTGATGCCGGCCGCGTGGCACTTCTGTATGGCTTCTATTGCCTCTTCGCGGGGCGGGTCGATCATGCCCTGCAACCCGATCAACTCGAAGGCGCCTTCTTCGACGGCCTCCTGGGTCAACTCCGTAAGCGGCGAATCTGGCCGCCGGGCGGCGAAAGCCAGGACGCGAAGACCATCGTTCGCCATGTTGTAAACGTGTTCGAGCACCGACTCCTGGTCAAGCTCTGCACCACCGGCCACCCGGTCGCAGCGCTCCAGCACGACCTCGGGCGCCCCTTTGAGGTAGACCGTCTGCCCGTCGCCGGCTCCACCTTCGGACGTTTCGTTGAGCGTCGCCATGTACTGCCGCTCGGACTCGAAGGGCACGGCATCCTTACGGAGATGTTCTTTCTTGACGGACTCCTCGTCGAAGCCCAGCTTCCGGGCGGCGACGATGAGCGCGCCCTCCGTGGGATCGCCCTCGATACGCCAGGCTTCCCCATCGCGCGAAAGCCCGGCGTCATTGCACAGCGTGCCCGCCAGGAGCAGCTCGCGCAGGCCGTCGGGCGGGTTCGCCGCTTTCTCGCCGTTCGGTCCGGACAGCTCGCCTTCGGGAGCGTAGCCAACCCCGGATAGCTCGTAGAAGCTGGCTCTGCCGGGGGTCCAGAGCTTCTTGACGGTCATCTCGTTTTTGGTGAGGGTGCCTGTTTTGTCCGTGCAGATCACGGTGGCGCTGCCCAAAGTCTCCGTGGCGGGCAGGTAGCGGATGACGGCCCGCCGGTCCGCCATGCGCCGCACCCCGATGGCGAGCGCTATAGTGATGACCGCCGGCAGGCCCTCGGGAATTGCGGCGACGGCGAGGGCGATGGCCGAGAGCACCGCGTCGACCAGCGGGTAGCCGCGCAACAGGCCGACGCCGAAGAGGAGCCCGGCGACGATGAGAATGGCGGCCGAGATCCACTTTCCGGCAGTCGAGATCTGGCGGGTCAGAGGCGTCTGTACCTCGGTGGTCTCGCCCAACATCTCCGATATACGCCCGAGTTCCGTCTCGCCCGCCGTGGCGGTCACCACCGCCCGCCCCGTACCGGAGGCGACCAGCGTCCCCCCGTAGACCATGCTGGAGCGCTCGCCGAGAGAAGCATCCTCGGAGACCGGGTCCGTCTCCTTGTAGACCGGAACTGACTCGCCGGTGAGGGCGGCTTCGTCCACCTGCAGGTTGCGCCGGGTTAGCAGACGCCCGTCGGCGGGGACCTTGTCGCCCGATTCGAGCAGTATTACGTCGCCCGGCACGATCTGGGGCGCTTCTACCGAGGTCCGCTTGCCGTCGCGCAAAACAGTCGTCTCGTCGGGTACCAGGCTCGTCAAAGCTTCGATGTCCTTGCCGGCCTTGTATTCCTGGACGAAGCCGATCAGGGTGTTGACGACCACCACGCCCAGGACCACGGAGCCGTCCACGATCTTGCCCAAGGCGATAGCCAGGGCGCTGGAAGCAAGCAGGACGTAGATGAGGGGGTCGTTGATCTGGCGCCACAACAGCTTGAGCACCCCGTCCCCGGAGCTACGCTGCAATACGTTCGGCCCGACCTGCTCGAAACGCTTCCGGGCTTCCTCGGCGCTCAGGCCGTCGTCACGCGTCTCCAGTTCGTCCAGAGCCGTCCCGGAAGACAGCGAATGCCACTTGGCGGTACGCTCTCCGGCGCTGACTTCTTGTGCCTGCACGGTCCATCTCCTTTTCGGACGGGCCGCGGAGACGTAAAAAGCGAGCCCACCGCAGCCAGTTCTACCTGCCGATGGTCTCGCCCGTTGCGCCACAGCGCCGGTAACCGGCCGGGGGATAAACCCCGTATTGACGGCCGGTCCCCCCGCCTCTCCGGCGGGCGGCTACTCCCCAGTCGCGGGTTAGTATACCCGCAAAAGAGATTACCGCAAACGGGACCCCGACCCTGAACGGAGAAACCCTTTCGTCATAATGTCCCGGACAGAGAGGAGGATCCTGCCGTGGACGACGTAGACCCGCGCATCTCGAAGCTGCTCCTGGTCCACGCGATCCTGGCCGCCGTCCTGAACCTGGCCGACGCGATCCGTACCCGCGGTCCGCTGCGCGCCGCCGTCTTCTTCGCGCTCTCGACCGGGCTTCCGGCCGTCGGCGAGTTACTGGTCACCGGCCCGTTCGGTCTCCTGCGACACCGCACGAGGCCCCGCCTGAGAGGCGTCCCACTCGCCATCCCGCTTTTCTGGTACGGCGTGATCTACGGCGTTTACTGCGCGACAGAGCGTGCCCTGTCGCGGCTTCCGATGGACGATACGCGGCGACGCGAAGTCCTTCCCCCGGCTACCGCGCTCGTCGCGACGAACCTCGACCTGATACTCGACCCCTTCGGGTTGGACGCCGGGCTCTGGGAGTGGAAAGTAGACGGAGCCTACGCCGCCGAGGTTTGGGGAGTCCACGGGAGGAGCGGCGTGCCGCTCCTGAACTACTGGGGCTGGATGGTCGTGGTCATGGGCGTCGTGTTGGGCTACACGCGCCTCTTTGCGGAAGGTAGGCGTGCGGGCCGGCTACCCGCGCTCCTGCTGCTGCCGTACTACCTGGCGGCGGCGGTGTGGGCGGTAAAGCGACGGAGGCCCGTTTACCTGCTCTACTCGGCGCTGTTCCCGCTGGTGTTGTACCTGGGTTCGAGGGAGCAACGTTGAGCGGTATCCCGATAATTCTGGACGCGGAGTGCGAAAGTAACCCCATCCACGGCGAGACCGCCTGCAACTTCTACGGCGCCACCGGCAAACCGCCCAACGCCGAGGTTGGTGTGAAGTTGGATCGGGAGGGTTTCTTCGAGCTTCTCGACCGGACGCTGGGTCACCTCTAGATTCGGAGCGGTCTGGGTAAGAAGTTTCCTACTGTTCTTTTCGAGAAGGGGGCTTATGCTCTTTGATGGTTGGATGACTCTGGGACGGACGGCGCTCGTCGGGACGCTGGCTTATCTCGCACTGGTCCTCCTGCTCCGGGTCTCGGGCAAGCGAACGCTCTCCAAAATGAACGCCTTCGACTTCATCGTAACGGTGGCCCTGGGCTCGACGCTGGCGACGGTGTTGCTCTCCAGCAGTGTCTCACTGGCGCGCGGGGTGCTGGCCTTCGCCGTCCTGATCTTCTTGCAGTTCGCAATCACCTGGCTCTCGGTCCACTCACCCGCGGTCCGCCGCCTGGTCAAGGCCGAGCCTACCCTGCTCGTCCACAAGGGCGAGTTCCTGGCCGGGGCGATGAAGCAGGAGCGGGTAACGGAGGAAGAGGTTCGGGCCGCCCTCCGTTCCCAGGGAATCGCCGCCGTCGAGGAGGTCGAGGCCGTCGTGCTGGAGACCGAGAGCAGCTTCAGCGTCGTCATGCAACCCTCCGGCGAGTCGGCCTCCGCCCTGGCCGACGTCTCAGATCAGAGAGGGTAGACTCCGCAAGTTATGAGGGATTCCAAATGAAAGAACTCGAAACATGATGCCGCAGTGGTACGCGCTGGCAACGAGTATGTACCGTGACTGGCTGGACGCCTCGCTCGCCGCCAACGAGCGATGGACCCGCGGCGCGTTCGAGGCGCAGAAGATACTGCTCGGGGCCGCCCGACGTTCCAGTGAAGACGCGCGGGAGTCCACGAGGGCGGAGAACCTTTCGGGACCGGCCCTCGCGGCGCGGGCCAGAGACCTCTCACGGGCGCAGGCATTCCTGTGGGCGGCGGCAGGCTTCGCGGCGGGAGAGCGTTTGGGCCGGGTCGCGCCGGGTGAGGGGCCCGGTTTCGGGGCGGAGTGGCTGCCGCGGGCGATGGTGATCGGGACGGTCGCGGCGGACCTGTACCTGGGCTACGCGACGCTCCGGGAGCGGTTGCGGTGGACACCCAAACTGGTCGGCGAAAAGGATTGGGAGCTGCAGCACCGGCGTGGGGCGGCGCGGGTGCTGGATACGGCGGCGGCGTTGGGGGGAACCCTGATCAAGGGCGCCCAGTTCGCCTCGACCCGTCCGGATCTCCTCCCCGCCGCCTACACCGATACCCTCTCCTCCCTCCAAGACCGCGTCCCGCCTCAAACATGGTCGGTAATGGAACCCGCCATCACCCAGGAGTTGGGCCGGCCCATATCCGAGGTCTTCGCCCACATCGAGCCCGAGCCCATCGCCGCCGGTTCTATCGCCCAGGTCCACCGGGCCCGGCTCAGGGAGGGCCGGGAGGTAGCCGTTAAGGTCCAGTACCCACACGTCGCAGACCTCATCGAGGCCGATCTCTCGGCCCTGGAGCGGACCTTCGCCACCCTCGCCTCCGTAGAACCCCGGGTGCGCCTCCAACCCATCGCGGACTATCTCCGCTGGACGCTCCCGCTGGAACTGGACTTCGAGCGCGAAGCGGCGTCCATCGAAGATTTGCGGACCGCCCTCGAAGATCGGGGAGACGTCGTCGTACCCGAGGTAGTAGAAGGGCTAACTACGGAGCGATTGCTCGTAATGGAGCTGATGGAGGGGGTCAGGATCACCAATCGCGACGCCATGCTCGCCGCCGGCATCGAACCCGGCGCGGTGGCCGAACTTCTGAACGACGCCTACGCCGACCAGCTCTTCAACCGCAACATACTCCACGCCGACCCGCACCCCGGCAACATCCTCGTACAGCCCGGTCCGAAGCTCGTGCTCCTCGACCACGGCCTCACCCTGGGCATAGACCCCGCCTTCGCCGCGACCCTCGCAAAAATGGTGCGCTTTCTCGGGGAGGGAGATCTCAACGCGCTCGCCGGAACCCTCGGGGAAACGGGCCTCCCGATAGACGAGAATACTGACCTGGACACCCTACTCGGCGTCGTCGGCGTGTTGCTCGGCACGGAGGAGTTTCCCGACGACGAGGCGTTGGACCTGGGAAATTTCGGGCGGCGGTTGGGCGCGAGCGTAGGCGACATCCCGCCGAAGTTGCTCCTCGTCGGACGCGCCATCGGGTTGCTCGACGGCATTACCCGCCAACTCGACCCGGAGCTGGAGTCTCTGGAGATCGTGGGCCGTTACACCACCGAGCACACCGGGCAGTAGAGTCCAGAACCTCCGGGCCGGTCGTTGCCGCCGTCACATCTGGTACAGGCTCCGATTGTCCCTTTGGCTCTCTGGATAACCAGGCTGCGGCTGGTTTCGGCACAGGTTAATATGCCCATAGTCATCAGCAAGCGAGGCAAAGGGGAGTAGAGACAGGTCATAGATAACCAGCAGGCGCGGCAGATAAACGAGGCGGCCCGGGCTTTCGCCGAAGCGGTCAGGGAGTCCTTCCGGATCGCCTCCGAGAGGTCTGAGGAGGCCCAGGAGCGGGCTAACCGCCTGACCCGGAGTTTTCTTCGAGTCCGTAATGTCTGAGTTGCAGGCAGAGGCCGCGCGCAACCGGGACGCCTCGCAACGGTTGGCGGAGCAGTCCAGAAAGCAGCAAGAGGCTTTCAGGCGGATGTCTGAGGAGTCGATGGGCCTCTACAAAACTTCCTGGGCTCCGTCTCCGCCTACTACCAGGCGAATATGGAGCGGGCGCGGAGTAACGTCCAGTCGGGAGCCCGGACCGCCACCCAGGCCACAGAGAGGACAGCCTCCTCGGTCCAGGACGCCACCGAGTGGGCGTCAACCTCGGTACAGGCCCCCGAGGGACATGCCGGGGTGCCGATCGAGAACTACGACGACCTGAACGTCGGACAAGTCGCCGAGAGGCTCGACGGGCTCTCCGAGGCGGAGCTCCAGCGCGAGAGAGTACGAGGCCCAGAACAAGAACGCCGGACCGTCCTCGACCAGATCGACCAGAAGCTGTTCCGGACCTCGTAAGAGCGACTTGGCCGGGAGAGTATCGGAGCCGGAGTCTTCAGCATCTAGACTCTGGCTCCATCGTCTCTACGGTCTCCGTCAGGCTGGATCAACCCTTCAAGGTCACGACCTTCAGGTAGCCCGAAGGCACCACCAGCGTCCCGTCCCTCAATTCGTTCCAGCTTCCGAGCAACGTCTTCCAGGTCCGACCATAGCCAGTGTCTAGATGGGAGGCTTCGATCTCGCGAGCGCGATCCGAGACCGTATGATAGCGCTCGACAGCCCAAGCCATCTCCCCCGCGCCTTCCCCGACTGGCTCGGTCTCAACCCCCAGGCCGGCATCGAAGGCCCGCACCGTGTACGACGCCTACGAGATCCTAAGAGGTAAATCTCTGTAAGAAAGCCCCGAGTTGACAGTCTTGGACAAGAGAACTTTACTCGTCGTTTTGAGGTTGTGTGTCTTATTGAAATTAGGGATCTGCGCCTCGTGTAAAATGCGAGTGCATATGAGCGAACGAAAGAATCTCTGAGTGTTATTAAGAGGCCGCGCCAATAGGCGAGTAGCGTATGTGTCAAGGAGCCGTGAGGAAGCTGTCCAATCGCTTCTAGAGTTTCCAAGTGCGAAAAGTTGCCAGCCTATTGGCGCGGCCTCCAAGTAAGTAACGATGAATTTCTTGATGCAATCGAAACTATTCCGGCCGAAGGAGAGCAGATTAGGCTCGACGAAGCACTTATTATTTTGGGCGAACTCCGTAGTGTGATGGCTCGACAATGGGGCAGTGCAGCATTCGAAGTCTACAGAGACAGAAAAGGTTTAGGGTGGCAGTCTCAGACTATATAATTCTTTACAGTTAATCAAGTTGTCAAACTACAACAACTGCAGGCAAAAACTATCTAGCCTTCTGTTTCTTCCAGAATAGCCCCCGCCTCAATCTCCGCATTGAGGCTCGCCGCCACGGAGCAGTATTTCTCGTGCGAGAGGTTGACGGCCATCTCCAGGCTCTTTTGCGTGATGCCTTCGCCGCCGACGATGTGGCGGACTTTTATGCGGGTGTAGCGGCGGGGATGCTCTTCGGCGCGGGTTCCTTCGAGCTCTATGCGGTAGCTCTGTACGGGGTGCAGCGTTTGGCGAGAATCTCGACCACGTCGAAGGCGGTGCAGGTTCCCAGAGCGGCGAGCAGGGCCTCCATCGGGCGGACGCCGAGGGCGGGGCTGTCGGCGTCTAAGAGGATCTGGTCCCCGGATTCGTTGCGGCCCACGTAGCGCTGGCCGCCGAGGTGCTGGATGTTCACCTTCATGTCCGCCATGCGCTTACTCTACACCGTCCGCGTGTTGCGGGAACTCTCCACCTCCGGTCCTGCCCGGAGTTTTTGGAGAAAAGAGTAAATGTCAAAAGGGCCAGGATTGATCCCGGCCCTTTGCTATAGCCCCGAAAGGGTCCTTCTTTGCAGAGTCCTTACGAAACAGCCTTTATCTTGCGCTCGATCTGCTCGATGACGGTCTCGCGGTTCTTGTTGCGCTTCTCGTAAGCCTCGACTTTCCTGAGCTCAGCGGCCGTGAGGCCGTCGAGCTTCTCAGAGACCTCCGAGACGTTCAGATCGTCGTAGTCCTCGATCGGCAGCCGGTTGGGATCAGCCTGACGGGCCGCCCGCTCGGTCTGCTCGGCGGTGGCCTCGGCGAGCCTGAGCCCTTGGCGGGTCGCCTGCTCGGTGGTTTCCTGAACCTCTCTCAGACCTTCCCTGGCGTAGAAACCCCAGGAGGAGAAGAAGCTTCCATAAGTATCGGCCCACTGCTCGGCGAGCTTGCGGAAGCCCTCCTGCTGCTCGGCCGCGCTCCGGGCGACGACCTCCGCGGCGCGGACGTTACTCTCATTCTGGCCCCTCCAAAAGTTGAGACCATAGCCCATCCACTCCTGCGCAAACCTGACGTTGCGCTGCTGAACCTCCGCAAATCTCATACCGCTGGCGAAGAGATCCTGGGCCACCCTGGCGTTGCTCTCCTGAAGCTTGAGAAAGTCAGCCCAACCCCGGGCAAGCTCGGCGTTGCGCCTCTGGAAAGAGAGGAAGTTATCGGCAAAAGCCTCGAAGGCCTGCTGCTGGGATTTGGTGATCTCCTGGGCGGTGCGAGTCGTCTTCTCGATGTTGTTGATGGTGCTCTGCACTGCTACGTTACCTCCTATAGACGCTTGCGTTTTCTATGTTCCTGTTACACATATACCCTACCTGCACCTTGCTAAACATTCAACCGGGCGCGCCGCAAAAATATGTTAACGTCAATGTTAATTGGTTAACCAACGAGTAGCAGGTAGTTACCCTCCTACTCTATGTTCATGATCGTATCGGCCATTTTGCGCGACTCCTTCCGGTCAGGGGGTGCGGGCCGTCCGGTCTCGCCCAAGGGCGTACAGCACGAGGCCGACCGCGAGAGCGCCAATGGCGACGAGGATGTTGACGATTGGCTGCTGGGTGAAGAGCGCGGCGCACAGGATGGCGGCGACGGAGGGGATGGTTACACCGAGCGGGAGTCGGAACGGGCGTTCGGCGAGGGGATCTCTGCGGCGCTGGATCACGACGGAGACGCAGACCATCAGGTACTGGTAGAGGCGGGCGGCGACGTTTAGCAGGAGTAGCTGGGTGAAGGTCCCCGTGACGGCCAGAATGACGACGAGCGCGCCGGTGGTCCAGATGGCGACCGTCGGCGTGCGGAAGCGCGGACTCACGCGGCTGAGGAAGGCGGGCAGCATCCCCTCGTTGGAGAGGGCGTAGAGGTCGCGAGGCGAAGTTAGAGCGACGCCGCTCTTGGTGCCGAAGATGGAGATCATGGCCCCTATAGTCATCAGTACGAGGCCGCCGGCGAACATCGCCCCTCCGGCGGCGGCGAGCGGTGTGTCGGAGCCGGCGAGGTCCGGCTCTATGCGTAGGGCGGCGTACTGGATCAGCATGTAGAAGACCGTGACGCTCACGAGCGTGCCGAGCACGGCGACGGAGATGGTGCGCCGCGGGTTGCGCATCTCGCCCGCCGGAATCGTCGCCCCCTCGAAGCCACCGTAGGCGAAGATCACGATCAGGACCGCCGCGAAGAAGTCGCCCCCCGGCGGCACCTCGCCGAGAAACGCGTTGCCGGACACTCCCGCGAAGGTGAACCCCGCGACCACCAGCAACGCCAGCGGGATGAGCTTCGCCACCGTGAAGAACTGTATGACCCGCGTCCCGAGCCGCACACCCAGGGTATTCAGCAGGCACAACAGCGCCACGAGGCCGATTATGATCGGGATTTTGTAGGTCTCCGCCGGGGACCACAGCGAGCCCAGGTAGCCGACGAAGCCGTTGGAGAGGACCGCCCAGCCGACCAGGTACGTCACCCACACCATCCAGCCGACGGAGAAGCCCGCCGTCTTGCCCATCGCCTCCCCGACGTAGACCAGCGGGCCGCCGGTCCTGTCGTACATCGCGCTGATCTCCGCATACGAGAGCCCGATCAGGATGACCAGCAACCCCGCCGCCAGATACGCCCACACCGCCGCGCCCCCAGCGGCCCCCGCCACCTGGCCCGGCAACAGGAAGATACCACCGCCGACCACGCCGTTGATCCCGATAAACAGGACCTCCGGCGTCCGCATCACGCGCTGTAGCTGCTCTCTAACCATAAGCCCCCGTATCTACACCGAAACGCCCGGTCTTTCAAACGACCGGCTTATTTCGCGCAAAAATTTCGGGGAGCGGAAGGATAAAGATGCCTCCGCTCCCCTTGCAGGGAATTTGTTTGTCCTCTACCGGAAAGCGCCTTCTCCGGCGGGTGAGATCGGCTGTAGGCCGCCCTCGATCATCTCCCGGTGCGGCTCCAGAAACGGCGGCAACGAGAGCCGCTCGCCCAGATGCGCCGCGTCTTCGTCGGTGGCGAAGCCGGGACCGTCGGTGGCGATCTCGAACAAAACGCCGCCGGGCTCGCGGAAGTACACCGAGCGGAAGTAGAACCTGTCTATAACCGGCGTAACCCCGATCCCCATCCGTCTCAGGTTCTTCTGCCACTCCGCATGCTCCTCGTCGTTGGGCGTGCGGAACGCGACGTGGTGCACGCCCCCGATGCCGACCTGACGGTGGGGTGGCAGGTCCGGCCTCTCCTCTAGATGCACCTCGGTCCCCGGCCCGCCCGGTCCGACCTCGAAGACAGCCACCCGCGCCCCGTCTTTCTCATACTCGTCCGCCGCCCGGAAACCGAGCGCCTGCGTCAGCACCCGGGACGTCGGCCCGATGTCCCTCACGGTGAGCGTCGAGGCGTGCAGGCCCAGGATGCCTTTCTCCCGCGGCACGGGGCTCTCGGCGTAAGGGATGCCGGGTTGCATACCCGACTCCCCGCCGTCGGCCAGCTCCAGGTTCTGTCCTTCGGGATCGGTGAAGGGGAGAAAGTCCCTTCCGTTCCGGCTTTCTATGTCCCCGTGCCGCACGCCGAGGTCGTCGAAGCGTCCCGCCCACCAGTCGAGCGCGGCGCGGTCGGGCACGCGGAAGGCGGTAGCGGAGATCTTGCCGGTCCCGGCGGGGTCCGGCCCGGCCCAGGACCAGTCGAAGAAGGTCATCTCGGTGCCGGCGTTTCCGATCTCATCGCCGTAGAAGAGATGGTAGGCCGAAACGTCGTCCTGATTCACGGTCTTTTTGACGAGTCGCATACCGAGCACGCCGGTGTAGAAAGCTACGTTCTCCGAGGCGTGGCCGGTTACGGCCGTGACGTGGTGTAGTCCACCTAACTCCATGAAAGTGTTCTCCTCTCGTTTTCGGATGACATCTCTATTCCCCTATAAGGACCGGTCCAGCTTACCGAGGAGGCGCATCAGGGCTCCCTGCTCCTCCGCTGAGAGGATGGAGAACTGCTGCGCGACCAGGGCTTCGTGGGGTAGGATCACCTCGTCGAACAAGCGGCGTCCCTCTACGGTGAGAAAGAGGCGGTTGGCCCGGCCGTCGGGACGCCGGTAGAGCAGGCCGCGACGCTCCAGCCGATCCAGCATCTGACAGACGTTGCCCTTGGTTACGAGCAACGACTCGGCCAGTTCCTGCTGCGTAATGCCCTCCGAAGAACCCACCCGCGCCAGCGTGTCGAACTGGGCCATGTTCAGGTCCCAACGCTTCAGATCCTCCGTCAGCACACGCCCGATCTTCTGCCCCACCCGTAACAGCCGCATCCACGCCACCACCGGCGCGCTCCTCAACCCACTATCCTCCGAGACTTCACTACGCTCGTCCAACATATGCTAAGTTTAGTCCTAAACATTATCTGTGTCAACGGCTTTCTTGCCGGGTGCTGTCAGTCGTGTATAATTGATACTTGTATTACTTTAGCGGAAGAGGAGGTAGGAGTTGGCTACGCTCTACTGCGAGTGTGACCACAGTGTCTGGTCGGATCTGTGGTGGACGGAGGAGGGTCCGCTCTTGATCTTTATGGATAACCAGACGTCGAGCGAGTCGTACGGCAAGCAGGTGGTCAACTGCCCCGGCTGCGGACGGAAGCTGAAGCTGGAGATATTGAGGTCGGAGAACTACCCGGTGAGAGGTTAACCCGGCTTCCTACTCGTCCGAGTTGGCAGCCTCTTCCACATCACTGACCAGGATGCGTCCCCCAGAGCCGGTGCCTCTTACCGTAGAGAGGTCCACGCCAAGTTCCTCTGCCCGGCGCTCGGCAGGCTCCGTCGCCTCTAGCTCTCCTTCGGGCTGGTCTTCCGGCTCTTCTTCGGTTTCTTCCTCTTGTGATGCGAGCGCCGCTTTCATGCCGCGGATCTCCTCCGCCTGCTCTTCGAGCGCCTCGGTCAGCTTTTCGGAGAGCTCCTCGTTCTGCTCTTGAAGCTCCTCCACGGCCTTCGTGAGCTTCTTGATCGCTTTCTTCGTCTTCTTCGCCACTCTGGTTCGACCTTTCTACCGAAACAGGGTTTGACAGTCTATCGTACGGCACGGCGCACTACCCGTCGCACTCCTCGAAGCCGGGGTAGAGGATCATACCACCGTCCACGTATAGGGTGACGCCCGTGACGTAGGACGCCTCGTCCGAGCGGTAGGTTCCCCGACCGCGGCGCCCTCCCTCCCGAGTCGCACCGCCGTGGCCCGCCCGATCCCGCTCGAAGTGCCCGTAACGAGCGCCACCTTGCCCCCTAGTCTCCTGTCCACGGTGAGTCTCCCAGATTAGCTTCCCTCGCTACAGTTATATCGTTCCCGAATTACGTGAATATAGACGCGCCAGGGCGAGCTTCGCCACACTGCTATCAGGCCGCCGCTACCTTTTCGGGTGCTGATCGAAGAAGCGGACCATCTCTTTGGAGGCGTCCGGTCCTTCGGGGTCGGCGTAGGAGCCTTCCGTATCGCCGCCCGACCAGTCGTGGCCCAGCTCCTCGACAATCCACTTCTCCATGATCACATCCCCTTCCGGGTCCTCGTAGACGTACCTGACGTAATCGTAGCCCTCCGGCGCTTGCTCCCGGTGGACGTCGGCCGGCTCGTCGGTGACGCTACCGTTGTCCGAGCCGTCGTCCGCGTAGTCGTTTGTCTGGGCCCACTGTGAAAGCGTCTGATGGGCGTTCACGACGTCAACCACCGAGTCGTCCTCTCCGTGAAAGACGATCGTCGGGATGACCCGGGCCTCCGAACGGGCGCTCAGGAAGCCTCGCGGCCTTGCCGGTCGGGATCCGGCCCGCCCATCTTTTGAATCGCCACAGCCATCCTGCTGTCTTCGGTGGCCTTGTACTCGAGCCCCGAGTGCACGCCGATGGCGGCGTAGAGATCCGGGTACGTCGCCCCCAGGATGCTGGTCATCGCTCCTCCGGCGGAGATCCCGGCGACGTAGACGCGATCTGGATCGACGTTGTGCTCGGCGATGATCTTCTCGGTGGCGCCGGCGATGACTGAGGGTTCCCCACCGCCCCGTTTCTGGTTGTCAGGGTCGAACCAGTTCCAGCAGTTCAACGAGTTCGCGCCCGAGTCCTGCTCCGGGTAGAGAGCGAGGAACATCTCCCGCTCGGCGAGAACGTTCATCCGCGTGCCGGCAGCGGAGTCTTCGGCGTCCTGTCTACACCCGTGCAGCAGGACGACGAGGGGAACGCGCTGCTCTTCGTAGCCGCCCGGGACATATAACCGGTAGTCCCGCGTCCCGTGCTCGTTGCTGAAAGAGCCTCCTGTAAAAGATCCCTCCTCCGAACCATCGTCTCCCGCCAATCCGCCACAGGCAACGGTGGCGAGCGCCAATAAGGCCACGGCCAACACCAAGACCCTGCCCAGGCTTCTACCTACGATCCCCTCCCCGTTCGCCATATGCGCCTTGTTATACCCGGTAATCCCGGCGTATACCGCCGCAGGCCCGAAGCCCCGTTCGGATGCGGGTCGCCGAGGGTGGCCTACCGGGAGCTGGAGGAAGACGACACGGAGGAGCTGGAGGAGGTTATCGTGGAGCTCTGGCTTGCGGCTCCGGAGGCGGACGAGGTCGTGTAGGAGATACTATTCTCGGAATAGGCGAAGCTCAGGGTGTCGCCGGTAGCTCTGATCCTCTGTTTCTGGTTCCCGCCATCGGCGTTGACGGAGAACCGCAGCGGGCCGGCGTCCGGGTTCTGGGCTCGGACCTCACACTCCACCTCTCGCCCGCCCGGCTCGTAGACGAAGCGTTCGGGCGCCCGCCCGGAGACCTCCCGCTCCTCGCCACCGACGACACACGTACCGGTGAACCGTGTACCCGGCTCACCCCCGACTTTCAGCCTCACCTTATCTCGAACACCGTCCCCATCGCCCTCAACTGCTTCGGATTTGCCGTCACCCGCGGTAGCATCACCGGCGCGCGCCGCGCCGTCTCCCGCCACAGCGTCTCCCGCCCGGGCTTCGGCCTCTCCGGACTTCGCTACCGCGCTGCCGTTTCCGGCCCGGGCCTCGGCGCCGCTCTCCTTCGCCGAGGTAGTTTCGGCTTCCACCGCTCCGGCGGCCACCGAAGCCTCCTTCGATTCCGTTTCACCTCCGGCGGACGCCGACTGTACATCCGCCTGCCCGCACCCCACACCGGCCAAGAGGACCAGGACCGACAATACGGACAGTAGAGTTACAACCTCGCGCTTCATGGTCTCCTCCGACTTTGCCATCTGGCTTACAGTTTTACACGTAAGGTCTGGAATATTGTGAAGCGCGATTAACGTCGGGCAAAGAGTTGTTTAGCCCACATAACAGGCAAGCGCTCGAAGTCTCCCGGCGCCAGCGTAGAGCCTGACTCGGATGCGCGGGTCTGCATGGTTGCGGCCGGACTAGCGGAGCTGGGGCAGCACGCGGTTGGAGATCTCCTCCAGGCTCTCCAGGTCGTCAACCTCCATATACTGCAACATTACGCGCTGGACCCCGGCCTCGGCGAGACCGGCGAGCCGGGAAGCGACGTCGTCCGCGGAGCCCGTAATAACACCCGCTTCGTCCGCCTTTTCGCGCGGCTGGCCGCCGAGCTTGCGCTCCAACTCCGCTTCGTCGTGCCCGAAGACGACGCGGGTCATGAGGGTACGATGGATCCCCTCCGGCGAACGTCCCGATTCTTCCAGCAGCTCGTCGAGACGGGCGTTCAACTCCGCGAACCTCTCCGGCCTCAGGAAGACGCCGTTCCACTCGTCGGCGTAGCGGGCGACCAGGGGTAGCGTCCGGCGCGGGCCGTTGCCACCGATGACTATGGGAGTGTTGCCGGTCCGCGGGGAGATCCTGGCTTCCCGAAGCTGGTAGAACTCGCCGTCGAAGGAGACAGGCTCCTCGCTCCGCAGCAGCCGGGTCACGACCTCAAGTCCCTCCTCGAAGCGGACGAAACGCCGGTCGGTGTCGAGCAGTTCGAATCCGAACGCCTCGTGCTCCCGCTCCTGCCAGCCCGCGCCAAGCCCGAGTCGGAGACGCCCACCGGCCAGATCATCCACCGCGCCCGCCTGCCAGGCGGTGATCACCGGATGCCGGAAAGAGACCGGCGAGACCAGCGGCCCGAACTCTATCCGCTCCGTATTGTCCGCGAGCCACGTCAGTGAGGCCCACAGCTCCAGCGCGTCCTTATATGGCCCGTCGGGGTTGGTGAAGTGGTCGGAGCGATAGAGCCCCACGAAGCCCAGGTCCTCCGCCGCCCGGACGAGGCGTTTCCAACGCTCCCAATCGATACCATCCTGGCCCTCGATCATGATCGCAACCTCGATCACCTACGCTCCTCTCCTGCTCATGCACAACGCTGCCAATTCTAGCCGGAAACACCACTGATCTTTTGGATACGCAAAGGTTGCAATCGCGTTGCTATATGCTAATCTCATATATATACGAAATGCTTGTCCATTGGTAGGGGGAAATCTTGTTTGCGCTCAGCTTGGGGAAGATCTTTGCGTTCGTGTTCGTCGTGGGTGGCCTCGCGGTAGTCTACCTGGGCTCGCAGGCGATTGCGGAAGAGGAGCCTATCGAAGGCGCCGGTCGTCTTGTGGAGATCGGGCGCCGTGGCGTGGCCGAGGCTCCGGAGATGCCGGAGGTAGAGCGGAAGAAGGAAGCCACCGCTCATACGATGACTGCCTCCTACTACGGATACGCGCTGGCGGGCAACCCGACGGCCAGCGGCGAGCCGTTCGCTCCTGAGAGGCTCACGGCCGCCCACAAGAGCCTGCCGCTCGGCACCGAGTTGCTGGTAGAGCGCGGCGGCGAATCCGTGCGGGTCACCGTCAACGACCGCGGTCCGTACGTGGCGGGTCGGGAGCTCGACCTATCTGTGGCCGCGGCCCGGGAGATAGGTCTGACCGACCCCGGCGAGGATCAGGTCAACGTAGTTCTGCTGTAGGCTTCTATATCACCTTCGGCAGATATCCCGGCCGCGACTTCTCGAATGCTTCCAGATCTTCCTCGTAGGTCAGCGTGAGGCCGATGTCGTCCAACCCGTTCAAGAGGCGGTGGCGGGTGAAGTCGTCCATCTCGAACTCCGTCTCTACGCCGGGGCCGGTTACGGTGCGGGATTCGAGGTCTACCGTTATGCGGGTCTCGGGGTCTTTGCGAACCGCGTCGAGGAGCTTCTGGACGGACGTTTCGGGGAGCTCCACTGCCAGAAGCCCGATCTTGGCGCAGTTGTTTTTGAAGATGTCGGCGAAGGAGGGGGCGATGACGGCGCCGAAGCCGTAGTCCTGAATGGCCCAGGGGGCGTGCTCCCGGCTGGATCCGCTCCCGAAGTTCTCGCCAGCCAGCAGTATTTTGGCGCCGACGTACTCGGTCCGGTTCATCACGAAGTCCGGATCCTCCCGCCACTCCATGAACAGGAACTGGCCAAAGCCGGTTCGCTCGATGCGTTTGAGGGCGTCGCTCGGCACGATCTGGTCCGTGTCCACGTCCGAGTAGCCCAGAGGGAGAGCTTTCCCTTCTACCTTCTTTACCGGTTCCATTAGCTCACCTCCACGGGTACGCCGAGTTCACTAGGCGAGGCGAACCGCCCTACTACCGCCGTCGCCGCCGCCACGGCCGGGCTGACCAGGTGCGTCCTGCCGCCCTTGCCCTGCCGGCCCTCGAAGTTGCGGTTCGAGGTCGAGGCGCAGCGTTCGCCGGGCATCAATATGTCCGGGTTCATGCCGAGGCACATCGAGCAGCCCGCGTTGCGCCAGTCGAAGCCGGCCTCCTTGAATATTTCGTCCAGCCCCTCCTCTTCGGCCTGCTGCTTCACGCGCATGGAGCCGGGGACGACCATCGCCCGGATGCCCTCCTTTACCTTGTGACCCTCCAGCACGCGGGCGGCGGCGCGCAGGTCTTCGATGCGGGCGTTGGTGCAGGAACCGAGAAAGACGGTGTCCACCTCGACCTCGCGTATGGGCGTGCCGGGCTCGAGGCCCATGTACTTGAGCGCCCGCTCGTGGCCCTCGGTCTGCGGCTCGGGGACCGCCTCGTCGAGGCCGACGGTCTGGGCCGGAGTCGTGCCCCAGGAGACGTAGGAGACCAGGTCCTCGGCCTGGATGACGACCTCCTTGTCGAAGGTCGCGCCCTCGTCGGTGCGCAGGGATTTCCACTCCTCGACGGCGATGTTCCAGTCCTCGACCTTCGGGGAGTGGGGCTTGTCCTTCAGGTACTCGAAGGTCGTCTCGTCGGGGGCGATGAGGCCGGCGCGGGCGCCGCCCTCGATGGACATGTTGCAGACCGTCATCCGGCCCTCCATCGAGAGGTTCCGGATCGCCTCTCCCCGGTACTCGATGACGTGGCCGACCCCACCGCCGGTCCCGATGCGGTGCAGGATGCCGAGCATGATGTCCTTGGCCGTGATCTCCGGCGACGGCTCGCCCTCTATAGTGACGGACATCGTCCTCGGTCGCCGCTGCTGCAGCGTCTGGGTCGCCAGGACGTGCTCGACCTCGCTCGTCCCGATCCCGAACGCCAGAGCCCCGAACGCGCCGTGCGTCGAAGTGTGAGAGTCGCCGCAGACGATGGTGAGCCCCGGCTGCGTCAGGCCCATCTCCGGCCCGATGACGTGCACGATGCCCTGCCCGATGGTCCCCCAGGAGTGGAGCTGTATGCCGAACTCCTCGCAGTTGTTCCGCAGGGCCTCCATCTGCTTGGCCGAGACCTTGTCCTCCACGGGACGGTCCGGCCCCCACGTCGGGACGTTGTGGTCCATCGTCGCCACCGTCAGGTCGGGGCGCCGAACCTTGCGACCCGCGAGCCGCAACCCCTCGAACGCCTGCGGGCTCGTTACCTCGTGGACGAGGTGCAGGTCCACGTACAGGAGGTCCGGCTCCCCCTCCACGCTCCGCACCACGTGTCTATCCCAGATCTTCTCCGCCAGCGTCTTCGGTCGGCTCATGCTATCTCCTCCGTTTTTTGTTCGATGATAGGTCCTTTGCCACCGGGCTTGTATCCACCGTACACGACGAATTGATGGTCTTTGTAAGCGCAATCTACCGGGTCGAAACCGGCCTCCTTCAACCAGACTAGCTGCAAGTCCAGAGTAGCCGACCGGTCTTCTTTCATCCTTTCGAGCGCGGCGTTCAGGTCACACTCCGCGACGCCCGCTGCTCTCGTACGCCGGAGCCAGTATTCATGGTACCGCTCCTCGATCTCCGGCGTCGCCCCGAGCACCTGGTCAGCGTTGACGAAGACTCCTCCGGGAGAGAGGCTCTCGTAGGCCCTGCGGAAGACCTTCCGCTTGCCCGAGTCTTCCAGGTGATGTATCGAGAGGGCGGAGACGACGATCTCGTACTCTCCCCAATGCTCTTCTCCAGCGTAGTCCATGACGCGGAAGTCGAAGTGCGGGTGGTCCGCCGAGAAACGCCGCCGGGCAACCTCCAGCATCTCTCTCGATATATCTACGAGCGTGATCCGGGCCCCGGGAAACCTCTCGGCTACCATCCCGCTGAGCAATCCCGTGCCCGCCCCAAGGTCCAGGACCCGTACCCGCTCGTTCCGACCACAGGGCAGGAGATCGAAGACCGCGCCGTAGAAGTCGTCGAAACCCGGCACGAGCTGACGGCGGGCCCGATCGTAGCCCCTGGCTCCCACATCGAAAAGAACCCCGACGCTCATCCGGACCTCCGGGCGAGGATGTTCAGTCGCACGTAGTCCACAACAGGCATACCTTTCTCCGCCATACGCCCCGCCACGGCCCGAACAAAAGCGTCTCTCTCGTCTTCCGGCAGCTCCGCCACGTGCTGGCGAAGGATCACGGTTCTGAGGTAAGGTGCCAGCTTCTCCACCGAGTCGAACTTTGTGGGCTCCTCGTGCAGCCAGGTCTCTATCTTCTCGAACCCGGCCCTCTCCAGACGGGCCTTTGTCGTCTTGGGATCGGCGAAGTGCTTCGCGTCGGTCCAGCCGTCGAATGTCTCCCGGAAGCGCTCCTCGCGCATAATCTCCTGCGCCGTCTCCAGTACCCGGGCGACGTTGCCCGTGCCGCCGCACTGGGCGGCGAGAAGTCCTCCCGGCTTCAGGTTTTCGGATAGCCGGCGAAAGAGCCGGTCGTGGTCAAGGATCCAGTGAAACGTCGCCGTCGAGAAGATCACGTCTACCGGGTCCCCGGCATTTAACTCCAATAAGTCCTGCTGCTCCACCTTCACGCGCTCGTCCCCGGCGAACCGCTCCGCAGCCGCCGCGACCATCTTCTCCGAGACGTCCACCGCGAGCACCGTACCGCCCGTCAACCGCCCCAGGAGCAACTCCGTCACCCGGCCCGTCCCGCAACCGGCATCCACGACCGCCTCGTCGCCCCTCAACTCCACGAGCTCCAGGAACTTCGCGCCCCAGCGCGTCATCGGGTCCGCCAACTCCTCGTAAGAAGCGGCGTCCCACTCGGTCGTCGTGACCTTCTCTTGCTTCATCTCAATATGTGAGATATGCTGTCCATACAATGAGCATTGTAAATGAGGCCGGGGAGAAAGGCAAGACCAGGGTGGCGAGCGGGGTCGGGGTGCTGGACAAGGCGGTGGGGATCCTGGCGCTGCTGGCGGAGGAGGGACCGACGGGTCTGACCGGCATTGTGGAGGCGACCGGCATCCCGCGTCCGACGGCGCACCGGCTGCTTTCGGCGCTGGAGGTTCACCATCTGGTGGCGCGGGACAACGGACGGTACAAGCTGGGGCTGCGGCTTCTGGGATGGGGCGAGGTGGCCGCGGCGGGGACGAACCTGGTGGAAGCGGCGCGGCCCGTGCTGGAGGGTTTGAGGGATGAGACCGGGGAGAGCGTTCAGTTGTACGTGCGGGAGGGGGACCGGCGGGTGTGCGTGGCCGCCGTTGAGCGGGCCGGCGGGGGTTTGAGGGACATGGTTCCGGTGGGATCGGTGCTGCCCCTGGATCAGGGCTCCGGCGGCAAGGTGCTGCTGGCGTGGTCGGAGGGTGGAGATGCGGCGGAGCTCGAGGAAATCCGCCAACGAGGTTGGGCGGAGAGCGTGGCAGAGCGGGAGTCGGGGGTGGCGAGCGTCAGCGCGCCGGTCTTTGGAGCCAGTGGAGAAGTGCGGGCGGCGGTTTGCGTGAGCGGGCCGGTCTCGCGGCTGGGGGAGAGCCCCGGCGCGCTGCTGTCGGAGCGAGTGGTCGCGGCGGCGCAGGAGGTCACGGCTTCCTCGGGTTCGTAGGGCCGCTCTCGGGTAGACTGCTGCTGGTAGTGCGATACAGGGAAAGGCTGGGTTTTGGTAGTAGCCGAAATAAGTATTGCCCCGCTGGGGACGGAGACCACCAGCGTCAGCCGCTACGTAGCTGCGGCCGTCGAAGCGTTGGAAGCCTCGGGCCTGAAATGCTCGTTGGGACCGATGGGGACGACGGTAGAAGCGGAGAGCGTGGAAGAAGTCTACGCCGCCCTCGCAAAGGCGCAGGCGGCGGTCTTCGAGATGGGGATCGAGCGGGCGTACACCGTCGTAAAGATGGACGAGCGCAGAGACAGTAGCCGCTCCTCCGCCGACATGGTGAGCGCGGTCCGGGAGAACATAGAAGGTACTCGCTAGGTATCCATCGGCAAGTTCAGGCCGGGTTCTATTCGTTAGAATAGGCGCTATGGAGAACAAACAGCGAGTATTCAGCGGCATCCAGCCGAGCGGAAACCTTCACGTGGGGAACTACCTGGGGGCGCTAAAGAACTGGGTGTCCATACAGGACGATTACGAGAACTACTTCTGCATCGTGGACCTGCACGCGCTCACCGTGCCGCAGGAGCCGAAGGAGTTGTGGCAGAAGATCCGGGAGGTCGCGGCGGTCTACATAGCCTGCGGCATAGACCCGGAGAAGTCCGTGATCTTCCGCCAGAGCCGGGTCTCGGAGCACACGGAGCTCGCCTGGCTACTCAACTGCGTGGCGAAGGTCGGCGAGCTCTCGCGCATGACGCAGTTCAAGGACAAGACGCAAAGGGGCGGGGCCGAGGCGGCGAGCGTCGGGCTCTACGACTACCCGGTGCTCCAGGCGGCAGACATCCTGCTGTACAACGCGCATCTGGTCCCGGTCGGGGAGGACCAACGGCAGCACCTGGAACTCACGCGGACGCTGGCGCGGCGGTTCAACCACCTCTACGGGGAGACCTTCGTGGTGCCGGAGATCATGATCCTCAAGACCGGGGCGCGGGTCATGTCGCTCGACGAGCCGACGTCCAAGATGAGCAAGAGCGCGACTGCTCCCTCCAGCTACGTCGCCATACTGGACGATCCAGATACGATCCGGCGCAAGATCCGGCGGGCCAAAACCGACTCCGGCTCGGAGATCACCGCCTCCCCCGACAAACCCGCCATCACCAACCTCCTGGACATCTACGCCGCCATGACGGACAAGACCGTGGCCGGGCTGGAAGAGGAGTACGCGGGCAAAGGATACGGCGACTTCAAGAAAGACCTGGCAGAGGTCGTAGTCGAAGGGCTCTCCCCAATCCGGGAGAAGGCCCTGGAACTACTCGACGACCCGCAGGAGCTGGACGGCATCCTGGATAACGGGGCCGACCGGGCGCGGGCGGTCGCCCACCCCATCCTGGAGAGCGCCTGGGCGAAAATGGGCCTCGGCTAGGAGAGCGTCAGCTAGTGGAGGAGACCAAAGAGAAGATTCTCAAAGTCCTCACCGCCATACCCCAGGGCGTCCTCTACTCCACCGCCGACTGGCACCGCATCTTGGGTGCCGACAAACGCAAGATCCGCCAGGCCCTCGACGGATTAGAGGCAGAGGGGAAAATAGAGGTCGTGAGGAGTGAAGAAGGCCGCCCGGACAAGCCGCTCTACCGGCTCAAGGAGTTGTGATGCATCGAATCTTTGCGAAATCTCCGGGGGTTTAGGGTGCTCGGCCGCCTGTTCGGGTCGGGAAGCGGGCGTACGCTCGAGAACGAGGTCTGGGACAAGCTCGTGTCGGAATCTGAGCCGGGTATACGCGAGGCCGGGAGCGTGATCTCGGGACTGATCGATCGCGCGGGCGGCCTGTCCGCCGCGACCCCGGAGACGCAGTTCCCGCCCCGGGAGTCCGACCGGCCGTTCGAGGAGATCATCTCCGGGGCGGAGCGCGAGCTCGAGGAGCTGTGCGGCCGCTACGACTACAGGCAGCTTCTCTTCCTGTCCAGGCTGTGCACGGGAGTTCCCTTGCTCCGGGACGCAGACGCGGACATGGCGGCCGTCAGGGTGCGCGTCCAGAACGCCGACCGGTGGGTCCTGCGGTGTGGAGACAGGAGCCTGCGACACGACTACATGGGCCTCGGGCAGGACGGCATCTCAATCGGGGCACTGCCAGAATCAATCTTTCGGGACGCGGTCAAGCTCCACTGGTTGGCCAACTTCCACCAGTGGAGGGTTATAGACCGCGCGATGTTCAACTACATGCGGCTCGTCTCCCACAAGAACGGCCTGCCGGACCCCCGGCTGATCCTCCTAGCCGGGGGAGGCGTCGGCCGCGAGTGGGGCTCGCCCGAGAACTGGGCATCGTACAATCTCTACGCCTTTCGGTACAGGAGCCAGAACGGGAACCTCGCGTGGTGGGCCATGGGAGACATCGACCCGGACGATGAGCCTTTCACCTTGATGTACGGCTACTCCCCGGACATCACGAGCGGGCCATACGGGGGCGGTGAGCTGTTCGTTCCCGTTCCCCTCTGGCTCGGCGCCATGATGGAGTACGGGAAGCGGTTCCGCCCCATCTTCGAGCGAGAGGACGCCGTGGGCATGCCGCCGGAGCACCTGCACGCGATCTCCAGGGGACTCGCGCACCTGGTCATGGACGCGGCCGAAGATCCGCGGCTTGCCCCCTGGGTCGCCCTCACCGGTACGCTTCCGGTACCCCGCGACTCACTGCTAGGCGCCCCCTTGAAGGAAGTGGCGCGAGGATACCTTGCCGATGCCGACCCGGACCGCGCCGACGACACGGACCTCGAGCAAAACGTCGAGCGCTTCATCGCGTTGGCGTCTTCGTCGCCGGACGCCGTGCCCGAGTGTGAACGCGAATCTCCCAGTTCCTCCGGCCCCGACACTGCGCGGGAGCGGGGACGCGAACGGGACGCCGCGTCCGCCAGGACGCTCGGCTACCCATACATGATCCACGGCGGACCGGAGCACGAGCTCTGGGTGGTGGACTACCTGAACACGCTGCCGTTCTTCCAGAGCCTGGCCGGCCAGATGCAATTTTCGCGGACTAAGCACGCCTTCGCAAGAACCTCCATGTTCGAGGCTCTGCTGGCGGAGGATATAGGGCGCGTGCCGGGGATAGAACCCGTCTTCGTGGGCAACCGAGAGGAGTCGGATCTACCCAACGCCAAGTTCTACTTCAACGGCCACAGCGAGAGCAGAGAGATAGACGTGCCGCTGCGCCGCGGCCGCGTGCTGATCGCGGTCCAGACCTGGGCGCGGAACCTGGACCTGAGGATTTCCGAGGGGCACTTCGGCGTGATGCGGCGGCGGTGGGACGAGGCCAAGAGGAAGCTCCGGGCTACGGACGAAAAATACACCGACTACCTCCTGCACCACGTCGAAGGGAAGAAACGCATGGAAGAAGAGGGGCTCCGCTACATCCTGCCCGTACTATGCGGTCCCTTCACCGAGCCGGTGGCCTCCCTCAATCCGGAGTTCTGGCTGCGCCCCCTCTCCACGGGCTCCTACGACGAGTCGCTGGAGTCGCTCCCGCGCGTCCTCTCCCCGGCCGAGTTGGAACGCTTCCTCTCCACCGCCTCCGAAGGGGAGCTGCGCGAAATCTGCGAGAAGAACGGATGGAGGTTGCGGCATGACGAATCGTAAGCATGTGAACTGTTCGCTGGGTTGCGCGTCGTAGGATCATACACTGCCAAGGTAGGGGAAGTGCGCCAGCTTAAGGCAACACTTAACCGCATAGACCGCAAGGGCTACGGGGCCTACAAGGACCTTCGGGGCGTCCACGAGTTCGACGGGTTCACCCTATACATAGACAGGGTGCAGCGCGATCCATTCGCCCCGCCGTCGCTCATCCGGGTTCGCACGCGCGAGAACCGCTTCGACCCTGCGCTCTTCGAGAGTCCGGTCCGCCGGGTCGCCTTCGAGGACTTCCTGACCCGCGAGGTAGAGGAGTCCGTCCGGCGGGTCGTCCGGGGCAACCGGGGTTCGGGCGGGAGCGGGCGGGTTGAGATACAGCGTCCGTCGCAGGTCGTGCTGCCGCGCACCTCGATGGTGGTGGAGGACGGCTACATCGAGGCCCGGATGGCGGTTGGGCTCCCGGCGCGGGGCCGGAGCGTCGACGCCCGCGCCGCCCGGACGATGCTGCTGAAGGAGCTTCCGGAGGTCGTGCGGCAGGCTCTCACACCCGCCGGTGTGGACGGAGATAAAGCCCGGCGGCACGTTGAGGCGATAGAAGACGCGGATCATCTGCGAAAAAACCTGGCAACGTTGGGGCTGGTGGCGTTCGTGGCGGACGGCTCCATCCTGCCGCGCGAGAGCGGGGCCAGCGACCGTCCGCTGCGCGAGAGGGCGGTCCCGTTCCAGAGCCCGGAGGAGTTCCGGGTTTCCGTCGAGTTGCCGAACCGGGGCAGGGTCGCGGGGATGGGTGTTCCCGAGGGGGTTACGCTCGTGGCCGGTGGCGGGTTTCACGGGAAGAGCACGCTGCTCGCGGCGCTCTCGTGGGGCGTCTATGACCACGTGCCGGGCGACGGGCGGGAGCTGGTAGTGACGCGCTCGGACGCGGTCAAGATCCGGACCGAGGACGGGCGAAGCGTCTGCGGGGTAGACATATCCGGCACCATCGGGGAGTTGCCCGGCGGGAAATCCACGGAGAGCTTCTCGACCCCGAACGCCTCCGGCTCCACCTCCCAGGCGGCCAACATCGCCGAGGCGCTGGAGGTCGGCACGTCGCTGCTCCTGGTGGACGAGGACACGAGCGCGACGAACTTCATGATCCGGGACGAGCGGATGCGGGAGCTGGTCAAGAAAGAACCCATCTCCCCGTTTATTGACGTGGTGCGCCCGCTGCACCGCACGCTGGGTGTCTCGACGGTCGTGGTCGTCGGCGGCGTCGGGGACTACCTGGACGTGGCGGACCACGTGATCCTGATGGAAGACTATAAAGCGCACGACGCTACCGAACGGGCGTCCGAGGTCCGGCAGCGTTTTCCGTCCCACACAACCCATGGGGAAAAGAGCATCGCACCGCCGAAGGCCCGCCGGACGCGTCCGTCCTCTGTAAACCTCCGTCGCGGCAAGCGCGAGACGGCCCGGGGCCGCGGGCTGCACACGGTCGAGTTGGGCCGGGAGCGGGTGGACCTGACCTACCTGGAGCAGCTCGCCGAAGCCGGTCAGACCGAGGCCATCGCCCGCATTATCGGGGCTTTCGCCAGCGGTAAAGAGGAGCGGGAGATCGCGGAGATCTCCTCCGCGGCGCTCTCCGAAATACTTGAGGGTGGCCTGGGCTCTTTGGGCAACTTCCGGGGGCATCCCGGCGAGCTGAGCCTGCCGCGGGCGCAAGAGATAGCCGCCGCGCTGAACCGCGTCCGGTCCCTCGCCGCGGAGCCCGGTTAGACTCCGAGCGTTCCGGGGAAGACTACCGGTGTTTGTTACCCATGTCGTTCGTTGCTGATATTATTTGCGAAAGCGATATCCGAGAGGGGGCACGGCCAGGCCGCGAATGGAAGACCTCAGCGTAGAAGAGAATCATGTAGAGGAGTATACAGAGGAGTCCACCCCTCCCTGGTTCCGCCTCCGGGCTGTGGCCGTGCATCTCTACACGGCGAGCGGCGCGGTGCTGGCGCTGCTCATCCTGGTAGCCGCCTACAACGGTGAGGCCGTACAGGCGCTGTGGCTCATGCTGGCGGCGCTCCTCATAGACAGCACCGACGGTCTCCTCGCCCGCCGCTTGCGGGTAAGCGAGGCTCTCCCCTACTTCGACGGGGCCCGGCTGGACGACATCGTGGACTACATCACCTACGTCTTCGCCCCGATGGTCCTGCTCTGGAGCATTGGCTACCTGCCCGAAGGCTTCTACGGCCTCGCCCTGGCGGCGCTGCCGCTTTTGGCGTCGAGCTACCAGTTCTGCCGGGTAGACGCCAAGACCGACGACCACTTCTTCCTCGGCTTCCCGAGCTACTTCAACGTCGTGGTCTTCTACGCCATCGTCTTCGACCTGGGGGTGGGGGCCGTGGCGGCCGTTATCCTCATCTGCTCCGCGTTGGTCTTCGTCCCGATCCGTTACGTCTACCCCACCCGCACGGCGGCCTTCCACCGGCTCTCGCTCTTTCTGACCGCGCTCTGGCTCTTGAGCTACGCCGTGATTCTGTTCCAGATGCCCGAGCCTGAACCCCTGATCCTGGGCTTCTCCATCCTCTACCTCCTCTACTACCTGGGCCTCAGCCTCTATCTCAACGTCCGGATGCTCGCCGAACGCCGCGAAGAACAGCCCGAAGCCTAGCCGATAGCCGGCAACAATCGAAAAAGAGAATAGTAAGCCGCCGACACCCGCGCCCGCGTTACCGCATCCTCTATAGCCTCCTGCTCTTCGGGCGAGCCGACCTGGGTAAGCAGAGCCGAAAGCGTCTCCATGACCTTTTCCGCGTATTGCCACGCTTCGGCATTGCTCCTAGCGTCATACTCGGCGCGGCAGGCGGCGCACATAACTTCACGCCTCTGGATCATGTTCTGACAACCGGGAGCGGAGCAGACTTCGGGGAACGCCTCTCCCTCTGTCCGGCACTCGCACAGGTAGAAAACCTTTTCGCCCTCTACCGTGTCCGGCCTCCAGCCCGTTCCCGAACAAATGGAGCAAGTCATTTCTCGCCCCCATTCACCCGCTCGACAATGAGGTTGAAGTTAACCTCGCTCTCGGCGTCCCAATCTTCGACGCCGAAGACCTCGATAAAGCAGACGACCTTACGCCCGTTGTCTTCGCTGAGGTCGCTACCTTCCGGCCCCTCGATGGACAGTTCCTTGCCGTGGTGAACTACTTGCCACGGGCGCGGCGTGGGGCGACTCATCGCCGCCCCGCCTTCCGCTCCGCCTTGGTCATTCTCCGTCCCGTACCGAGACACATCGGGCATTTACCCGACACATCCTCGTACTCGCCAAAGCTGACTTCGACGGTATCCAGAACGGACCCGCCGCCGTAGCAGTGACGGCATTCGGGGAAACTTCTTGAGCTTCCGGGCGTATACTGTAGTTGGTGGTCATTGGAGCTATCGCCTCCTTTGATCCGGGCCTCGGAGTTTGCTTTGGACGGCGCTCCGGGGCTTTTTCCTTTGACACCTACAGAATATCACAGTTTAATTCGTTTGTCTACTCTTTTTATCGCAATTTATCTGGATTCGTTGTATAATCTGTATGTCGGAAAAAACGAAAGGGAAACGGATATGATTACGGCGGTGGCAACTACAGGCGAAAAGCTCAAGAGGCTAAGGCGCGGCAACGCCCTAACGCAAGCCCAGCTTGCGGAGCGGGCAAACGTCAGCCAGAGCACTATCGCCCAAATCGAGAACGGCGACCGCCCGAGTCCACACCCCGGTACACTGGGTAAACTCGCCAAAGCTCTTGATGTGTCGCCCGCCGATCTTCTCGAAGACTGAGCGCCGCCGTGAACGCTGCCGAATACCGTTCCCAGTGGGAGCAGACCTACCCCGACGTTCCTTATGGCTTCTGTGTTTGCGGCTGCGGTGAGAAAACTACGCCAGCGAAGCAGACACACCGGAAAGGGTTACGTAAAAGGTGAGCCGGTATCGTACGTGTCGAATCATCACAACGACCGCAAGCTTTCCGGTTCCCAAGAAGCCGATCTGTGTCGCCGCTACTCGGAAGGCGAGAAGCCGAAGATATTGGCCAAAGCTTTCGGTCTGAGCATCCCTGGGTTTTTTAAAGTCCTTAACCGTAATGACGTCCCCCGGCGATACTGGCAACGGATACCCAAGGACAGCGAAGAGACAATCTACCGTCGTTATCTCGCGGGCGATAAGATCGCTGACATAACCGCCGACTTTGGTATCAATTTCACCACCATCTACGACATACTGCAACGCCGGTGCGCGAAGGCCACTAGAACCCCCAAGCGCCTGGAGTGGGAAGAGGTGGAAGCGACAAAGATCATTCGGAGACTTTCCGCTTACCGACAGTGGCGAAAGGCCGTTTTGAGGCGCGATAACCGCAGGTGCCAACAATGCGGCGCAGAGTCTACCTTTAAAAATCCGCTTCATGTTCACCACCTCCTTTCGTTTGCTTCGATTCTGGCCGAGTGCCGCCCAATCAGGGTTGACGAGGCCGAGCGGTACACGGCGCTGTGGGACACAGACAACGGCATCACACTCTGCGCCGGTTGCCACCGGAAGGCACACACAATCGCGTCCTAACTTACGCCCAGCGCTTAGCCCCGGTCCAGTACGCATAGGACCGGGGCTTACCTAGATCAAACAATTGTTTGATCTAGTCGAGAATGACTGAAACCGGTCGGGCGCACCTGCCTCTGGCGGACCGGGGCTATCGGCCTTTCCCGCAAGCGAGCCTAGATCGCCCATCTGCTCTAGTTCACCTCCCTTCCACGAAAAAGCGACCCCTCTCGGAGCCGCTGGTCAGAATCTAATCGCGTCCGTTTAGACTTGTAGCTCTTTGAGAGCCATCCCATTCACGTGCCGCATCCTGAATATTGCGCCAAGCAGTGTTACCAAGGTGTGAACGAACTCGTTTTCCACCAAAGGGAAGAAGTAGGGCACCTGCCGCCATTGGTCGAACACAGCCTTCTTCGACTTATTCGCATGGGCAAGGCCGCCCCACATGAAGACATCGAATATCTGGCGCCTAGTAAGACGGTTGTCGTTGTGCTGAATGAAAGTTTCTCCGCTCAAATAGTCGTTCGTGGCACCGCGTATTTGGCTGAACTTACCGGCAACCGCCTCGGACAACAGTCCGGATGCATGCAACTTGTCGTACATCTTGGCCATATTACGGAATGACGAATTCTCATTGTCTTGTACAAAAAACCGAAGGGTGAAAACGAAAGCGTCGATAGATTCGTCGTCCGGCCCGTGTCGCGATGCGGTTATCCCCCCCTCGCTATTAGCTGCCAAACGAAAGCCACTCGGCTCCGAGATGATTTTCTTGGTGAAGCTTAGCCTTTCAAGCTTATCGGCCTTCTCATTGAACAGCCGCAGCGCACTTAAAGCCGAGTCCACGCCCGGCTGTCCGCTCTCTGCTTGATTACGTCCCATGCACAGCATTATGGCCCCAGCACTTTTCAAATTCCAACCTCCTTTCTTCCACGAAAAAACCGTCCCATGAGGACGGCGCGAAAGCCTCTTATTTAGATGCTCTATTTACTGAGCATGTCTACGAGCTGCTTCCCTAGTAGAGTCCAAGAACTCACCGAGCTCCACACTACCCTCTAGCATTGTGTCCCTGCGAGGCGGGGGATTGACGATAACGTAGCGAACCTTCTCGGGTAGCATCCCATATAGCTTTTCTAGTGCAGCCTCAAGACAGGTTCCGGGTAATGAGTTGTAGTGCCGCTTGCGAGTTGGCCAAGTGAAGCCGCGAGATCTTTAGTCAATGCTCGTAAAGCTGCACTATTCATTGCCCAGAAGGTCTCCTGATCATGCACTAGAGTATTTGGAACCACCGAGAGTAGCAGTAAGTAATTAATTTTGAGCTATGAGATATCTCTGTACAACTCATGAGCATTGTATGCTTGACTGGGATATATTCCACATAAATTTTTGATTCAGTGTGCCTGTGCCTCTTGAGGCTCAATCCTTCCTTCGCTTAGGAGTCCCAGTCGCTCATCGGAGAGATACTAAAGTAGAGAGTAGGCACCGTCCAAGTTCAACAGGAGAGTGGCTCTTCCGCAGATTCTATGCGTACCTCATCACCCACTTCAAGCATAAGAGCCCTCGCTGCGCTTCCCTGGTTTACAGCAAGACTCAAGCGCCAGTGAGAGTCGGCGACCAGGATCAGATCTCCCTCTTTAGCGCCGCCAAAGGTTCTCTCATATGTCGCGTTCATAGTCTCATCGCCGATGTGAACCCTTACAGGAGCACCATACTGCAGGTCTAGATCCTCTTGCATCCCAGAGAGCCGGGCATTACCAAAGCGGTTGATATGGATTATACGCGTAACAAGCGTCCCATCAGGCTCTCGCCAGGATGTAGGGAAGTCAATGGAGACCATGGTGCTGGGATCTATCTCTTCTCCGAGGTCATTAAGGTCTATGCTTCCTGTGGCCAGGTAAGCCGCTACCGGGGAGAAGATGTCCCGACCATGTACGGCGGGGGAGACGGGCCTTAAATGGTAACGCTCATTGGAGAGGTGCACCGCTCGCACAACACCGCCCAGAGCTTCGGCTGCTGGTAGCAAAAGACCGTTGTCCGGGCC
>JALYGE010000050.1 GCA_030777225.1 Actinomycetota bacterium
GCGGGTTCCGGCCGAAAAGTTGCTGGTTTACCAGGTAAGTGAGGGATGGGAGTCCCTGTGCGAGTTTTTGGGTGTAGAGAAGCCGGACAGGCCCTTTCCCCACCTCAACGAAGCCGGAGCTTTCCGAAAGACGATCCGGCGTCGCATGGCCTTCGTCCTGGCCGCCCTGATCGGCGGCCTCTCCCTGACCGTACTCGCATTTATCCGCCTGCGCCAAAGCTTGAAGCATCGCCAACGGACACACCGCTTTCGTAAAAGGTTCGTGGATACAAGTTCCACACACTGGTTCGCCAGGACCTGAGGCCCCGGAGCGGGATATTGACCCCCGGTGCGCCCATGACGGGCTAACCGGCTTTTATAACCAATATCCTATAACCAATATCCGCTAGACGAAGATGCTCGATCCTACAGATGTCGTCAGCCATCCCCCGATCCATCATACAGACGTTGGTAATGACAGCGCTCCAGAAGGAGGTAAGGATGAGCCCGGTAGAGGCAACCAACCGGAGAACTTTGGCGAAGGTACTGGCAAGCGCCTTCCTGGCCGCGGTCCTGCTCGCAGGAGACGCCGGTACGGCGCAGGCCAAAGGCCTTGACGACCTGGTCGACGAAACCCCCGAGATCAAGCACGGAATTGAAGTGGAGAATGAGGTAGAGCACGCGGTCGGGATTGAGAACGAGCTGGAAAATAAGCTGGAAAACGAATTGGAGGACGAGAATGAGGATGAACTCGAAGACGAGGTAGAGGACGAGGTAGAGGACGAGAACGAAGTAGAGAACGAGGTCGCAGGCTAGCAACCGGAACGTGCCGGACGACCGGAACACATCGAGGAGGCAAGAGATGCTCTCAGTGAGTACAGAGTGACGGCAGAGGTGGGCAAGGATATTGTTGGCCTTGTTCGTGTCGGCGTCGTTGCTGGCCGGGATCGCCGGCTCAGTGGACGCCACCCCGCGGGCCAAGTGCCGGAATAATCCGGAGAACTTCAGCTTCTACAAGGGCAAGTGCATGTCCGACAGGCAGATCGAGAGGTTAAAAGAACGTCGGGCGGAGCGCGCCGAGATAGAGCGCAGAGGGTAGCGCCAGAACCCCGATCGCAAGAGCCGGAGATCTATTTACGGCTCCGGCCCTTGCGAATTGCGTTGCCGACGGCCCGTTAACTTGACAAACATGCACATAGTGCTTATTCTACGGGTCGTCCGTAACCGAGCGAGCGAGGGACTCTTGTTAGGAGTTTCTGAAGGATCACAGTTAGAGATCTCCGGCCTCAAGCGCGAGGCCGCGCGCCTGCTCACTCCCCCCATTCACCCGCGAGTATCCGCGGTAGCCGTACCCGTAGCCATCCGGCGACTAATTAGTCGGGCGGGCCGGGACGGCACCATCCGGTCCGCCTAAAGCCGGAAGCGGGGAATCCCCGTTCTACGGCGAGGTCGAGACAGTAACTCTTTTACTAGAATGGGGCAAACCGTGGAAAACACAGCATTCAACATCGAGTACAAACCGAGGATCGGCAGCGAGGCCATGTGCGAGGCGCTACTGGATGAGGGCGTCGAGTACATGTTCGGGTACCCTGGCGGTGCCATCATGCCGTTCTACGACGCGCTGCCGGACTACCCGCTAAAACACGTCCTCACCCGCCACGAACAGGCCGCCGCCCACGCCGCCGATGGCTACGCGCGGGCGACCGGGGAGGTCGGGGTCGTAATCGCGACGAGCGGTCCGGGGGCGACGAACCTGGTAACCGGCCTGGCGACGGCCCAGATGGACTCGGTGCCGCTCGTGGCAATCACCGGCCAGGTCGGCCGTCCGGCTCTGGGCAAAGACTCCTTCCAGGAGACGAACGTCATGGGCATGACGCTGCCCTTTACCAAGCATTCGTTCCTCGTCGAGGACCCGGACGAGCTGTACCCCACGATAAGGCGGGCGTTCGAGATCGCGCGTTCGGGACGCCCCGGCCCGGTCCTCGTGGACGTGCCGAAGGACGTCCAGTTCGCCGCCTGCAACGACAACGGCTACCGGCGGCTCCGCGAAGCCCCGGCTCCGGCTGAGTCGCCCGCGCTACAACGGGCGGCGATGCTGCTGCGGAATGCGAAGCGGCCACTCATCCTGGCCGGGCACGGCATTACGCTCTCCGGGGCGGAGAGGGAGTTGCGCCTTCTGGCCGAGCGGACCGGTACGCCGGTCGTCACGACGCTGCTCGGGATCAGCGCGTTCCCGGACGACCATCCGCTGTACCTGGGATGGCCGGGGATGCACGGACAGGCGAGCGTCAACCGGGCCATAGACCGCTCCGACTTGCTCTTCGCGGTCGGGATGCGGTTCGACGATAGGATCACGGGCAACCCCAGGAAGTTCGCCCCGAACGCGAAGGTCGTCCACATAGACGTGGATCCCTCCGAGCTCGGCAAGGTCATCGAGCCGACCATCGGCATAGCGGCGGACGCTCGCAGCGCCCTGCGCGCCATACTCGGGCACCTGGACCGTTCGTCCGCCGACGAGGCTAACGGCTGCGGCGAGTGGCGGGCGGAGCTGGCGGAGAACCAGAAGCCGGAGAGAAAGCGCGAGGACTCGGCGCGGGGCGAGTACGGCCCGATCCGGGTGATGGACGCCATCCGGGAGGTCACCGGCGGCGACGTGCGGCTCGTGACCGACGTGGGCCAGCATCAGATGTGGGCCGCCCAGTTCTTCAAGTTCACCAAGCCCAACAGCCACATAACCAGCGGCGGCCTCGGCACGATGGGCTTCGCGCTGCCGGCGGCGATGGGCGTGGCTTTCGCCTACCCGGACGACAGCGTGTGGGTCATCGCCGGTGACGGCGGCTTCCAGATGAACCTGCAGGAGCTCGCCACCATCCGGGACTTCGGGCTCAACATCAAGGTCGCCATCCTCAACAACGGCTACCTGGGGATGGTGCGCCAGTGGCAGCAATTCTTCCACAACCGCCGCTACTCGGAGACTCCGATGACAGGGCCGGACTACGAGCAACTCACAGCCTCCTACGGGCTGGCCGGGCGTACGGTCCGGCCGGGCGACGATATTGAGGAGGCTGTGCGGTGGGCGCAGGAGCAGGAAGGGTGCACGATCCTGGACTTCCACATCGACCCGGAGGCCAACGTGTACCCCATGATCCCCTCGGGCATGAGCGTGAACGAGATGATCGAGGACGATGGCGCCTGAGATAGCGCCCGACCCGAAAGAGCAAGCCGTGCCCCTCAACACACTGGAAGTCCGGTTCACCGGCGGCATGCTCGCCCTGAACCGCTTTCTGATGACCCTGCAGAACAAGCGAATGCCGGTCGCGGGCTTCACTGTGGGTCGCGACGCGGACGGAATGCGGGCGACGATCCTGCTCGACTGCGCCCCCGAGATGGCCCGCCGATACACCATGCTCCTCTCGAACCTCGAAGACGTGCAGGGAGTCACCCCGGCGGACGAGGGCATGGAGGTCGCGCTACTCTACACGAACGGCGACTGGAGAGAGTCGGCGGAACGGAACGGGATCAAAGCCCACGAGAGCGACGGTACGGTCGTGGCTTCCGGGGGACCGGAGGCGCTAGAAAGCTGGCTCTCAGAGCTGGGAGACGAAGTAGAAGACATAGTCCGGCTGGGGCCGATGGTTCGGCCGGGGAACGGAGGAGCTTAGATGGCCCGGGTATACCGCGAGGCGGATATTGGAAACGAGATTACCCAGAAGAATGTGGCCGTCCTGGGCTACGGTAGCCAGGGCCACGCCCACGCGCTAAACCTGAAAGAGTCCGGCTGCAGCGTGACGGTCGGCCTCTACAAAGGCAGCCCGAGCTGGTCGAGGGCCGAAGACGCCGGGCTTGAGGTCATGCCCATCGCCGACGCCGTGCTATGGGCGGACGTAATAATGATGCTCCTCCCCGACGAGCGGCAGCCCGCCGTCTACGAGAGCGAGGTCGCCCCGAACCTCTCCGAGGGCAAGCTGATGCTCTTCGCCCACGGCTTCAACATCCACTTCAACCAGATAACGGTCCCGCCGGAGGTTGACCTGGGGCTCGTCGCTCCGAAGGGACCGGGTCACGTGCTGCGGCGGCTCTACGAGGAGGGCAAGGGTATGCCCGCCCTGTTCGCCGTCGGCAACGACGCTTCGGGGCAGGCGCGGGACCTGATCCTCTCCTATGCTCGCGGCATCGGGAGCGGCCGGGCCGGCATTATCGAGACGACCTTCGCCGAGGAGACCGAGACGGACCTCTTCGGGGAGCAGGCGGTCCTGTGCGGCGGCCTCACAGCGCTGTTCAAGGCGGGCTACGAGACGCTGGTGGAGGCCGGGTACCAGCCGGAGCTGGCATACTACGAGTGCGTCAACGAACTGAAGCTGATCGTGGACCTCATCTACGAGAACGGTCTGGCCGGGATGCGGTACTCGATCTCCAACACCGCCGAGTACGGCGACTACGTCTCCGGACCGCGCATCATAGACGAGAGCGTAAAACAGCGGATGCGCGAGGTACTCGGCGACATCCAGAGCGGCAGGTTCGCCCGTGATTGGGTGCTGGAGAACAAAGCGGGCGCGGCGAGCTTCCTGGCCATGCGCCGCCGGGAGGCTGAGTTGCCGGTCGAGCGCGTCGGGGCAGGGCTCCGGGCGCTGGCCGCCGAGGGCGCCGAAGCCGGAGAGGGTGAGGGCTAATGGGTCGCAAAGCGTTTGCCGCCTCCGACGTGGAGTGGTGCTACCACGACGGCGAGCTGGTAAAGATGGGCGAGGTGCGCCTCTCCCCCGCGACCCACGCCCTCAACTACGGCACGGGTGTCTTCGAGGGCATCCGGGCGTACTGGAACGAGAATCGTGGCACGCTGCAGGTCCTCAAGCTGCGGGAGCACTACGAGCGGTTCGAGAAGTCCTGCCGCATGCTGCGGATCGAGCTGCCACACACCATAGACGAGCTGTGCGACATTACGCTGGAGATCCTGCGCCGCAACGCTCCGCGGGAGGACACCTACATCCGGCCGCTGGCCTACAAGGCCGCCGAGTCAGTCGGGGTCAACCTCCGGGGCGAGTCGCAGCTCTCCATCTTCACCGTCCCGATGGGCAATTACGTAGAGCTTACCGGCCTGAAGGTCTGCGTCTCCTCCTGGCGCCGGACCGCGGACACCGCCATCCCGGCCCGCGGCAAGCTCACCGGATCGTACATCAACACGGCGCTCGCCGTGGACGAGGCCCAGCGCGGCGGCTACGACGACGCCATCTTTCTGACCCAGGACGGCTCGGTCTCCGAGGCGAGCGCCGCCAACATCTTCCTGGTGCGCAAGGGACAGCTCATCACGCCGCCGGTTACGGCGGACATTCTGGAGGGCATCACCCGCGACGCCGTCATGGAACTCGCCGACAACGAGCTCGGCATGCCGACCGCCCAGCGCGACGTGGACCGGACGGAACTCTACGCCGCCGACGAGGTCTTCCTCTCCGGGACGGGGTTCCAGATCGCGCCGGTCATCGAGGTGGACGGAAGGCCCGTCGGCACCGGCAGCATGGGACCCGTCGCCGAGAGGTTGCAGGAACTGTACTTCAAGGCCGCCAGGGGCGAGTGGGAGAAGTACGTTGACTGGACCGTCCCCGTCGAGGTTGCACAGAAGACGGCGGGATGAGATACTAACCGCTCTTATGGAGCATAGCTCTAACAACTATCGCGCTTCTCTTCGCACCCTACGACTAATCAAGGTGGCCGCCGGGCGAATTATCAGCCCCGGCCTCTAGCTGCCGGGCCAACAAAGCTCGCGGCCACCTAAATACCCAGCCGCAGTTTCCAAGCAAGTTTTCAAGACAAGAGAGGTGAGTGGCTATGCGCCGCGTACAGATTTTCGACACTACACTCAGGGATGGCGAGCAGTCGCCGGGGATATCGCTCTCCGTAGAGGAGAAGATGGAGATCGCCCACCAGCTCGGCCGTCTGGAGGTGGACGTAATAGAGGCGGGGTTCCCGATCACTTCCGAAGGAGATTTCGAGTCGGTATCCCGGATCGCCGCCGAAGTAAAAGGACCTACCATCGCCGGTCTCTCCCGCATCCACGAAGGGGACATCGAGCGGGCCTGGGAGGCCGTCCAGTGGTCCGAACGTCCCCGCATCCACACCTTCGTCGGCACCTCCGATCTGCACATCGAGCACCAGATGCGCTCGGACCGGGGCGACATACTGAAGCGCACCGGCGAGGCCGTCCGCTTCGCCAAGAGCCTCTGCCCCGAGATCGAGTTCTCCCCGATGGACGCCACGAGGACGGACATCGGCTACCTCTCGGATGTGGTCGCCGCCGCTGTGGAGGCCGGGGCGGACGTGATCAACATCGCCGACACCGTCGGTTACACGACGCCGGTGGAGTTCGCCGCGTTCCTGAAGGAGCTGCAAGACCGGGTCCCGGGCCTCGCCGACACGGTGCTCTCGGTCCACTGCCACGACGACCTGGGGCTCGCGGTGGCGAACTCGCTGGCCGGGGTGCAGGTCGGGGCCCGGCAGGTCGAGGTAGCGGTCAACGGCATCGGGGAGCGGGCCGGCAACGCCTCGCTGGAGGAGGTCGTGATGGCGCTCGTCACCCGCAAGGACCACTACGGCGTGGAGGTCGGGGTGGAGACCCGCCAGCTCGCCAACACGAGCCGCATGGTCTCCAACATGACCGGCTACGAGGTGCCGCCGAACAAGGCGGTCGTCGGGCGCAACGCTTTCCTGCACGAGTCCGGCATCCACCAGGACGGCGTTCTCAAGGACCGGCGGACGTTCGAGATCATGCGGCAGGCCGACATCGGACTCGAAGGCTCTAATATCTACCTCGGCAAGCACTCCGGACGTCACGCCCTGAAGGAAGCCCTCGAAGAGCTCGGCTACACCATCGAGGGCGAGGTCCTGAAGCGGGCGTTCGAGCGCTTCAAGGACGTCGCCGACCACAAAAAGACCGTAACGGCGGCGGACCTCGAAGCCATCGCCGCCGACGAGGTGGGCTCCTTCGAGGGCAAGTTCGCGCTGGACTCCCTCCGGGTCGTCGCCGCGACGGGCCGCCAGAGCCGGGCGGCGGTCACTATCTCCCACGAGGAGCAGGGCATCTTCGAGGCCGAGGCCGAGGGCGAAGGTCCGGTGGACGCCGTGTTCCGCGCCATAGACGTCGCCACCAACATCAAGGGCCGCCTGACGGACTTCCGCATAGACGCCGTAACCGGCGGCAAGGACGCCCTGGGCGAAGTCCGGGTCTCCGTCGAGTTCGAGGGCAACGAGTACGCCGGGCGTGGGTTGAGCCAGGACGTTGTCGAGGCCGCAGCCCGCGCCTACGTGAGGGCGGTCAACGTGTACACCGGCAGCAAGGCCGGAGCCACCGCCTGGGTCGAGCCGAAGGTAACGCCGTAACCGGGACTCTATGCAGGAGCTAACCACACTCCCGGACTACCAGCGCCTCGACGGCGCGGTCCCGGTTCTCTACCCACCGGAGATGGAGGACCGGGCGCGGGAGCTGTGTAGTCTGCTGGAGACCGGCGCGCGGGAGCTGTCCGCGATACTGGAGGTGGAGCCGCCGGAGCTACAGGCACTCCTTGTAGCGGAAGAGGACTGGAAAGAGGCGCCGCGGGAGAGCAGCAAACCCTATCCGCCGGGTCTCCCCTACTTCACGCACTCCACCGCGCCGCCGGCGCTCGTGATGCCGGAGAGGCTCTCCCCCGCCTTCCGTCCCCGCACGGAAGCCTTGTTCCCGCTAACGGTCTGGCACGAGCTGGCCCACGCTTTTCTGCTACAGGCGGAGGTAGTCCGCACCCCGGTCTGGTTGCGGGAGTTCGTTCCCCAGGCAGCCACCGTAGCGGTGGCGCGAAGGACCAAGCTGCCACTAGACGAACACCTCTCGCAGGTAAACCGTCCGAACTTTGCCGTCCGGGAATTCGGAGGCCGGGCGGGCGCCGAAGAGCAGATGGCGTTCCAGAACCTGCTGCTCTTGCTCGGGGATGCGGCGCTCGAAGAATTCGGGGATGGGTTCTTGGGCGGGCTCGCCCGTGCGTTGTGGGACGAAGAAGATGTAGTGGACGAGGAGCGGGCGGAAGAGTTGCTCGCCGACGCCCTGGGAACGGGCGGCCGGGAGTGGCTGCTCTCAAGGCCGGAATTTTAGGGAGGATCGCGCGATGGCAAGGGATCAATTCGACATACTACTCCTACCGGGCGACGGCATCGGGCCGGAGGTGGTAGGCGCCGCCAGAGAAGTAATGGACTCGGTGGCGGATCACTTCGGGCTGGACCTCCGCTACGAGGAGCGCAAGATAGGGGGAGCGGCGATCCGGGAGGAAGGAGCCCCGATCTCCGACGAGACATTAGAGAAGGCCCGCGCCTCCGACTCCGTCCTGCTCGGCGCGGCGGGCCACCCGGACTTCGACGACGCGCCGGTCCGCCCGGAGACGGGACTCCTGAAGCTCCGCAAGCACCTGGGGGCGTTCGCCAACCTGCGCCCGGTAGAAACCATACCGGCGCTCGCGGATTCATCCACCCTCAAGCGCGAGGTACTGGACGGGGTAGATATCCTGGTCGTGCGGGAGTTGACCGGCGGCATCTACTTCGGGGAGAAGAACGAGGGAGAAGACTACGCGAGCGACCTCTGCGAGTACAGTCGGGAGGAGATCGAGCGCGTAGCGCGGGTCGCCTTCGACGCCGCGAAGCGCCGCAAGCGCCGGGTAACGTCCGTGGACAAGGCGAACATCCTGGCGACGAGCCGGCTGTGGCGCAGCGTCGTCGAAGAGGTTGCGGAAGACTACCCAGAGGTGGAGCTGGACCACGTGCTGGTAGACGCGGCGGCGATGTTCCTGATCCGGAACCCCAAGCACTTCGACGTGATCCTCACCGAGAACATGTTCGGGGACATTCTCTCCGACGAGGCCGCGATGCTCCCCGGCTCGATGGGTATGCTGGCGAGCGCCTCTCTAGGAAAACCGGGCGCGCCGGGCATCTACGAGCCGGTCCACGGCAGCGCCCCGGACATCGCCGGGCAGGGGGTCGCGAACCCCTACGCCACCATCCTCTCGGCGGCGATGATGTTCCGCCACTCCCTGGGGCGTCCCGACGTGGCGAACGCCATCGAGCAGGGCGTCTCGATGGGCCTGGAAACGCACCATTTCACCCCCGACCTGGGGGGAACCAAGACCACCGAAGAAGTAACGAAGGCCGTGAGCAAGTGGATCGGGGCCGGAGAAGGAGTAGCATGAGCATAAAACTTTTCGACACCACCCTGCGCGACGGAACCCAACGCGAGGGCGTGAGCCTCACGACCGAAGACAAGGTCCGCATAGCCCGTGAGCTGGATACTCTAGGACTACACTACATAGAGGCGGGCTTCCCGGCCTCGAACCCCAAAGACATGGACTTCTTCGAGACCTTCGACGCCACGGAGCTGGAGAACGCGAAGCTGGTCGCCTTTACCCGCGCCCGGCGTCCGGGCGGGCGGGCCGAGGATGACCCGGCAGTCACGCTCCTCCCCTCTCTCTCCGCGCCCGTGGCGTGCATCGTCGCCAAGAGCTGGAAGATGCACGTCGAGAAAGTCCTGCGGACCACGCCCGAGGAGAACCTAGAGTCCATAAAGGACACGGTGAGATATCTGGCCGACGCCGGTAAGGAAGTTATCTTCGATGCCGAGCACTACTTCGACGGCTTCAAGGATGATCCGGATCACGCGCTGGCGGTGCTGCACGCCGCCGCAGACGCTGGCGCCACCACCCTGGTCCTCTGTGACACCAACGGTGGCACGCTACCGACAGAGCTGAAAGCTATCGTCAGCCGCACGGTTGGGGAGTTCCCGGAGGTGGAGATCGGCATCCACACCCACAACGACTCTGGCTGCGGCGTGGCGAACGCCCTGGCCGCCGTAGAGGCCGGCGCAACCCACGTGCAGGGTACGATCAACGGCGTCGGAGAGCGGTGCGGCAACTGCGACCTGGTCACAACCATCGCTAACCTTCAACTCAAGATGGACCTACCGGTGATGGGCGACGAGAACCTCAAGAAGCTTACCGAGGTCTCGAACTACGTCTCGGAGCTGATGAACCTCACGCCGGACTCCCACCGTCCCTACGTGGGCCGGAGCGCCTTCTCCCACAAGGGGGGGCTGCACGTGGACGGCGTCTCGAAGGACCCGACGACCTACGAGCACGTCGTCCCGGAGCTGGTCGGCAACCGGCGCCGCACGCCGGTCGGGGAGCTGTCGGGGAAGAACTCCATCCGGGCGAAGGCCGAAGAGTTGGGCCTGGAGGCCGGGGACGTGGCGGCGGTGCTCTCGGCGATAAAGCAGCGGGAGTACGAAGGCTACCACTATGAGGCGGCGGACGCCTCGCTCGCGTTGCTCATCGGGCGGGCCACCGGGGAGGACAGGCCGCTCTTCGAGCTCGAGACGTTCCGCATCATCACCGACCGGCATCCAGACGGCGAGGCGAAGACCGAGGCGACCATAAAGCTCTTTGTGCGGGGTCAACGCGTGATCTCTACGGCCGAGGGCAACGGCCCCGTCAATGCGCTGGACAACGCCCTCCGGCAGGCCATAGAGCCCCACTATCCGGAGCTAAAGGCGATCCACCTCTCCAACTACAAGGTCCGCATCCTCGACGAACACCGGGCGACGGCGGCGACCACCCGCGTCCTCATAGACTCCACCGACGGCAAGCGGATGTGGGGCGCGGTCGGCGTCGGCGAGAACATCATCGAGGCCTCCTGGCAGGCACTCGTGGACGGCCTGGAGTACGGGGTGAACTCCGGGTCAGTCGAAGAGGGTCGGCTGGCCGGAGCGCCGGAAAGCAGCGGTAGATAACGTGGGGCGACGCTGGTTTCTCAAACCGGCCCGCCGACAACTCACCTCGAAGAGCTGTGCCAGGTGCTTTGCGTAGACACCCTCTCCGCCCATCCGGGAGCCGAAGTGCGGGTCGTTGAGCCGGCCGCCCCGCATCTCCCGGATGTGGTTCAACACTTTATTTTTCCGGTCCGGGAAGTGGCGCTCCAGCCAATCCTCGAAGAGCGGGGCAACAGCGTAGGGTAGCCGGACGGGCGTGTAGCCGGCGAAGCCCGCGCCCGCCTCGGCGGCTGCGGAGATCAGGCCCGGCAGTTCGTGGTCGTTTAAGCCCGGTATGATCGGGGCGGCCAGCACTCCGACCGGGACACCAGCCCCCGCCAACTTCTCGATGGCAACGAGCCTTCGCCTCGGCGAAGAGGTCCGCGGCTCCATGACGCGCCGCAGGTCGTCGTCGAGGGTGGTCAGCGAGATGTTCACCGTCACCGTCTCGTACCAGGCGAGCTCAGAGAGCAGGTCTATGTCGCGGGTTACGAGGTGGTTCTTGGTAATGATGATGACCGGGTTGCGGAACTCGGCAAGGACCTGGAGGAAGCGACGGGTGAGCTTTAGTTTCTTCTCAATGGGTTGGTAGACGTCCGTGGAGCCGCTCATAGCCAGCGGCTGCGGTTTCCAGTTGGGGGATGAGAGCTTCTTGCGCAGCAAGTCGGGGGCGTTCTCTTTGACCAGGATCTTGCTCTCGAAGTCCAGGCCGGCCGAGAAGCCGAGGTACTCGTGGTTCGGACGGGAGAAGCAATAGGCACATCCATGACTGCACCCTCGGTAAGGGCTGATGCCGGCGTCGAAGCCGATGTCCGGGCTGTCGTTGGCGGTGACGATGGAGCGGGCGTGGTCTTTGAGGTACACGGTCTCCGGTTTCTCCGGTTCGGCCTCCTCCGGGTCGGGCACGACCTCGATCCGCTCGAAGCGGTTTTTGGGGTTGCCGGTTGCGCCGCGTCCCTTGATACCCTGAGAGCCCTCCCTGCTCATACCCTGATTCTAACGGCAGACGCTGGTTATCCCACCCGGCTTTTGGGGAAAGGCCGCTAATCCGGACCGCGGTCCAGCGTAATCAGCGCGAGACCGGCCCGCAAAAGCCGTTTTAACGCCTCGCGCGGGATATAGTCTTCCGAACCCCGCCGTCCACTCTCCGCCATAACCCGGCATCATATGTGAAGCGTACTGCGCACCGGCTAGAGCGAGACTATTTCCGCCCGCACGCGACTGTCCTCGGCGCGCAGGAGGGCGAGGGTGTGGTCCGGTTGCCGCCGCTTGTCCGTCGGGCTGCCAGGGTTGAGGAGCAGGAACCCGTCCTCGTCCTCCAGCCAGGGGATGTGAGAGTGGCCGAAGACCACCACGCGGGCCTCCGGGAAGCGGCGGCGCATGCGGTTCCGGCGACCTTTCTTCGGGCCTGAGTCGTGGATCATGGCTATCCTGGCGCCGCCGAACTCGAACTCCAGGGTATCGGGTAGCCCGGCCTCCGGCGGGTCGAGATTGCCCCGGACCGCCTTTACGGGAGCGTAAGCGGCGAGCGCGTCGAGCAGCGCAGGGTCCATCAGGTCGCCGGCGTGCAGGATCAGGTCGGCACGTTCCAGGTGCGGAAACAAGCCATCGGGCAGAGCCTTCGCCCGGCGGGGTATGTGGGTGTCGGCGATGACTACGGCCAGCAAGCTGCTTGTCTCTCGCGGAAGAGTACTACGGATCGCCTCATGTTACCCGAGACTTCCCGGAGACGGCCCGTTCGGGTTGCTAGAATTGCCGCCAGATGTTTCTCGGAGTTCTAAGAAACCCGCGCGCGACGCTGGAGGCGACTGGAAGGGAGCGTCGGTTCTGGGCCGCCGCGAGGATTGTAGGACTGTGGGCGCTGCTGAACTTCCTGCTCACCGAAGCATTCGTCTTGGGCAGGGATTTGCGGGAGCAGTTCCCCGAGCTCTCTCCCGCGACCCTGGAGCAACTCGACGCCACGCTGAGGATTTTCGCTCCGGCGTCGGCCGTCCTTCTACCGTTTATCTGGTGGATCGGTGTCTCCTTTCTGTTGCAGATAACACCCCGGTTGTTCGGCGGGAGGACGGACCTTGCCCCCACGCTGGCCGTCGTCGGCGCTTCGTGCGCGCCCTGGGTGTTGGGGTACGCTATACAGCTTCCCTTGGGGATCCTGCAGCTCCTTCTGGTCGGTAGCGGCGGCGCCGCGGCGTTAGGCGTGCTGGCCTTTCTAATCTCCATCGGGTCGCTCGTGTGGCACGTCGTTCTGGTGATCATCGGTACGCGCCTCGTCGCGGGGACGAGCTACCGGGGCGCCGGGGCGTCCTGCGCGCTAACGGGTTTGGGCTGCGCCACGGCGGGCTTGATCCTGATGATCTCGGTTCTCACCCTGATCTTTACGCTCTCGGGTGTGGCGGGCGGTTAGTAGCCCTCCTCGTCTACCCTCACCTTGCCGCGGAACATGCGGTAGATGACGATAAAGTAGATGGCGGCCAGGACCATGCCGATGCTCCACCAGATGAGGCCCACGGTCTGGCTGTACTGGGAGGCGGCCGCGTTGTAGACGGTGAGGCTGTTGTCCGGGTCCACGGCGGGCAGGACCCTTGGATAGACGCCGAAGACGGTGCTGGTGAGCATCCCGATTATGTAGGCGCCGGAGGAGAGGAAAGCCGCCCTGTCACGCCTCATGAAGCTGAAGAAGATCATGCCGGCGAGACCGCCGATGGCGATGAGCGGCAGCGCATAACCTATGAAGAACTGGTTGAAGTTCTCCAGCATCCAGGGGCTGATCCAGAACGTGGCGAGGGTCGCCACGACCGTCAGACCGGCGGTCGCCAGGGAGAAGACGCGCGAGATTCTGCGGCTCCGGGCGTTTAGCTCGTTCTCGGTCTTCAGGGCGATCCAGTTGGCACCGTGGGCAATCAGGGTAGCGAATGCCAGCAGGCCGATGAGAACCGTGTACCAGTCCAGGATGCCGGGGGTCTCGGCGAAGGGACTGAAGTTCGTCCACAGCGCCTGGAAGAAATAGCCATCCTCATTCAGCGGCACGCCCCGGACCACGTTACCCAGGGCCGCGCCGTAGAAGATTATGAGCAGCGAGCTGCCGAAGAAGAATGCGAAGTCCCAGAAGGCGGCCCACAACGGGTTGTCTATGTGCTTGCGCAACTCTATGGAGAGGCCCCGGACCACGAGCAGCCACAGCACGATGATGAGCGGCAGGTAGAACCCGGAGAAGCCGGC
>JALYGE010000051.1 GCA_030777225.1 Actinomycetota bacterium
TAGGGTTCACAAGAAGTACCTGGGAGGCTACGTGGCGGTGTGCGAGTTCGCCATCAACCTCAAGCGGGTCACTCCCGACTTCATCTCCTCACTCGTTGCCAAGCACTCTGATATGAACATGAGCCAAAACTTCCTGTATATTCGTCTTGTGCAAGTAGTCGGTGTAGATGGTTACTCAGGCGGCTGGATAGCCGCTGTGTATGATTCAATGCAACAATGTTTCACGCTACGGACTTACGCTCGATTTCGAGAACTCATCGACGACTATACAGATGCCGCCTGTATCGCAGTAGATATTCCAATAGGATTGGCTCAAGGCGAGGCTCGTCGCCCTGATGTCAAAGCGAGAAAAGTTCTTGGACCGCGCCGCAGTAGTGTATTTCCCGCACCCGATCCTCGGCTGCTCAGTACTGTCGTGAGAGAGAACCTTGATTACGATAAATCATCCAAACTGTCAAGAGATCTTCTAGGCAAGGGTATTTCCAAACAGGCATTTGCTATATTCCCCAAAATTGCAGAAGTCAACAAGGATATGAGCCCTGGATTGCAGCAGCGTATTGTGGTAAGTACATCCTGAAGTCTCGTTCTGGGCCTTGGCAGGGCAACAACCTTTGGGAACTCCTAAAAAGAAGAAGGAAGGATTCGAGGAACGGCGAGTTCTTCTCTCTCAAGCTTTCAAAGCAACTCATATCCCCACGCGAGACGAAGCGCGCCACATCCTCCGTCCAGTGAAAGCAGACGACATTCTTGACTCGATGGTAGCCGCTTGGACCGCACGACGCTTCGTCACGGGAGAGTCAGGAAGGTTGCCTACGGACCCAGCTACAGATCATCAAGGGTTGCGTATGGAGATAGTCTATTGAGACACTCTCTAGACAATATATTTCACACACTCTCCAGCACCGCGCATTTCAGGTAGCGGGTTTCGGGGATCGTCAGGATCTCCGGGTGGTCGGCCGACTGCCCGCGCCACTCCCTCACCCGCAGCGTGCGGCCGGCGTCCATCGCCGCGTCGCGGAGCGTCTCCTGCATCATCTCCCGCGAGAAGTGGTACGAGCAGGAGCAGGTGATGAGGACGCCGCCGGGCGCGAGGAGCTTCATGGCGCGCAGGTTGATCTCTTTGTACGCCCGCCGGGCCCCGATTAGCTCGCGCTTCGTCTTTGCGAACGCTGGAGGATCGAGAATGATGGTTTCATAACGTTCTCCGCTCTCCGAACGCTTTCGCAGCAAGTCGAAGGCGTTGGAGCGCGTGAACGAGACGTTCTCCAACCCGTTTAGCCTGGCGTTCGCCCGCCCGGCTTCCAGCGCGGGACCGCTGGAGTCTACCGCCTCGACCGTTTTGGCCTTTTGCGCCGCGTGCAGGGCGAAGCCGCCGGCGTAGGAGAACACGTCCAGTACGCGTCCGAAAGCGTAGTACCCGGCGGCCAGATGGTTCTCGCGCTGGTCCAGAAACCCGCCGGTCTTCTGACCTCTCCAGAGGTCGGCCCGGTAACGAACGGCGCCCTCCCGAACGACGGTATACTCGGGGACCTCGCCCGCCAGGACCCGCAGCCCGGCATCGAGACCTTCCTTTTTGCGGGCGGCGAAGTCGTTGCGGGCCAGGATACCGGCCGGCGCGAGTAGTTGTTGCAAGGCCCGGATCACCCACTCCACACGCCGCTCGACAGCGGCGGAGCCGACCTGACGCACCAGGTAGTCGCCGTAACGGTCTACCACGAGCCCCGGCACGCCGTCGGCCTCGGCGTGGAGTATCCGGTAAGCGTCAGCGTCTATGCCCAGAGATTCACGATACTTTGCGGCCTTTCCAGACGGTTCGCGAACCAGCTCTCGTCTATTGCACTCTCGGTGCGCTCCGCCAGGCGCAGCGAGATCTCACTGCGCGGATTGTAGAAAGCCCGCCCAAGAAACCTCCCCCGCCGGTCGACGACCCGCACCACGTCACCGGCCTCACCCACCGCCCCAGCAACGTCCGAACGGTACACCCACGGACGCCCCGACCGCACCCGGGCCGCACCCCAGTTCGTAAGCGTCGCTTCCAGTTTCGTACGGGCCAACTTTGTAAGCTCCTTTACCTACCTCTACGACCGATCCTGCTAGCATCCGCGCTGTACACTCACTATACCTCTACCGGACGGAAGGAAGGTGCTGCTTGGCAGCCAAGCGTGTAGCGGTCGTCGGCGCCGGCATCGGTAGCCTCGCAGCAGCCATCCGGCTGCAGGCCGCGGGCTTCGGGGTCGAGGTATTCGAGAAGAACGACCAACTCGGCGGGCGCGTGGGACGGCTCGAAGCCGAAGGATTCACCTTCGACACCGGCCCGTCACTGCTCCTGATGACCGATACCTACCGGGACCTCTTCCGTTACGCCGGTCGCAATCTAGATGATTACGTCAACCTCATTCCCCTAAACGCGAACTACAGGGTTAACTTCGGCGACGGGGATTCTCTGACGATCCAACGCACCCTCCCGGAGTTGATCCACGAGCTGGAGCGCATCGAGCCCGGCGTAACCCCGCGCTTCTATCGCTTTCTGGAAGACGCCTGCCACAAGTACCGCCTGGGACGCAAGGAGTTCGTCGAGCGGGACTTCGACAAAGCCTCGGACTTCTTCGGCCTCAAGAACCTGCGACTCCTGCTCAAGACGAACGCCGTGAGCAACTATTACCGGAACGTCTCGAAGTTCTTCCGCACGGAGAAGCTGCGTCAGGCTTTCAGCCTCCAGACTATGTACCTGGGACTTTCGCCGTTCCGGGCGCCAGCCGTCTACTCGCTCCTACCCTACACGGAGCTCGCCGAGGACGGCCTCTGGTTCCCCGAAGGCGGGATGTACTCGCTCGTGGAGGCGATGGAGAAGCTGGCCCGCGAGCTGGGCGTCGTGTTTCACCTGAACAGCCCGGTGGAGGAAGTTACCGTCACCAAAGGCCGGGCCCGGGGCGTTCGGGTAAACGGCGAGGAGCACGCGGCCGACGCGGTACTCGTAGGTGCGGACCTCCCCTACGTGTATCGTTCCCTGCTGCCGAACTCGGCGGACAAAGACTTCAACGGCCGTCGCAAGCGCGAGAATCTAGAGTACACGGCTTCGGCGTTCATGCTGTACTTGGGCATGGACCACAAGTTAGAAGCCATGCTCCACCACAACTTCTACCTCTCATCGAGGTACAAGGAGAACTTCGACGCCATCTTTCAGGAACGCCGGCTGCCGGACGATCCCTCGTTCTACGCCGTCGTACCCTCGAAGACCGAGCCGCGGATGGCGCCGGAGGGCATGGACTCTCTGTTCGTACTGGTTCCGGTCCCGCACCTGGGTCCGAACGTAGACTGGAAGCGCGATGGCGAAGCGTTCAGGGAAAAAGTCTACGGGTTGTTGGAGAAGCGCTGCGGCATCGAGAATGTCCGGGACCACATCGTATACGAGAAGGTCCGCACGCCGGAAGATTGGCTCTCGGACTACAACCTGGAAGAAGGCGCGGCGTTCGGCATCGGTCACGGCATCTTCCAGGTAGGATATTTCCGGCCGCCGATGGTCTCGGAGAACATCGGGAACCTGTACTTCGTCGGGGCTAGCACGCGACCGGGAACGGGTGTACCGCTGGTCACCATCGGGGCCAGGCTCGTCTCCGAGCGCATCCGGCGCGAGGTCGGAACCAGATAATGCGTCTCGACCCGGCTGGCGGACAGACTCTGGAGGGCAAACTCACCCTGCCGGAGAGCTACGACCTCTGCCGGCGGGTCCAGAAGGCCCACAGCAGGACCTACCACTTCTCGACCCGGCTTTTGCCGCCGGAGGTGCGTCCGCACGTCTACGCGCTCTACGCCTTTATGCGGTACGCGGACGAGATCGTGGACAACCCGCACGGGATGAGCCTGGAGGATCAATACACCGCGCTCGACGACTTCGAATGCGAGACGGTGGCCGCCATAACGGGCGAGGGCGCGGTGAACCCCGTCCTGCACGCCTTCTCCAACACGGTGCGGGCTCGGGAGATAAGACTCGACACCATAACGGACTTCATGAAGAGCATGAAGATGGACACCCGCATCTTTCGCTACGAGACGTACCGGGATCTCGAAGCCTACACCTACGGCAGCGCGGCAGTGGTGGGCATCATGATGTGCCGGGCCATCGGCGTCGAGGACGAAGTCGCCAATCCTCACGCCGAGGCGCTGGGAGTCGCGATGCAGCTCTCCAACTTCCTGAGGGACATAAGAGAAGACTGGGAGCGGGGCCGGATCTACCTTCCACTCGAAGACCTGGAGCGCTTCGACTATACCGAAGCAGCCCTCGGAGAGGGCGTCGTGGACGAGCGTTTTGTCGAACTGATGAAGTTCGAGATAGGCCGCGCCAGAAAACTCTACAAAGTCGCCGACGAAGGAATGGACTACATCCCGCGGGGGCGACGCTATCCGGTAGAAGTCGCCCGAGAGTTGTACGCGGCGATACTCGACCGCATCGAAGTCCAAAATTACGACGTATTCTCTCGACGGGCAGAAACGTCGGCAGCCTACAAGCTGCGGGTAGCCGCAAGCCGCGCGGCCCGCGAACCGAAAGAGATCCTGGCCCGCCTCCGCGACCGCAGAGAGCCTGAAATCTCCATCCCCGCCTGAACTACGCACCCGATTTATTCCTACACAATTACCCTCCCTGGCAGCTTTAACCTCGGTGCAACCTGCGCTGCGTAGATCCAGGGGTGTCTGGCGTTTTACCGGAATTGCAATATTGCAAGGCTCGTGGTGTAATCAGGAGGCTAAATGTCGCGGTACGGCTGGCTACGGTACGGCCGCGACGCTCATCGAGAGCGGTGGAGGGACGGGCCCCGAGAAGCCGCGGCAACCGGCGGAGCGCGAGCTGCGTGGCAGGTGCCAACTCCCGCGGAGGAGACTCCGAGAGATGAGTCGGATCCCACCCGCCGAACCTCTCTTCCGCGCGAGCGAAGAACAATGAGAACAGAGAGGTTTTTATCCTTGGATCTCAATCTTAGAGACGTACTGGAGTACCGGGTACTCGTCGGAGACGGCGCCATGGGTACCCTGCTTCACGACCGCGGCGTCGGCTACGAACACCCCTACGCTCGCGCCAACCTGACCCACCCAGAACTGGTGTCTTCCATTCACGAAGAGTACCTGCGCGCCGGGGCAAACCTCATAGAAACCAACACCTTCGCCGCCGACCGGATCCGGCTCTCTTCGCACAACCTGGAAGAGAGCGTGCGTAAGATCAACACCGCCGGAGCCCGTCTCGCCCGCCAAGCGGCAGACAACGTGGCAAACGGTGGCAATAAGGCGCTGGTGCTCGGTGCGATCGGCCCCCTGGGGCGTTCTCTGGAGCCGGTTGGCTCCCTGAAACTGGAAGAGGCTCGGGAGATATTCCTGGAGCAGGCGGAGGCTCTGCTCGACGGTGGCGCGGACGCAATACTGCTGGAGACTTTTACGGACGTGAACGAACTTCGGTTGGCATTCGAGACGGTGAAACCCCTCGGGACGCCGGTACTCGCGTACAAGACGTTCGTCGAGGACGGCGAGACGCTCGCCGAGGGCCTGCCGGCGCGGGTGGCGCGGGAGGTCTCCGGCTGGGACGTGGCGCTCTTCGGGGCCAACTGCACCGTCGGTCCGCAGCGGATGCTCGGCATCGTGGAGCAGATATCCGACGCGATCAGCCCCGTAGCGGCCCTGCCAAACCCCGGCCTGCCGCAGCTCATAGACGGTCAGATCCGCTACCGCCAGGACGTGGAACACTTCGCCCTCTACGGGAAGAAGCTCGCCGAGGCCGGCGCACGCCTGATCGGGGGCTGCTGCGGCACGACCCCCGCCCACGTCCGGGCCCTCACCGAAGCGCTCCGGGATTTCGTGCCGGAGAAACAAAATGCTCGGAACACCAACGTCACGTTCGAACGAGAAGAAGCCAAGCTGCAGGCCGAGCCAGACTCCGGGTTCGCCCGGAAGTTGCAGACGGGCTTCGCCGTTACGGTGGAGGTGGACCTCCCCCGCGGTCACGACATCTCCGGGGTCGTGGAGGCGTCGAAGCGGCTGAAAGAGCGGGGTGCGGACGGCATAGACATCTCCGACGGGGCGCGGGCGCGGCTGCGGATGCACCCGGTCGCCGTGGCCCGGATCGTACAGGAACAGGTCGGGATCGAGGTCGTAGCGCACATCTCCTGCCGGGACCGGAACATCATCGGGTTGCAGGCGGACCTGCTCTCGGCGACGGCTTTGGGCGTGAAGAACATCCTCGCCGTGACCGGGGATCCGGCCCAGATCGGGGACTACCCCGAAGCTACCTCCGTCTTCGACACCGACGCCGTGGGCCTCGTCCACGTCCTCTCGAAGATGAACAAAGGCGAAGACCTGGGTGGCAACCCCATCGGAGAGCCGCCCGGGTTCCTGATCGGGACGGCCTTCAACCCCACTGCCGAAGACCTCGACGCGGAGGTAGACAAGCTCCGGCGCAAGCTGGAGGCCGGGGCGCACGCCTTCTGGACCCAGCCGGCCTTCGAGATTGGGGACCTCGAACGCGCCCTCGAAAAGCTGGAAGATCGGGACCTGCGTCCCAGGCTCCTGCTCGGCCTCATGCCGTTGCGGAGCGCCCGGCAAGCCGAATTCCTCCACCACGAGGTCCCCGGTATAAACATCCCGCGAAACGTTCGCGAGAAGCTCGCGGAGTTGGATACCGAAGACGCCCCGAAGTACGGCGTCGAGGTGGCGCAGAACCTGCTCGCCAAAGCGCAACCGCTCGTCAACGGCGCGTACATAATGCCGCCCGCGAGCGCCCCGGACTTGGCGGGAGATGTGATGGAAGCGGTCAGCTAGCCAGCAGGAAACAGAAACTGAAATGCTGACGGGCTATAAAATAGGGGGATAATGGTTCTCCGCAGTACGATAACATCAGACAGGGAATCCCGACTCGCAGCGTTCCGGGCTGCGTTGAAGCAGCGCATCCTGCTCCTGGATTGCGCGATGGGGACCATGATCCAGTCCTACGAACTCTCCGACGAGGATTACCGGGGCGAGCGATTCGCCGACCATCCCGGAGAGCTCAAGGGCAACAACGACCTGCTCTCCCTTACGCAACCTCAGATCATCCGCGACATCCACGAAGCCTCCCTGGAAGCCGGCTCGGACATAGTCGAGACGAACACTTTCTCTTCGACCTTCATCGCCCAGGCAGACTACAAGATGGAAGAAATGGCCTACGAACTGAACTTCGAGGCTGCGCGCGTCGCCCGGGCGGCGGCGGACGCTTACTCGGAACAGACGCCCGACAGGCCTCGCTTCGTCGCGGGCGCCATCGGCCCGACGAACCGGACGGCCTCCCTCTCTCCCGACGTCAACAACCCCGGCTTCCGCAACGTCAGCTTCGACGAGCTGGCCGCTGCATACAAGGAAGCCGCCCAGGGGCTCGTTGAAGGCGGCGCGGACCTGCTGCTCGTCGAGACCATCTTCGACACCCTGAACGCGAAGGCGGCGATCTTCGGGATCAAAGACTACCTCGACGAGGAAGAGCTGGACGTGCCGATCATGATCTCCGGCACCATCACCGACGCAAGCGGACGCACCCTCTCGGGGCAGGTTACGGAGGCGTTCTGGAACTCCGTCCGGCACGCCGACCCTATAAGTGTCGGCCTGAACTGCGCCCTGGGCTCTAAGGAGCTCAGGCAGTACATCGAAGAGCTATCCGGCATCGCCGAGACGCACGTCAGTGCCTACCCGAACGCCGGGCTGCCCAACGAGTTCGGCGAGTACGACGAGAGCCCGGAGTACATGGCCGCCCAGATGGGTGAGTGGGCCGCCAACGGATGGCTGAACATCGCCGGTGGCTGCTGCGGGACTACGCCGGAACACATCGAGGCCATCGCCGAGGCCGTCTCGGGACATCCGCCGCGTGAGATCCCTGAGCTTCCACGCAAGATGCGACTCTCCGGCCTTGAACCGTGCAACATCGGGCCGGACTCGCTGTTCGTCAACGTCGGGGAGCGGACGAACGTGACGGGGTCGCGGCGGTTCAAAGACCTGATCCTGAACAACGACTACGAAACGGCCCTGGACGTGGCGCGGGAGCAAGTCGAGAACGGCGCCCAGATCATCGACGTGAACATGGATGAGGGAATGCTCGACGGCGAGGAAGCGATGGTCAACTTCCTGAACCTCGTCGCCGCCGAACCAGACATCTCGCGGGTGCCCGTGATGATCGACTCCTCTAAGTGGTCCATCGTCGAGGCGGGTCTCAAGCGGGTGCAGGGCAAGCCAGTGGTCAACTCCATCAGCATGAAGGAGGGCGAGGAGGAGTTCGTCCGGCAGGCGCGGCTCTTGCGGCGCTACGGGGCGGCGGTGATCGTGATGGCCTTCGACGAGGAAGGCCAGGCCGACACCAAGGAGCGAAAGGTCGAGATCTGCGCCCGGGCTTACAAGATACTCACCGAAGAGGTCGGCTTCCCGCCGGAGGACCTCGTCTTCGATCCGAACGTCTTCGCCATCGCCACCGGCATAGACGAGCACAACAACTACGGCGTGGACTTCATCGAGGCGGTGCGTGAGATCCACCAGAACCTCCCCTACGCCAAGACTTCCGGCGGCATCTCCAACGTCTCGTTCTCCTTCCGGGGCAACAACCCGGTGCGAGAGGCGATCCACGCCGTCTTCCTCTACCACGCCATAAACGCCGGCCTGACAATGGGCATCGTGAACGCTGGCCAGCTCGCCGTCTACGACGAAATAGATGAGGAGCTGCGCGAGGCCGTCGAGGACGTGGTCCTGAACCGCCGCAACGACTCTACCGAGCGGCTACTGGAGATGGCGGAAAAATACCGGAATGCGGGCGATGTCTCCGGCAGTGAGAAGGACCTGGAGTGGCGTTCGTGGCCGGTAAAAGAGCGGCTGGAACACGCGCTGGTCAAGGGCATCGCCGAGTACGTCGAGGACGATACGGAGGAAGCGCGCCAGGAGGCGGCGCGTCCGTTAGATGTGATTGAGGGTCCCCTCATGGACGGGATGAACGTCGTCGGCGACCTGTTCGGGGCGGGCAAGATGTTCCTGCCGCAGGTCGTCAAGAGCGCCCGCGTGATGAAGAAGGCCGTCGCCTACCTCATACCGTTCATCGAGGAAGAGAAGGGCGAGGCCCGGAAGCCGCACGGCACGGTCGTGATGGCGACGGTAAAGGGCGACGTCCACGACATCGGCAAGAACATCGTTGGAGTCGTGCTGCAGTGCAATAACTTCGAGGTCATAGACCTCGGGGTGATGGTTCCGTCAGCCAAGATCCTGGAGACCGCTAAGGAGAAGAACGCGGACATTATCGGGCTCTCGGGCCTTATAACTCCGTCGCTGGACGAGATGGTCCACAACGCGAAGGAGATGCAGCGCGAGGGGTTCGACATACCGCTGCTCATCGGCGGGGCCACGACCTCCAAGACGCACACGGCGGTCAAGATCTCCCCGGGCTACAAAGGGCCCATCGTCCACGTCAAAGACGCCTCGCGGGCCGTGGGCGTTGTCCAGAACCTCATAAGCGAGGAGCATCGAGAAGGGTACGCCCAACAAATCGCTACCGAGTATGATGAGGCGCGGACCAAACACGCCGGCCGCCGGTCCCGATCCAAGATCACCACCCTGGAGAAGGCCCGGGCCAACGGCGTGAAGATCAATTGGGAAGGCTACATCCCGCCGAAACCAAATATCCTCGGGGTAAAGGCTCTCGACGATTATCCGCTAGAGGAGATCCGGCCTTACATAGACTGGACGCCCTTTTTCCACTCCTGGCAGATGAAGGGCAGCTACCCGAAGATACTGGACGACCCCGAGAAGGGCGAAGAGGCCCGCAAGCTCTTCACCGAGTCCCAAGCCCTGCTCGACCACGTGATCGAGGAGAAGTGGCTCACGGCCCGCGCCGTCTTCGGCCTCTTCCCCGCGAACCTGCTGCCGAACGACTTTGTCGAGGTCTACACCGACGAATCTCGCAAAGAGGTCCTCACACAACTCCACTTCCTGCGCCAGCAGAAGCAGAAGCCGCCGGGCCGTCCCAACCACTCCCTCGCCGACTTCATCGCCCCGAAGAGTACCGGCCTCGAAGATTACATCGGGCTCTTCGCGCTCACCGCCGGCATTGGGGCGGACGAGATCGTGCACCGCTTCGAGGAAGAGAACGACGTCTACAACTCCATCATGGTCACGGCACTGGCCGACCGGCTCGCGGAGGCGTTCGCCGAACTGCTGCACAAACGGGTCCGCAAGGAGTTCTGGGGCTACGCGGCGGACGAAGACCTGGATAACAAGGCCATCATCCGGGAGGAGTACCGCGGCATCCGGCCCGCCCCCGGCTACCCGGCCTGTCCTGAACACACCGAAAAGCGCACCCTCTGGGAGCTGCTCGATGTGGAGAAAAACGCCGGAATCCAGCTAACCGAGAGCTGCGCCATGAACCCCGGCGCGGCCGTCAGCGGCTACTACTTCTCACACCCGGAGTCCCGCTACTTCGGGGTTTCCGAGATCGGACGCGACCAGGTATCGGACTACGCGCAGCGCAAAGGCATGCCGCTCGAAGAGGCCGAGAAGTGGCTCGCCCCGAACCTCAGCTACGATCCCGAGCAGTAGCGGCAAGAGCGGGTATCCCGTTCTGATCCAGGCTCCCCAATATGCCCGGTGCCGCGCCGAGAACGAAGCCACCGAAGCCCGCATCGTGGAAAGTGATTTCTACCGGAACCGGACTTCCTCGTAGCCCAGCGTCGTAAGGAAGGTACGAATGGTGTCCTCGGCGTTACGTTCGGCGGTTACCAGGATGTTGTTCTGGCGGGCGGCGGCCAGCAACTCGTCCTGGGCGTCCTGGCGAGCGTCTTCTACGAGGGTGTCGTCTGGACGAAGGCGCAGGATGCCCTGGTCTCGATCGTAGAGGCGGGTCTGCTCTTCGTCGAGGCTGATAGAGGTGATCTCCGGCTCGGGCAAGCGTATCTCGACGCTCTCCCCTTCCACTCGCACGTCCTCCTCGGTGACGCTAGACAGGTCCACCCCGGCCTCCACGTCACCGACGGCGATCAAGAGTACCTCTTCCCCGGTAAGTAAGCGTCGCAACTCGCTCCCGCCGGTATCTTTGGTGACCACTACTGACTCGGTCATACGCACGGTGTCGAGCCGGTCGAGCTTCTGTACGCCCTCTACGACGACCGGGCTCGTAGTCGTCTGGGGACGCCCCTCACTGAAGAGCCAGCCGACCGTCGGCAGGTTGGCTCCGTAGCGCGCGAGCCCCACGCCCGCGACTACGGATACGATCACGATCAGGACGGCCAGCAGTACGGTGGTGAGTAACCCGCCACCCTTTCTACCCTTCGCCACCGAAGCCTCCTGTCGTTACGGATGGCACGATTCTACCATCCCCGGTGCAGACTCCGGGTGCGAGTCTTTAGCGGAACTCCGGCAATATTTCCCTCTGGTAGAAGTCGAAGAAGGCCTTCTGGTTTGGCCCGATCTGCTGCACGTACACTTCGTCGTAGCCGGCGTCCACGTACTCCTGAATGTTCTGCTTGTGCTGCTCCGGGTCGGGGCCGCAGACGACGCCCTGGGCCACCATGTCCTCCGTGACGATGGAGGTCGCCTGCTCGAAGTGGGCCACGGTGGGCAGCTCCTGGGCGAGCTCCCCGGGGAGCGACTCGTTGGGCCAGGTCTGGTGGGCGAGCCTGCGGCACTCGGCCTCGTCCTCGCCATAGCAGACCTTCGTGCCGGCGTGGGCGACCTTATCACCGCCACCCGACTCCCGGAAGAGGTTGAGCATCTCCGCGTCGGGGGCTACGTGGACGTAGCCGTCCCCGATCTTGCCGGCCAGCCGTGTGGCCTTGGGGCCAAAGCCCGAGACCAGAACCGGCGGCGGCTCGTCGGGAATCGTGTAGATGCGGGCGTTCTCGACCGTGTAGTGCTTACCGTAGTGGCTCTTGGTGCCACCCTCCCACAAGAGGCGCATAACCTCGACGGCCTCCTCCATCATCTCCAGGCGCACGTCGGTCGGGGGCCAGCGATCGCCCAGGATGTGCTCGTTCAGGTTCTCGCCGGTTCCGATGCCGAAGTTGAAGCGCCCTTCGAGCATTACGGCGGAGGTCGCGACCGCTTGGGCGAGTACGGCGGGGTGAATGCGCATGGTGGGACAGGTCACGGCGGTGGTAACCGGCAACGAGGTCACCTGGGAAAGCGCCCCGATCACGGACCATACGAACGGGCTCTGTCCCTGCTCGCCGACCCAGGGATGGTAGTGGTCCGAGATCCAGAGCGCCTCAAATCCGGCTTCCTCGGCCATTTTCGCCTGCTCTACGTGGGCGTGCGGCCCGAACTCCTCGCTCGATAGAAAGTACCCGATCTTGACCATTTAAGAGAGCCTCCCTCGTAGTGAATCACTGGAACCTGGAACTGTGCCAGGCAAGATGTTACCCCTCACCGTAAGAACTCAACCCGGCTGCAGGACCTTTACGCCTCTATGAACCAGCGACGACCGCGTCTCTCGCAAGTTCGTTCCTTCTAGCTTTCGTAGCCTCGGGGATAGTTCCGCTTCCACTCCCAGGCGTCGGCGATCATGGCGGACAGCTCGGGCTTCTCCGGCTTCCAGCCGAGTTCTTCTGCTATCTTTTCGCTGGAGGCGACGAGCGTGGGCGGGTCCCCGGGGCGTCGGGGAGCCTCGACGGCTTTTATGTTTGCTCCCGTAACCTCGTGGGCGGTCTCTATGACCTCCCGGACAGAGAACCCCTCGCCGTTGCCGAGATTGTAGATCCTGTGTCTTCCTCCGTCTCCTTCAAGGGCCAGGATGTGTGCCCGGCCGAGGTCTTCGACGTGGATGTAGTCTCGGACGGCGGTTCCGTCAGGGGTGTCGTAATCGGTACCGTAGATCTCGACGTGGTCCCACTCCCCGGAGGCAGCCCGAAGCGCCAACGGTATGAGGTGGGTCTCGGGGTCGTGGTCTTCTCCAAAGTGGCCCCGGGAGCCCGCAACGTTGAAGTAGCGGAGGCTCGTCGCCGCGAGGCCGCGGGCCTCGGCGACCGCCCCGATCAGGCAGTCCGCCGCCAGCTTGGAAGCGCCGTAGGGATTCGTGGGCAGGGGCGTCTCGGTCTCGGTTATCGGCATCTGTTCCGGCTCTCCGTACACTGCGCACGTGGACGAAAACACCAGCTTCCTCACCCCACTACCGACCATCCCTTCGAGCAGGTTGAGCGTCCCGCAGACGTTGTTCCGGTAGTACTTCTCCGGATGCTCGACCGACTCCCCAACGAGCGAGTGGGCCGCGAAGTGGACCACACCGTCGAATCCCTGGGACAGAACGTCATTTAAACGTTCTCTATTCAGCAGGCTACCGCGCGCAAACCCGGCCCCTTCCGGAACGGCCTCTTCGTGGCCTTTCGACAGATCATCAAAGACCACCGCCTCGTGTCCGGCTTCGAGTAGCTGCGAGGTAACGACGCTTCCGATGTATCCAGCACCGCCCGTTACCAGGAGCTTCAAGACGCGGCCTCCTCGATCTTCTCGTACGCCATTCCCTCGTAATCCTCTCCATCTGTCGGTCCCTGGTGCATGACCATCATATACGGTAACGAGGGCCCGTACAGGTTATCGTATAGCCGGCGAACAACCGCTTGAGGACGCTCGGCAGGTCCCGCCGCTCGTCGCCGTTCAGGTCCGCGATGGAAGGAACGCGCCTTCGGGCGTAGAAGTGCGCCTCGCAGGTCGTCCGAGTTCGGTGGTTGCGGCGGACCCGCCTTCCGATGGATAATTCACCAAAGACACCTGTAGATGTCCGAGAAAGGGAGCCATATGCCGCGAGTGTGCGTTTTCGACGTAAACGAGACGTTGCTGGACCTGAAAGCCCTCGACCCGCACTTCGAGCGAATCTTTGGTGACGCCGCCGTAAGACAAGAGTGGTTCGGACAGATGATACAGTCCGCCCTCGTCTCGACCGTGACCGGGGCTTACTCGGACTTCGGTTCCATCGGCGGGGCGGCGCTCCAGATGACCGCCGAGCGTCACAGTATCGAGCTGTCGGAAGAGGATCGGCAGAGTATCCTGACAACAGTCCCGCAACTACCGCCCCACCCGGAGGTACGGGAGGCGCTCGACCGCTTGCGCGACGCGGGGCTGCGGCTCGTGACACTCACCAACTCGACGCAGCAGGTGGCGGACAACCAGATGGAGAACTCCGGGCTCGGCGAGTACTTCGAGCAGATGCTCTCGGCCGACACCGTACAGCGCCTAAAGCCCGCCCCGGAGCCCTACCACCTGGCGGCGGAGAAGCTGGGCGTAGAGATCGGCGAGATCCGGCTCGTAGCGGCCCATGCCTGGGACACCGCAGGAGCCTCGCGGGTGGGATGCGCCACGGCGTTCGTGCGCCGGCCGGGGAAGGTGCCCGATCCCCTGGTCGAGACGCCGGACGTGATTGGAGACGACCTGCTGGAGGTTGCGGACGGCATCATAGCGGCTGAAGTCCAGGGCTAGTTAGCAGAGGAGGCTGGAGTGGCGCGGGTAATGGAGGGGGCTGAACCTTTCCGCATGGAGGGTAACGAGGTCGGCGTGCTAGTCTGTCACGGTTTTACCGGGACCACCCAGAGCGTGCGGTCTCTGGGAGAGAGGCTGGCGAGTGCCGGGTTCACGGTCGCGGGTCCGAGACTCGCGGGCCACGGGACGAGCGTGAAAGATATGTCCAGGAGCACGGCGTCGGAGTGGATCTCCTCGATCGAGGAGGAGTTGGACTGGCTTCAGGAGAGGACGGAGGTGATCTTCTTCGTCGGCCTCTCGATGGGCGGCACGTTCGCCCTGTACTTCGCCGCCATGCGCCCCGATCTGCTCCGCGGCATAGTGCCCATAAACGCCTGCGTCTTTCTGAAAGACCCGGAACTCTCCCGCCTCGTGTTCGACAAGAACGCCCCGACGACCGTGCCCGGCGTCGGCTCGGACATCAAGGCATCCGGCGTGGAGGAGTTGGCTTATCCGGAGGTTCCAGTACCGGCGGTCAAGGAGTTCATGGCGCTCATGCGCGTCACCGACGACCTGCTACCGACGATCGAGACCCCGGCCCTCATGTTCCAGTCCCTCGAAGACCACGTCGTGCCGCCGCAGAACGGCCCGTACATCCAGGAGCACCTGGGGAGCCAGTACAAGCAGCTCGCCCGGCTGGAGAACTCATACCACGTCGCCACCCTCGACAACGACGCGGACTACATCGCCGAGCAGACGATCCGCTTTATCCTGGAAACCTGACTCTCACCCGGGAAAGGCGGCGGTGGTTGCGCCTAAGCCTGGATGTTGGTCGAGCTCCAGCGAGTGTGACCACCGAGGCCCTCGACTTCAGGAAACTCCTCGCCTTTTGATAGCTGGATGCGGGCTGGGGGCTGCATGGTCCCCCGGCCGCAGATGTAGGTCCCGGCGTGCGGCGCCTTGTCTCCCGGCTTGTAGACCGGGCCATAGGGCCGGTAGCGGGCGAGTATCTCTTCCAGGTCGGCGCTCACGGCATCTCCTGCAGGGTGACGGCGCGGGCTTCGGTAAAGCCTGGGATGCTGAGTAGCCTGTCTATGACCTCCTGGGTGACGGGCTCGTCCACGGTGACGGCCATCGCGGCCCGGGAGCCAGGCTCGCCGCGTCCGACGGCCATGTTGCCGATGTTTATGCCGTACTCGCCCAGGGTCATACCGACCTTCCCGATCATGCCGGGCACGTCCTCATTGCGGATAAAGAGCATGTGTTTCTCGGGCATCACGTCCATATCGAAGTCCATCGCCTTGATAAGCCGCGGCTGGTGGCGCGGACCGTGAAGCGTACCGCTCACCACGGTCTCTCCCTCCTCGCTCTCCAGGCTGAGCACCACGAGGTTGGTGTAGTCCGGGCTCTCCGAAGTTTTTGCGGTCTCTACCCTCAAGCCCCGGTCGCGGGCGAGAGCCGGTGTATTGACGAAGTTCAGCGGCTCGTGAACCATCGGAGCCAGGAGGCCTTTCTGGGCGCTGACGTCCAAAAGGCGAGTGTCGAAGTCGGAGATCTCACCGTGGTACTCGATCCGGAGGTGGTTCCCCGGTCTATCCGTGAGCTGGTAGAGCAAGCTCCCGAGCGCCTGGCACAGGCCGGAGAACCGGGCCACGAACTCCGCACCCTCGCCCATCGGGACCGGAGCGTTGATCGCGTGTACCGGCACCGCGCCCCGTAACGCCGTCGCCACCTGCTCGGCGGCCGTAACACCGGCCCGGTCCTGCGCCTCCGCCGTGCTCGCCCCGAGATGCGGTGTGACCACGACGTTCGGAAGCGAGAAGATCGGGGAGTCCGTCGTCGGCTCTTCGGCGTACACGTCGAGGGCCGCGCCGGAGATCTGGCCCTCCTTGAGTGCGTTGTACAGGTCGGTCTCGTCCACGATGCCGCCGCGGGCAACGTTGATCAGGTAGGCGTTCGACTTCATCTTCTCCAGCGCCTCCCTCCCGATAAGCCCTATCGTCTGCGGCGTGCGCGGCACGTGCAGCGAGATAAAGTCGGAGTTTTCAAGGACCTCATCCACGCTCTCGGCCCGCTCGACGTTCATGGAGCGGATACGGTCTTCGGCGACGTAGGGATCGTAGGCCAGAACCCGCATCCTCATCCCCAGCGCCCCACGGGCGACGATGGATCCGACGTGCCCGAGTCCCACGAGGCCGAGCGTTTTCTCCGCCACCTCGACGCCCTTGAACGCGCTCCGCTTCCACTCACCGTTCCGCAACGAGCTATCCGCCGCCGGAATGTGCCGGGCCGCCGCGAGCATCAAACCTAAAGTGTGCTCCGCCGCGGCCACGGTGTTGCTCTCCGGGGCGTTGGCGACCAGAATGCCGCGCTTGGTGGCCGCCTCGATGTCTATGTTATCCACCCCGATGCCGGCCCGTCCGATGGCCTTGAGGTTGTCGGCGGCCTCTATAACCTCGGCGGTGACCTTCGTGGCACTGCGGATTATGAGGCCGTCGTACTCACCGATCTTCTCCAGCAACTCTTCCGGCGAGAGCCCGAGCAGCACGTCTACCTCGAACTCCTGCTCCAGCAGCGCTACCCCGCGGTCGGCCAGCTTCTCGCTTACGAGGACCTTCACGCGGTCACCCCGCTTTTGGCGAATACCCTCTGCGCCGCGCCCACGCCCTTGCCGAGCTCGACGGGGTGATCCAGCGACTCCAGCGCCAGCTCCGCGGCGGCGATGGTGGCGATGATGTCGTAGGAGTCGAAGTAGCCGCAGTGACCTATGCGCCAGATCTTACCGGCCATATCCCCCTGCCCGCCGGCGACCTGTATGCCGTGCTCCCGGAACATCATCCGCACGAGCTGCTTGCCGTCCACGCCGTCCGGCACCCAGGAGGCGGTGACCGCCGCGTTCAAGTCCTCGTCCGGCCCGAAGAGCTGGAGTCCCATGCCCTTGATGCCCTCGCGAGCGGCCCGCCCGAGCAGGACGTGGCGCTCGAAAACGTTGTCTATACCCTCGCCCAGGATCTGGCGCAAGGCCAGGTCTAGCTGAATGACGAGGCTCACCGCCGGGGTCCAGGCCGTCTGGGGCGGATCCTTCTCGTAGGCTTTCTTCGCCGCCGTCCAGTCGAAGTAGAAGCGCGGCATCCGGCTCTCCTCGTGCGCCTTCCACGCCCGGTCGGAGATGCTCACGAAGCCGAGCCCTGGGGGGATCATCAGCGCCTTCTGGCTCCCGGCGACGACCACGTCCACGCCCCAATCGTCAATTCTGAGCTCGCAGGCCCCGAGCCCGCTCACCGCGTCCACTATGGAGATGACGTTCTCGGTGGCCTTCGCGAAGCCTTCGATGTCATTGACCGTTCCGGTGGAGGTCTCGGAGAGAACGCACATGGCGCCCTTTATCTCCGGGTCTTCGGCGATCTTCGCGGCGACCTCGTCGTTGTCGGCCTTGACGCCCCAGTCGTACTTCAGTTCCGTAACTTCGAGGCCAAAAGCCTGGCTCATCTTGACCCAGCGGTTGCCGAAATTGCCGCTGTTTACGACGAGCACCTTGTCGCCGGGCGTAAAGAGGTTCTGGATCGCACCCTCGAAAGCCCCCGTCCCACTCGCCGCGTAGGTGAAGATGTCGTTCTCCGTCAGGAACACCTGCTTGAGGTTCTCGTTCACCCGGGCGAACACCTCGCCAAACTCCGGCGTGCGATGGTGGATGATAGGCAGCGCGCCCGCCGCCGAGACCTCCGGTGGGATCGGGGTAGGACCGGGCGACATGAGACGGTACTTGTTCATCATGGGATGCTAATTCCTCTCTTGCAAATACGCTTCTTCAACCCCGACAGTTTATCCAGAATACTCCGTATTGGCTACATGATCGGGCTTGCTTTTAACAAACTGTTGCTTTTGGTTCTGTTTTCGTTTCGATATACAACTTCGCCAACTACGCCACCGGGTGCGGAACACGGGGGAACAAGATGAATCACCGGCTTTGGTAGGCGGGTCTCATCCGAATCCGGCGCCTTCCAGGGCGCGGCGGGCCGACCGGGCGTAGCGTCCAACGTACCCGGCGTCCCGGTTATCTGTGGCTTCGTACGGTTCCCGGCTCCGCAGCTCCGTGGGTTTTATTCCGGCGCGTATGCGTCCTTCCTGCAGGTCCATACGTAAAACGTCGCCATCGCGCAGGCGACCTATCATGCCGCTAGTCTCGGCCTCGGGGCTCATCAAAGAGATCCAGCTCCCCGATGCGTTGTTCGGCGGCAAGCCGTCGGTGAGTACCGACACATCCTCCGCGAGATCCACCTCCTCCAGGGCCCGTCCCAGCGCTTCGAGCTTCAAGAGACCCGGTCCCCCTCGTGGCCCATATCCTCCCACGACGACCAGGTCTCCGGGCTCGATGTCATTGTCGAGCACAGCCTGCGCCGCCTCCTCGTCCGACAGGAAGACCCGGCACTCTCCGGAGACCTCCTCCGTCCCCGCCGGTACCCGACAGATAGCCTCCGACCGGGAGGCCCGCCCCTCGACAAAGACCAGCCGAAAGCTCTCCTCCGGCGCCGGGGGCGCAGACGGCAGAGAGTCTTTCAGCCATCCCGTGACCGTCGGTACGTCGTGCAGGTCATCGTCCAGATGGGCGAGCAACCGCTCGATCCCCTGCTCCTGGAACCACGAAGAGTCCGGACGCACGACTTCTGCTGTTTCCGGCGTCAGGACCCGCAACATCCGGGAGAATCCCGAAACGTCTCCCTCCCGCGCCACGGTGGCGAGATGAACCATGAGCTCCGGTCCGCCGCCCATCGAGAGACCGGTTCGCAAGGCGTTAGCCACGGAGAAGTTCCCGACCAGCTCCCCGAGACACGGTTCCCGGTTCTCGGCTATCTCTACCACCGTACCGGCGGCGTCCCCCTTCAGAGGTCCGGCGCCGAGGGCCGTGAGCGCGGCGGCGTAAGCGTTGTCCCGGCGGGCGACGACCGTCGGCAGGTCCAGCCGCAGGGCCGCCAGGAACAACCCGACGAGCTCGGCGGGATCGTCAGCGTCGATGAGCAGGGCGTCGAGGTCTCTGGTTTCGATAAAGACCCCGGCAATATCCGCGACCCATTCGCGCACCAGGGCTACGCCGCCGGCAGGCCGCGCTTGCGGCAGGTGTAACTCCAGAGGCTCGCCGCCGGCATCCCGGACCCGAGCCGCCTGTTCAGCGGTAGAAACACCGATGAGCGGCACGGGTTAAGAGCCCAGTTTCTCCAGGATGAGCTGCCGGACCCGGCCGCCGTCGGCCCCGCCGCGGGTGACCTTCATGACCTGGCCGATAAGGACCCCGATCACCTTCTGGTCCCCGTCGCGTATCCGCCCGGCTTCCTCGGGGTTCGCGGCGATGACCTCGTCCACGACACCGGAGAGCTCGTCGCCGCCCATAGCGGCGAGCCCCTCGCGCTCGACCACGGCGGACGGGGACTCGCCACTGGTGAAGATGCGGTCGAGGACGTCGCGCGCGGCGGAGCGGGAGATAGTCCCGTCGTCTACCAGCCCGATCAGTTCCATCATGCGCTCCGGGCTGACGCGAGACTCGGAGATCTCCATTCCAGCCTCGTTGAGTCGGGCCTGGAGCTCGACCGTGATCCAGTTGGCCGCCTGCTTGGGATCCACGCCGGGACCGCCGGCGACCGCCTCGTAGTAGGCCGCGAGGTCCCGGTCCGCCGTCAGCACCCCGGCGTCGTAGTCCGAGAGGCCGTACTGCTCGATAAAGCGGGCGCGCATTTCTCCCGGCAGCTCGGGGAGGCTGCTCTGTATCTCGCGCACCCAGGCCTCGGTCAGCTCCAGCGGCAGCAGGTCCGGCTCCGGAAAGTAGCGGTAGTCGTGGGCGTACTCCTTGCTGCGGAGCTCGTGGACCTCGTCGGTCTCCGGGTCGTAGTGGAGCGTCGTCTGCGTAACGCGCCCACCGTTTTCCAGGATCTCCCGTTGACGCGCAAGCTCGGCGGCGAGGCCCCGCTCTACAAAGCGGAAGGAGTTCATGTTCTTCAGCTCGGTCTTGGTGCCGAAAGAGCCATCTGGGTTGCGGAGGCTGACGTTGGCGTCGCAACGGAGCTGCCCCTTCTCCATATCCGCCTCGGAGACGCCGATGGCCCGCAGGATCTCTTTGAAGTGGTTTGCCGTGGCGCGGGCCGCCTCGGGAGAGGGAATGTCGGGCTCGGTGACGATCTCCATGAGCGGGGTGCCGCCCCGGTTGAAGTCTATAAGCGAGCCGACCGAGCCGTGCATCCGGCCCGAAGTACCGACGTGTACGTTCTTGGCCGCGTCTTCTTCGAGGTGCAGGCGCGTTATGCCGACCCGGGTGGTGCCGTCCGAAGTCGGCACGTCCAGGTACCCGCCGGTACAGATCGGCAGGTCGAACTGGGAGATCTGGTACCCCTTCGGCAGGTCCGGGTAGAAGTAGTTCTTGCGGGCGAAGACGGCCTTCGGGGCCACGTCGCAGTGGAGGGCGAGCCCCGCCATCACGCCCAGCTCTATGGCCTTTTCGTTGGCGACCGGTAGCGCGCCGGGATGCCCGAGACAGACCGGACAGGTGTGGGTATTCGGCTCCTCGCCGTAAGTTACCCGGCAGCCGCAGAACATCTTCGTCCGGGTCGCCAGATGTACGTGGAACTCCAGCCCTATAACAGCCTGGTAAGTACGCTTCTCCTGAACTTCCAAGAAAGTAACACCTCGCGCTCCTGTGTGACACCTGACAGCCGTTCAAGGTCCATTCTAGCATCATGGGCTAATGCTAGAATGGTATAAAACCCCGCCCAGGAAGACAACAAAGGGAGGACGGTATCTCCGGGGACGAACAGGCGCACCTTGTCGTCCTGCAGGGACCAAGCTTCGGCGACGTGTACTACCTGGACGAAGACTCTCTCGTGCTCGGCAGCAACCCGTTCCGGGCGGACATCGTAGTTCGGGACATAGAAGTCGAGCCGGAGCACGCCAGGATCTCCCCCACTCCCGACGGCGGATACGTCTTGAAAGACCTGGGCACCGGCGAGCCGACCATCGTGAATGAAGACGCCATAGAGGAAGAGCGGCCTCTCTCCTGCGGCGACCGCATCACGCTCGGGGACAGCGTGCTGGAGTTTATAGAGCAGGACCCCATAAAAGGAGAGTTTCACCGTAAGATACAGCGTCTCATCAACCAGGACTACCTGACGGGTTTACTCGCCAAGAACCGCTTCGACGATAAGTTCGAACAGTCTTTGGAGTTCTGCGAGGATGAAGGGTATCCGTTGAGCGTCTTGATGGCCGACATAGACAACCTGAAGAAGATAAACGACACCTACGGACACCTCCTCGGAGAGTTCGTCGTCGGCGAGATCGGGCGCATCATACAGAAATCTCTCCACTCCGAAGAGCTATACGCCACCCGGTTCGGGGGCGACGAGTACCAGGCGATCCTGCCGCGCCTCACCAAAGAAGAAGCCATGAACGTGGCCGAGGAGATCCGGCGCAACGTCGAGGAGTACGTCTTCGAGCGCGAGGGCGTCTTCGCGAACCCGACTATCTCCTTCGGGGCCGCGTCCTACCCCGAGGATGGCGCCACGCGTGACGTCCTGACCGAAGCCGCTGACGAGGCCCTCTACCGGGCCAAGCGCGCTGGCGGCAACACCGTCTGCAAGTAGTTTTCCGGTTCTCTACGGCTTCAACTCGAACTCGAAGTCCGCCGCCTGCTCTACCGTGCGGGCTGCGCGCAGGAGCAGGGGTTCGGAGAAGTAGTCGCCCATTAGCTGAATGCCGACGGGCAGGCCTTCGGAGAGCCCGCCGGGGACGCTGATCGCCGGTATTCCGGCAAGGCTGGCGGGTACGGCGCAGATGTCCTGCAGGTACATGGCGAGCGGGTCGTCCGTCTTCGCGCCGAGTTCGAAGGCGACGGAGGGTGAGGTCGGGGAGATCAGGACGTCGTAGCGATGGAATGCCGCCCGGAAGTCCTCGACTATCCTGGTACGGACTTTCTGGGCCTGGGCGTAGTAGGCGTCGTAGTAGCCGCTAGAAAGTGCGTAGGTGCCGAGCATGATCCTGCGCTTCGCCTCGTCCCCGAAGCCTTCCTCGCGGGTCTTGCGGTACATCTCGTGCACCCCATCCGCCGGGACCCGCAGCCCGTAGCGTACCCCGTCGAAACGAGCCAGGTTCGAGGAGACCTCTGCCGGCGCGATGATGTAATAGGCCTCCAGGGCGTAGTAGGCGTGCGGCAGGTTGACCTCCCCCACCTCGGCACCGGCTTCCTCCAACTCCTGGGCTATCCTGCCCGTAACCTCCCGCACCCCGGGATCTATCCTCTCGTCCATCAACTCGTTTACGACGCCGACCCGCAGGCCGGAGACGCCATCTTCGAGACCCGCCAGGTAGTTCGGGACCTCGACGTTCGCGCTGGTCGAGTCGTGGGGATCGTGGCCGGCGGTGGCCTGGAGCAGGAGCGCCGCGTCCCGCACGTCGCGGGTTAGAGGACCGATCTGGTCTAGCGACGACCCGAAGGCGATCAGACCGTGCCGAGAGACCCGTCCGTAGGTCGGCTTGAGCCCCACGATGCCGCACAGCGCCGCCGGCTGGCGCAC
>JALYGE010000052.1 GCA_030777225.1 Actinomycetota bacterium
TCTTTACCGGCAGCGGACGCCGGATGCCGACGCCGGAAGTTCCGCCCGGCATACTGGGCGGCTTCGACTTCTCGCCCGACTCCGAGCGGCTCGCGTTTACGCTGACCGCGCCGGACCGCAACCCGGACGGGTGGGTGCTCGACCTGCCCGCCGGCGAGCCGCGCCGGCTGACCTACTCCTCGACTGCGGGCATCCCCCGAAGCACTTTCCGCAGGCCATCCGTCATCCGCTACCCGAGTTTCGACGGGCGAGAGATCCCCGCTCTTTTCTATGAGCCGCGAGAAGAGAACGCCCCTGTGATAGTAAACGTTCACGGCGGGCCGGAGAGCCAGTCGCGCCCACTTTTCGCCCCGGTGACGCAGTACCTACTGAACCGGGGTTATGCGGTCTTCGCCCCGAACATCCGCGGCTCGACCGGCTACGGCAAGGCCTACACCCACCTGGACGACGTGCGCCTACGGATGGACTCCGTAGAAGACCTCGCCCACGCCGCCTACTGGCTGCGTGAGAAAGGGCACGAGAAGATCGGGGTGATGGGCGGTTCCTACGGAGGTTTCATGGTGCTCGCCGCGCTAACCGAGTGCCCGGATCTGTGGAGCGCGGGGGTGGACATCGTCGGCATCGCCAACCTAGTGACTTTCCTAGAGAACACCGGCAGCTACCGCCGAGCGCTCCGGGAGTCGGAGTACGGCACGCTGGAGAACGACCGGGAATTCCTGGAGTCCATAAGCCCCATCCACAAAGCCGAGCAAATAGCGGCGCCGCTCATGGTGATCCACGGCAAAAACGACCCGCGCGTCCCGGTCGGTGAGGCGGAGCAGATAGTCGATCGAGTGCGGTCTAACGGTGGCGCTGTCGAGTATCTGCTCTACGACGACGAGGGCCACGGTCTCGCCAAGCTCAAGAACCGCCTCGACGCGTACCCTAGGATCGCCGCTTTCCTCGACCATCACCTGGCGGAAAGTTAACCTCGATTTATCGGAGAGTTTACGAGCTTGTTAAAACCGGTTAAGTTTCCTTGTTGTACATCCATTCTGGACGTTGGATGTAGACTCCGGCCACGCGCAACGGTGGAGAGGGCGGGGCAAGAAACCCCACCAGACGTTTGGCCCCACCGGTTACGGCTCGTATACTACCCACTGTTGACAACCCATCTCGAAGCCGGCTAAGCTCACCTGAAATTCTTACCTGAAAGGTGATGACAAGATGGAGCCCACGAAGTTTCTGCTCGGCGAGGAGAGCCTGCCGGAGAGCTGGTACAATTTGGTCCCGGACCTGCCTTTCGACCTTGAACCGCCTCTCAACCCCGAAACCCGCGAGCCGGTAGGTCCCGAAGCGTTTGCGCCTATCTTCCCGGAGGAGATCATCCGCCAGGAGGTTACGGGTGAGCCCAATGTCCCGATCCCCGACGAGGTGCGGGAGATCTACAATCTGTGGCGACCCACGCCCCTGTTCCGCGCCCGCCGGCTCGAAAAGCATCTCGATACCCCGGCCCACATCTACTACAAGTACGAGGGCGTCTCGCCCGCCGGCAGCCACAAGCCGAACACCGCCGTTCCCCAGGCGTACTACAACCGCGAAGAGGGCGTTAAACGCCTCACCACCGAGACCGGCGCCGGCCAGTGGGGTTCTTCCCTGGCCTTCGCCTGCCGCCAGATGGACCTCGACTGCACGGTCTACATGGTTCGCGTCAGCTATGACCAGAAACCCTACCGCCGGAACATGATGGAGACCTACGGCGCCCGGGTCCACGCGAGCCCTACGGACCTTACCCAGGCGGGCCGCAACATCCTGGAAGCCGACCCCGATTCCCCGGGCTCCCTGGGCATCGCCATAAGCGAAGCCGTCGAAGATGCCGCTTTGAACGAGGATGCCAAGTATTCCCTGGGCAGCGTCCTGAACCACGTCCTGTTGCACCAGACCGTCATCGGTCAGGAAGCGTTGGAGCAGATGGAGCTCGCCGGCGAATACCCGGACATCGTGGTCGGTTGCGCGGGGGGTGGCTCCAACTTCGGTGGCGTAGCCTTCCCATTTTTGCGCGAAAACCTGAAGGGCGGCAAAGAGACCCGCCTCGTCGCCGTCGAGCCCGCCTCCTGCCCGACGCTCACGAAGGGCCGCTTTGTCTACGACTTCGGCGACACCGCCGGCATGACCCCGATGATGAAGATGTACACGCTGGGACACTCTTTCGTGCCGCCGGGCATCCACGCGGGTGGCCTGCGCTACCACGGCGATTCCCCGATACTCTCCGCCCTCGTCCACGAGGGCCTGGTCGAGGCCCGCGCCTACCCGCAGAACCCGACCTTCGAGGCGGGCTTGGCGTTTGCCCGCACCGAGGGCATCGTCCCCGCGCCGGAGGTGAATCACGCGATCAAGGCGACAATAGACTTGGCGTTGGAAGCGAGAGAGGCCGGCGAGAAAAAGGTTGTCCTCTTCAACCTCTGCGGACACGGCCACTTCGACTTCACCGCCTACGAGCAGTACCTGGCCGGAAACCTCCAGGACCTGGAACATCCCGAAGAGGCCATAGAGGAGGCCGTCGCCCGGATACCGGCGGGATAGCCCCTCCGGTGCGGCTCTAGAGCACGAGCTCCCAGTTCTGCCCAACGAGGTCTTTGCCGAAGCTGTGGTGCGCCTCCTCTTCCGTGAGCACGAACCCGTGCCGCTCGTAGATGTGCCCGGCGTGTAGCACGCTGTTGGTCCACAGGACGATCCTGCCGTAGCCGCTGCGGCGGGCGAAGTGGATACACTCCTCGACGAGCCGGCTGCCGAGTCCGAGGCCACGCGCCCGGGGTTCCACGAGCAGGAGCCGGAGCTTGGCGACCTCGTCGCTCTCTTTCACCAGGAACACGCAACCGACGATCTCACCGGATATCTCGGAGATCCAGCACCGCTCCCTCGCCGGGTCGTAGCCCTCGATGAAGTCCGACACGATCCGCGCTACGAGCGCCTCGAACCGCTCGTCCCAGCCGTACTCCCGGGCGTAGAGGACGCCGTGCCGGTGAACGACCCAGCCCATGTCGCCTGGCTCGTAGGCGCGCAGGTAGAAAGGCTCGGGCAGCTTCGGGACCCGGCCGAGTACCTCCTCGATCGTCGCCATCGCGCCGAGAAGACGCTCCTGCGCCTCCTCGGAGAGGCCACCGAGCATCTCACCCACCTCCTCCCGCGAGCGGGCGTCGAGCAGCGCGAAGGCGTCCCTGCCCTCCGGGGTGAGGGAGAGAATCTGCCGTCGGCCGTCGGCCTCCGAACGGGTCTTCTCGACCAGCCCCCGCCGTTCGAGGCCGGACAGCGTGCGGCTCAGATAACCCGGATCTAGCCCGAGCTCCCGCGAAAGACCCGTCACCGTCGGACCGTCGCGGTTGGCGACCTCGAACAGGACCCGCGCCTCGGCGAGCGAGTACGGGCTGTGCAACAGGCCCTCGCGCAAGACACCGATGCGCCGGGTAAAAAAGCGGTTGAAGCGCCGAACGTCCTCGACCCTCGTGGCAGTAACGTCTCTCTCCATGAGCTACCTCCTAATTAGATGGCTATTGTTTACTATTTATTTGCTTTAAGCAAGTAAGTGTTGTGCTTGGCGATGTTTTGAAGCTTTGCACGTAGCTATGTCCGGGATCTGTGCCGGAGTGAGGTCTTTGGAAGCCCGCCGGCGGAACCTCGCTCGTCGTTTCTCGGGTGCGGGTTCGTAGGGCACTTCGCGTAGAAAGGGGCCTGCTCTGGGACTTCGCTACGATCCGGGGATGGCGGACCGCGTGTCGGCCGCTGTGCTATACCTCTGGTTCGACGATGTCTGAAGTGGAGGTGTTATGCAGGGCGAGCGAGCGGTCGGTCTGGCGGATGAGTTGGGCGTTGCTCCTCTGGGCGTCGGGGCCTGGGCGTGGGGGACCACGCGGCTGTGGGGCTACGGCAAAGACTACGACCGGCGGGACGTGGGGGAAGCGTTCCGGGCCAGCATCGCCGCTGGGGTTACGCTCTTCGATACGGCGGAGATCTACGGCAACGGCGCCTCGGAGAGGATCATCGGCGAGATCCTGCACGAGGGTGGGTTCGACGGAACCCCGGCCATCGCCACCAAGTTCGCCCCGCTGCCGTACCGGCTGGGCGCCCGGTCCCTGCTCGACGCCCTCGACAAGAGCCTTGTCCGCTTCGGCGTCGCGACGGTGGACCTCTACCAGATCCACTTCCCGAATCCGCTCTTCAAGATAGAGAGCCTCATGGACGTTCTCGCCGAGGCGGTGAAAGAGGGCAAGATCCGGCACGTTGGCGTCAGTAACTACAGCGCGGAGCAGATGAAGCGGGCGCACGATCGGCTCGCCTCCCACGACATAGCACTCGCCTCGAATCAGGTAGAGTACAGCCTCTTGCAGCGCGCCCCGGAGACCAACGGCGTCCTCGACACCTGCCGCGACCTGGGCGTGACGCTCGTCGCCTACAGTCCTATTGCCCAGGGCCTGCTCACCGGCAAGTACGCTCCGGGTTCGAAGCCTTCCGGCCTCGTGCGACGCTTCGGCAAAAGCTTCGGGGAGAAAAACCTCAAGAAGATAGAGCCGGTCATAGATATCTTGCGAGAGATCGGGGCCGCCCACGACAAAGAGCCCGCCCAGGTCGCCCTGAACTGGCTCATCACGCGCCGGAGTACGCTCCCGATCCCCGGGGCGAAGAACGAGCGACAGGCCCGGCAAAACGCCGGAGCCCTCGGCTGGGAGATGACGGACGAGGAGGCGAAGAAGCTGGAGCTGGCGACGCTGGGGTGGCGGTAGAAGCAGGCTACTCTTTCAGTTTTCCAGAGAGAACGGTCGCGGCCTGGATCACCGGGCTCAGGGTCGGGCTGAACGGCGGGGCGTAGGCGAGGTCTATGTTTACGAGGTCCTGTACGTGGAGCCTGCCCCAGGTGGCGGTGGCGCAGACGTCGATGAGCTTGTCGGCGCCGGAGCCGACGCTCTCGGAGCCGAGCAGTCGGCCAGTGTTTTTGTCGGCGATCAGCTTCAGAAAGACCTCATCCAGTCCGGGATAGTATTGGGCCCGGTCGTTTGACTCGACGCCGGCGCTCAGGACCTCGAAGCCGGCGTCTCTCGCCTCCTTTTCGGAGAGGCCGGTCTTGCCGACGCCCAGGTCGAAGATCTTGAAGATGCCGGTTCCCAGGACGCCGGGAAACTCCAGAGTGTCTTCTCCGGTTGCGGCGTTGGTGCCCGCGACACGCCCCATCTGGTTTGCCGTGTCCCCGAGCGGAACCCAGGTCGGCTCGCCGCTCGCCAGGTTGGTCGTCTCCACGCAGTCTCCGGCGGACCAGACGTCCGGCAGGTTGGTCTTCATGTGCCCGTCTACCCGGATCGCACCGGTCGGGCCGACCTCGACGCCGGCGTCTTCCGCCAGGTCCACTCGGGGCTTTATGCCGACCCCCAGTATCGCCAGGTCGGCTTCTATCTCCTGCTCCCCGAACCTTACGCCTTGGATACGGCCGTCGCCGGTAAACTCCTCGACTTCGTTTCCGGCGTAGAGGTTCACGCCTTTCTCCGTAAGGTGGGCGCAGACCCGGTCGGCCACCTCTTTGCCGTAGGCTATGGCGACTTGATCCGCGGCCTCCACGATGGAGACTTCCATGCCCAAAGAGCACAGGTTCTCGGCCACCTCCAGCCCGATGTATCCGCCCCCGACGATGGCCGCCTTTTTGGGGGAGTGTTTCTGCAGGTAGCGGAGCACCTCGTCCGCATCGGTCAGAAAGCGGAGCTTGAAGATCCCGTCTAGGTCCGCGCCGGATATGGGAGGGATGACGGCCTGAGCCCCGGTCGCGATAATGAGCCGGTCGTAGCCGTCCTCGAACTGTTCGTCGGTCTTCAGGTTGCGTACGGTGAGCCTGCGGTTCTCGTGATCTACCCTCTCCACGCGGTGGCGAACCAGGACCTCGACATCCTTTTCGGCGAAGCCCTCCGGGGTGCGGGCGACGAGGTTGCTCCGCTCGTCCACCGTGCCGGAGAGGAAGTACGGCAGGCCGCACTCGCTGATGGAGATCTCCGGTTCCTCTTGGTAGAGCGTTATCTCCATCTCCGGGTCTACCCTGCGGGCCCGGGCGGCGGCCTTCGTTCCCGCCGTAACCCCGCCCACTACCACCAGACGCATTACGATAAGCTCCTCTCCCGCTCCGCCATTCGGCTTCCTTCAGCCTTCGCTATTTATAAGTTCGTCGCTTCTCTTCGGTGGCGAATATGCGCCTTTTGCGCCCCGTGGGGTGCTTCGGCATAGAGCTGGTCCTCGCCCTCCCGACTCTTCTTCGACCAGCGTTCTACCGTGGCCAAAGAGACACCGAAGGTCTCGACCCACTTTCCGCGGCATGTCCGGACAAGGACCTCTGAGGGGCTGCGACCCGCTTCTCCGTGTCGCGCTGAAGCGTACCAACCTTAAAGCGCAGAGCGGTGACCAAAACATAGCAGGAGCCGACCCGGCTCCTGCTGATAAATTACCCGGTTTTGGTTCAGCCACCGCCTCCGACAGCCTTTATAATCACGCCCGTACCGTTGCAGTCAGAGCACTGCTCGCCATTGTCGAGACGTCCCGAACCGCCGCACACGTCGCACACCGTTTCGGCCGCCCCCTCGGTACCCGGCTCCACCTCGTCGCCCGGGGCCGGCTCCCGCTCGGGATCGGAAGCGTCCTGACGGGGGCGCTTGCGCTCTTCCTCACTCATGCCGTCTCCTTTACTTTCCTCCACGTTGTCTCGTCGGTCTTACCCGCTGCTGGAAAGGCCGAAAACCCGGTCTACGAGAGCGACCCGCAGACTACGCAAAAGGGTCTAGGAAGTCGCAGCCTGGTAGCGCCGCTCGGCCTCATCCCAGTTGACAACGTCCCACCAGGCGTTGATGTACTCGGGACGGCGGTTCTGGTACTTGAGGTAGTAGGCGTGCTCCCAGCAGTCGAGCCCTATAACCGGCAGCTTGCCTTCCATCAGCGGCGAGTCCTGGTTCTGGGTCTTCTCTATAGAGACAGAGCCGCCCGGGTCCACTATAAGCCAGCACCACCCGGAGCCGAATATAGACCCTGGGGCGGCCTCCGCGGCCCACTGCTCCTTGAACTCATCGAACGAACCGAAGGCGTCGTTTATGGCGTTCGCGAGGTCCCCGGTGGGCTCTCCGCCGCCCTGGCCGGAAGGACCCATGATCTGCCAGAACATGGAGTGGTTTGCGTGGCCGCCGCCGTTGTTCCTGACGGCTCGCCTTATGTCTTGCGGTACGGAGTCGATGTTGGCGAGAAGCTCCTCGACGTTGCCGGGGTCGGCGTCGGGGTGCTTCTCGAGGGCGGAGTTGAGGTTGGTAACGTAGGTGTTGTGATGCTTTTCGTGGTGGAGGTGCATCGTTTCTTCGTCGATGACCGGCTCCAGGGCGTTGTAGTCGTAGGGCAGGTCCGGTAGTTCGTAAGCCATCCTATCTCCTTCTCTAGCCTTCGATACGCACTTTAACATACCCTGGATAGCGAAGTTTTAACCTTTCTATAGCCATATACGGAACAAAACGGCAAGACTTGAACTTCGTCGACCTGTAGAATAACCGGGTGGAACATTCCTCGAAATTTCGTGGCTCTAGCAGCCGGACACCGGATGACTTTGCGCCGCTTCTGGAACGCGCCGTGGATGCCAGCTCTAACGGTATCCTCATTACGGACCCGGAGAGACCGGACAACCCCATAATCTACGTCAACCCGGCTTTCGAGAAGATCACCGGCTACCCGTCGGAAGAGGTTCTCGGCCGCAATTGCCGTTTTCTGCAGGGAGAGGATACGTCTCAGGCGGCCCTGGACGAGGTGCGGGCGGCGATCCGGGAGGGGCGTGACTGCCGGGTAGTCTTGAAGAATTACCGCAAAGACGGCGCGCCGTTCTGGAACGAGCTATACATCTCACCGGTCTACGACGAAGAGGGACGCCTGGTGAACTTCGTCGGCATCCAGAACGATATTACCCGGGGACATCGTTCCGAGGAGGCCCTGCACGAGAGCGAGGAGCGGCTGCGGCTGGCGATGCGCGCCGGGCGTATCGGGATGTGCGAGTGGAACGCCGGGACCGGTGAACTCGTCTGCTCCGAGGGTTTCGCGGAGATCTTCGGCCTCGCCGCCGGCCGGCGCAACCCAACTTACCGGGAGTTGATCGAGAACGTCCATCCCGAGGACCGCGAGTTCTTGCGGAACGCCCAGGAAGCCGCGACCTGGGATGAGGACTCTTACGAAGCAGAGTACCGGGTGGTTCATCCTGACGGCGGTACGCGTTGGGTCGTGGAGCGCGGACGGACTTACCGCGACGCGCGGGGACGTCTGGAGCGTACCATCTGGGTTATACAGGACATCACGGAGCGCAAGGAAGCGGAGGCCGAGCGGGACCGTTTGCTCGAACGGGAACGTCAGGCGCGAGAGTGGGCCGAGGAAGCGACCCGCCGGATGTTCGTTTTGGAAGAAACCAGTTCGGTTCTCTCGGCCTCGCTCGACTACGAGACAACGCTGCGCAGAATCCCCAACATCTTCGTCCCCAGCCTGGCCGACTGGTGTCTGGTAGACGTGCTGGACGAAGACGGAACCTTGATCCGGACGGCGCAGGCTCATGCGGACCCAGAGAGAGATCACCTCCTGCAAGAGATGGAAAGCCAATCTCATAGCACGGCAACCGTACCGGAAGTTTCACAAGCCCTTGATACCGGCCGGTCGTTTCTGGGCCCGGATGTGGGGAAGGCCGCGCTCGAAGAACGCCTGGCCGCGCCCTCGCAGTTAGAAGCGCGCTCCTACATGGTCGCGCCGCTCGTCGCGCGGGGACGGGTCCTGGGGACCGTTACCCTGGTCTCTTCCGACCCGGATCGTCGTTACGAAAGCGAAGATCTCTCCCTGGCCGGAGAGCTGGCCAACCGGTGCGGCCTGGCCCTGGAGGGTGCCAGACTATACCGGGAGCAGAGCTACGTGGCGCGCACCTTGCAGAGGGGTCTCCTCCTGCAAGATCTCCCGGAGATACCCGGAGTGGAGGTTGGCTTCGAGTACCTGCCGGTAGGAGAAGAGAGCGAGGTCGGTGGAGATTTCTACGATCTGATCGACACCCCCTACGACGGGTGGTTGTGTCTGCTGGGAGACGTCAGCGGGAAAGGGGCCCGGGCCGCCACGACTACAGCCCTCATCCTGTACGCCCTCCGCGCCGTAGCCTCTCAGGGTGACAAACCCTCCATGATCCTCTCCGCGCTAAACGAGGCGATGCTGCGCCAGGACTCGGGTAACCACTTCTGCACCGCGGTCTGTGCCCGGCTCGAGCCTGAAAAATGCGAAGGTAGGAGCGTCAGGCTCACCCTCGCCCGCGGGGGACACCCGCCGCCGTTGTTGCTGCGGAGCGGCTCTCTGGAGGAGTTGGGCGAGCCCGGCCGCGCCATCGGCGTGTTCGGTGAGCTGGAGATCGAAGACCTGGTCGTGCGCCTCGACGCCGGTGATGCGCTCGTCCTCTACACCGACGGCGTAACGGAGGCCCGATCCCCGGACGGAACCTTTTTCGGTGAAGAGCGCCTGAGAGAGTTGGTCCAGAGCTGCGCCCGGCTGGACGCCGCTACGGTCGCCGGATGCATGAAAGACGCCGTCTTAGAGCACCAGGGAGGCAGCCCGAGCGACGACCTGGCCATACTGGTCCTGCGCGTTTCGGACGCCTAGCCGGGTATCTCCAGCGCCACGGCCCACACCGGCGCGCTGTCCGAGCCGCCGAGAATGACGCAGCCCGCGCACTCGAAACCACCGGCGAGAAGTGAATAGAGACAAACCACACCAGACACCTGCAAAACCAGGCTGGTACACTCAATATAAGGTCATGCTTCTTTTTGTCCGATGGTCGGCGTTATTGATCTCCCTACTGCTTCTTGCCGCCTGCACGACCGAAGACGGCCTGACCGAGAGAAGCACCGGGCAAGCTCTTGGTGATGGTCCGGTGCTGAATATCGCGCACCGGGGAGCAGCGGGAAAGGCGCCCGAGAATACGCTCGCCGCATATGACCTGGCGCTCGAACACGGAGCTGACTACATCGAACAGGATGTGCGGATGACGAAAGATAGCGTGCTTGTCGTCTTCCATGACGAGAGCCTGGGGCGCGCCACGCGCGGGGCGGAGGAAAGCTGTACAGGTCCTCTCAGAGAAAAGACGCTGGCGCAGCTTAGGACCTGCGACGTAGGCACGCCATTTAATGATAAATATCCCCGTTATGCGCGCGAAGAGTACAAAGGGCAGAAGATACCCACGCTCGAAGAGGTATTTCGTCGCTACCGTCAACGGGCGAACTTCTATATAGACATCAAATCTCCTCAAGAAACTCCCGAGGTAGAAGAGAAATTGTTGCGGCTAATGAAAGAGTACGGGCTCCTCGAACCCGCCGATAGCTGGCGGGCGCTCGTGGTTTCCTTTGAAGAAGATAGTCTTCGGGAGCTCCATGAGCTCGCCCCCACCCTCCCGTTGATGCAGGCCTATCACGCCGAAGAGACGGACGATTCTATTCTGGCGGCGCTCGATGCAACGCAGGAGTATGCGGTGGGGATCAACCCGTGGAAAGACAACGTGAGTACCCGGCTTGTAGAGGCGGCGCACGCCCGCTGCCTCTACATACACCCGTACACCGCGAACAACAAACCGGAGATGGAACAACTGATATCCGCCGATGTTGACGGCGTCTTTACAAAGTTCCCCGGCAGGTTAGAAGAGGTACTCGACGAGGGATCTATGAATGCTGACAGTACAACCGGCCTCGCGCCGGAGAAACGCGCTTCCTGCCGGACGAAGGACTCCTAGCGAAGTGTTGAGAACATAGTCGAAAGAGCCACAGAATCAAGGGGAGAGCACCTCCAGGGGCTGGGAAGGACGTATTCCCGAAGCCGGAGAAGCTCGCAGAGCACCGGAGTTGGTGGCGAAGGATGTTCTGTGGGTAGCAACGAGGCGAAAACCATAGAGGTACGTTGCGTGCCGCCGGACAAGACGGATCGTTCGCCGCCTCTTTAACTCTTCGAGTTCGAGTCCTCCTGGAAGACCGGCACTCTGTCCATCTTTGCGGAGATCTCCCTGGTGGCGTCTACCAAGTCTCCTACGCCCTTACGATGAATGTAATTCCCGTCTCTGTAAATAGAGGGGTTGAGGTTCCACTCGGTCTCATACAATTCACCCGCCAGGTCTTTGTAGCGGGTGGTCACCTTGATCCCGTGTTCCAGCCCCTTCTCCTTGAGAAAGGGCAGTAAGGTATCGAGGTGATCCCAGTGGCAGGTGATCTCCTTATTCGGCGTGAGGAAGTCCAGCCCGTCAGTGAAATAGGCTAGGTCGGATATAACGGTGCCGTCCGACCTCTCTACGGGTGAGGAGAACTCGAAGGTGATATCCTTGGCCGCTCCCTCGCTTATGTTGCGGATACTGATATCTACCTCAGGCAAGCGGCTGTAGTCGTCATCGACTATGACCTGCGGCCGTCCGACGGCGGTGGCCTGCCATTCCTGGAGGCGAAGTGTCCGACGGTTCATCTTGATCAACTTGTAATAGGCGACCACGAAGACCAGGAAGAAGATAATGTTGGAGGCTGTGGCGGCGATCTGGGTGTAGGCGGTGATGCCCATAAACTCTATACGCCCCCTTCCGGGGTTCGCTAATAAGGCGGCACGCCTGCACGACGCGCTAAAACCCACTTTACTATAAATGCCCGAACTTCGTAGCAAAGTACATCGACTAAACCTGATAAATCATTTGATGCTTCGTCGCAACGCCGGACTCAGAACAACCCCGCATCTGCCACAACTGCTTCTGCGAACGAGATTATAGTTATCGGTGCCGAAAGCCGGGGCTCTAAAGCATTGCGGAAGCCCGGATAGATCCGGCTTCATACGGCTATAGTAATGTTTTATCAATGCTATAAGACAATCGGGATTCGTGCGCGGTGGGGCAGAGAAGCCATGTAACGCCGGACCTCTGTCGATAGTATGATGGAATACGGCCAAGAGAGGAGCGTGAGGGATGAGCATGTTTCCGACGAAGATTCTGCTGGCGACCGACGGCTCTCCGGAGTCTGTGCTGGCGACCCGGACGGCGATGGAGATGGCGAGCAGGACGGGCTCCGAGTTGAGCGTCGTGCACGTCGAGGAGGTGCCGGTGCTGGCGCACTCTTACGCCGGGCGGGAGGCTGCAGAAGGGGAGGCGTCCCGGGCGCGGCGGTGGCTGGAAGAGCAGGTAGAGAAGATAGAGGAGGCCGGGGGCAACGTTACGGAATCTCATCTACGTCTCGGGCGTCCGGCGCACCAGATCGTGCGCCTCGGAGAGGAGACGGGGGCCGGTCTCATCGTGATCGGGAACCAGGGCCTCAGCGCCTTTCGACGGTTTCTCATGGGAAGTGTTTCGGAGATGGTGATGCACTACGCGTCGTGCCCAGTCTACGTGGTGCGCGGGGGGGCGGGGGAGGAGAGGCTCCCGTCCCGGGTGCTGCTCGCGACCGACGGTTCCACGAGATCCGAGGCCGCGGCCGGGGTAGCCGCCGAGTTCTCGGAGAAGCTGGGTTCAGAGCTACACCTGGCCCACGTGGAGGTCGTTCCGAGCGTATTCGCGATGCCGGAGGTCAAAACCGAAGACATCGACTACGACGACACGCTGCCCGAGAACATCGAGCGCGAGGGACGCCGGAGGCTCGAAGCCCAGGTGAAGCAGGTAGAGGAGGCCGGGGGTGTGGTGGCGAAGTCCTACCTGCGCGCTGGGTACCCTGCGCGCGAGATCGTCAACCTCGCCGAGAAGCTGGACGCGGGCGCCATCATAGTCGGAAGCCGGAGCTTCGGGGCCCTGGAGCGGGCGTTGCTCGGCAGCGTCCCCGAGAGCGTGGTCCGCCACGCCCACTGCCCGGTGCTGGTCGTCCGCGAGAGCTACTCCGGCTGACCCACCTTCTCCGACGAGGCGCGGGGTTGGACCGAGGCCCGGAGAGGTGAAAAGAAGGTCTCTCCGGGCCGGGCACTTCTCTGAACCCGAGGCTAGCCCAGGCTTGTCATGACGTGCTTTATGCGGGTGTAGTCTTCGAGGCCGTACATGGAGAGGTCCTTGCCGTGGCCGGAGTGTTTGAAGCCGCCGTGGGGCATCTCGGCGACGAGCGGGATGTGCGTGTTGATCCAGACGCACCCGAAGTCCAGCCGGCGGCTGATCCTCATCGCCCGTCCGTGGTCGCTGGTAAAGACGCTGGATGCAAGGCCATATTTGACGCCGTTGGCCCGTCGGACCGCCTCGTCCTCGTCGGAGAAGGGTTGGACGGTGATGACGGGGCCGAAGATCTCCGTCTGCGACGCCTCGTCGTCCTGTCGGAGCCCGGACACGACGGTTGGCTCGTAGAAATATCCCCGGTCCCCGAACCTGTGTCCGCCGGTTACGACCTCGGCGTGGTCGGGGAGGCGATCCACCATGCCGGAGACGTGCTCTAGTTGGTTGGGGTTGTTGAGGGGACCGTAGAGCACGTCCTCGTCGTCCGGTGCTCCGGTCCTGGTGTTCTTCGCCTGCTCGGTTATGGCGGCTACGAAGTCGTCGTAGGCTCCGGGCGCGGCGAGCACGCGGGTCGCGGCGGTGCAGTCCTGGCCGGCGTTGAAGTATCCGGCGCCCGCTATCTCTTCGGCCGCCGCTTCGAGGTCGGCGTCGTCGAAGACGATGACCGGCGCCTTGCCGCCCAGCTCCAAGTGGGTCCGCTTGAGGTCGGCGGCAGCGGCTTCCGCGACCTGCATCCCGGCCCGGACGGAGCCGGTTATGGAGACCATCTGCGGCGTCGGATGCCCGACGAGGGCTCGTCCGGTGTCCCTGTCTCCGCAGACGACGTTGAAGACGCCTTCGGGAAGGAACTCGGCGGCGATCTCGGCCAGCATCACGGTCGTCACCGGGGTGGTGTCGGAGGGTTTGATGACGACGGTGTTGCCGGCGGCTATCGCCGGGGCGAACTTCCAGACGGCCATCATCATCGGGTAGTTCCAGGGCGTTACCTGGGCGCAGACGCCGACGGGCTCGCGGCGGATGAACGAAGTGTAACCCTCCAGGTACTCCCCGGCGGACTTACCCTCCAGACAGCGGGCGGCACCGGCGAAAAAGCGGATCTGGTCTACGGCAGCCGGGATCTCCTCCTCCATCGTGAGCCCGAAGGGTTTGCCGGTGTTCTCCGACTCGGCCCGAACCAGTTCCTCTCCCCGCTCCTCGATGGCGTCGGCGATCCTGAGCAGGGCGAGCTGCCGCTCGGAGGGTGTGGTGTATCGCCAGCCCTCGAAAGCCTTCTCGGCCACCTCGAAAGCCCGGTTTACGTCCTCCTCACCCGACATCGGTGCCCGGGCAAAGACCTCGCCCGTGGCCGGATTCACCACGTCGTAGGTGCGGCCCTCTGCCGGCTCCACGTGCTCGCCCCCAACGAAGTTCTGTATCTTACGCGTCTTCGTGTCCACGAAAAACTCCTCTCCTACGATTTCACAAACTAGGTGTAATCACACCGGGCGACCGCCGCCCGGAGCAGCTCCTTCGCTCCCGCTCTTAGCGGCTCTCCGTGGGCGAGAATCACCGTTCTGAATTCTTCCTCCAGTAGCTTCTCCGCCGAACGTTTGGCCTGCGCCGGGTTTGTGCAAAAGGCTCTGAGGACCCCGACCCGGAGCTTGCGCGGCAGGCGCCCGAAGGCGTCGGCGGTGAACAGCAGGCCGTCTCCATCCCGCAGGAGCGAGGTGTGACCGAGCGTGTGTCCCGGAGTGGAGATCATGCGGAAGCCCGCCACGGTGTCGCCCTCGTCCATCGTCCGGTTGACCGGCGCGGTCGGCAGGTTTCCGCGCTGGTCGAGAAAGCGGACTATGCGGTTCGGTCGCTCGTCTACCGCCTGCTGGCCGGAGATAATTCGTGCCTCGTGCTCCAAAGCTATCAGTTCCGTGTCCGGCGCCCACTCCAGTACGCCCGGTAAACCGCTTATGTGATCTCCGTGGTGGTGCGTCAGGTAGATACGCTTCAAATTATCCGGTCCCGAGCCAAGAGCGGTCAGTGCTTCCCGTATCCGCCCCGCGCTGCTCCCGACGCCGGTATCTACGAGCGTGAAGCCGTCCTCTCCCTCGATCACCAGGACCGAGATGGCGTTCCTGAGGGGTATGGCGTCCACACGGTATACCCCCGGCGCGACGAGCTCAGGCGCGGCTATGCGGGATCACCTCCTCCCGCGAGCCCAGGTCGGTAAGAACCTGAAGTGCGCAGTTGCGGCCCGGCGCCCCGAAGACCGCCCCACCGGGCCAAGTTCCGGAGCCGCACAGGTACAGGCTCTCGACCGGTGTTTCGTAGCCGCCGTATCCCGGCGCTGGTCGGCCTCCGAACGTGGCTTCCGGCAGGATCTCACCGTGGAAGATGTTGCCGCCGGTGATCCCGATCTTTTCCTCGATGTCCGGCGGACCGAACACCTCCATGTGCTCGATCACGCCCGGCAGGTTGGGCGCGTACTCCGCGAAGGTCTCGATAACTGTCTCTCCGATCTCCTCCTGCTGCCCGTCCCAGGCGTCGTAGGGCGCGTACTGGCAGAAGAGGCTCATCGTGTGCCTGCCTTCCGGCGCCAGCCCGTCCTCCGTCGCGCTCTGGATGTAGCCCTCCATGAATGGCCTCTCCGACGGACGACCCGCCTCGCAGTCCTCCCTGGCCCGCTGCAGGTAGTCCACGCCCGGGTTTATGACGATGCCGCCGGTGTGCTGCGGCCCGACCGCCGTGCCCGGCACCGCCGTGAAGTCCGGTAGCTCTTCCAGGGCCAGGAGAACCTTGAAGGCCGAGCCTTTGTCGCGGCGGCGTCTCAGACCTTCTACCAGTTCTTCCGGCAATCTTTGCTTACCGACCATGCCCAGGTAAGTGCGGTGCGGGTCGGCGTTGGAGAGGATGACGTCTGCCTCGAAGCGGCGGCCATCGGCCAGCGTCACGCCGCGAGCCGTGCCTTCCTTGATCTCGATCTCCGCGACCTCCGCGGCCGTAAGTATCTCGACGCCGTGATCCATCGCCGACGCCGCGAGTGATTCGGCGACGGTCCCCATGCCGCCCCGGACGAAGCCCCAGGCCCCCTGGTGGCCGCCGACGTTCCCGAGGATATGGTGGAACTTGACGTAGGCGGTGCCGGGGCCGCGCGGTCCGGCGTTCGTGCTGATCACACCCCCGACGCACAGCGGAGCCTTTACCTCCTCGTACTCGAAGTGCTCGTCCAGGATTTCTGCGACGCTCTTCTCGGTGAGCGTTCGCCAGTCCTCCTCGCCCTGCGGGCCGTCGAATGCTGTGTCCAGGTCTTCTTCGGTGGGCGGCGGGCCGAGCAGGAGCGGGCGCATGCGGGCGATGATGCGGTCCCACATCGCCCAGTAGTGGTCGTAGGCTTCGGCGTCTTTTTTGGAGAACTTGCGGATCTGGGCTTTCGTCTTCTCGCTGTCCAGGAACGACATCAGGTAGCGGCCGTCGGGGAAAGGGACGAAGTACTGGGGGTCCAGGGGGCGGACGCGGTAGCCGTAGCGTTCGAGCTCCAGGTCCCGGATAACCTCCGGCAAGAGGAGACTGCAGACATAGGAGCAGGTCGAGAGCCTGTAGCCGGGCCAGGGCTCCTCGGTGACGGTGGCGCCGCCGATGACGTTGCGCCGCTCCAGAACGAGGACGCGCTTGCCGGCGCGGGCCAGGTAGCCGGCGGAGATCAGGCCATTGTGCCCCGAACCTATTACGATGGCGTCGTAGCGCCCGTCGGCCATCCTACATCGTCCTCTGGCCCGGCTCTTCCTGCGGGCCGTAGGGGTACCACCACTCCTTCTTTTCGACCTTCGGGTCTATGTGGACGTGCTTGGACTCCTGAAAAGCTTCGAGACCCTCGCGGCCCAGTTCGCGCCCGATGCCGCTACCGCGCTGGCCGCCGAAGGGGGCGGCGTCGTTGTCGGTGAGGGGGTCGTTGATCCAGACGGTCCCGGCCCGGATCTCCCGCATGCACTTGAGCATCTTCTCGAAATCCTGCGTGTACACGTTGGCCCCGAGCCCGTAGGGGACGGCGTTGGCCTGCTCTATCGCTTCATCCAGGCCGCCGACCTCCATGATCGGGACGACCGGCCCGAAGGTCTCTTCGCGCATGATCTCCATCCGCGACTCGACCCCGGTGAGGATGGTGGGCTCGTAGTAAAAGCCCTTCTCCCCCCATCGCTCGCCACCGGCGACGACCTTCGCCCCTTTCTCGACTGCCTGACCCACGTGCCGCTCGACCTTCTCGCGGCCCGCGGCGTTGATGAGCGGCCCCATGTCCGTCTTTTCGTCCATCGGGTCGCCGAGGTTGAGGCTGCGGGCGAACTCCCGGGACGCCTCGATAAAGTCGTCCGCGACGCGGCTCTCGACGTAGAACCGCTCGGAGGAAGTGCAGACCTGTCCGGCGTTCAGGCAGGCGGCCCACACCGCGCCCTGGGCCGCTATCTCCACGTCCACGTCGTCGCAGATGATAAACGGGTCCTTGCCGCCGAGTTCGAGGTTCGCCCGGATCAGGCGCTCGGCGGCCACCTGTCCGACCTTCCGGCCCGTCTCCTGGCTCCCGGTGAAGGCCACCATGTCTACGCCGGGATGCCGCACCAGCGTCTCTCCCACATCCCCGGCCCCGTAGACGACCTGGAGCAGACCCTCCGGCAACTCTTCGAACAGCTCGGCCAGCCGGCGCGTCGCGAGCGGCGTCTCTTCGGAAGGCTTGAGGATTACGGCGTTGCCGGCGGCGAGGGCCGGGGCTACCTTCCAGGCGGCCAGGAGCAGCGGGTAGTTCCAGGGCACGATGCAGGCGACGGCGCCGATGGGCTCTCTCACGACCATTGCCAGTTGCTGGGGTTCGATGGGGGCGGGGAGGTAGCCGACGTTGTCGCGGGCGATCTCGGCGTAGTAATCGAAGCAGGCCGCCGCCCAGGCCACCTCGTCATGGTTCTCGATGTAGGGTTTGCCGCCTTCCAGCGTCATGATCTCGGCCAGCTCCGCCTGGTGCTCGCGGATGCGGGCGGTGATCTCGTGAAAGATCTCCGCCCGGTCCAACCCGGCGTATCCGCCGCGCCACTCCTCGAAGGCTTCCCGGGCACGACCTGCGACAGCGTCCAACGCCTCGGCGGACGTGACCTCGATCTCCTCTATACTCTCTTCGGTCGCCGGGTTGATCACCCGGAGGGTTTCGTTCAACGCTGCTCCTTTCGCATAAGGACTCGGCCTCCGCCGAAGATCAGGACCATGGTAACGACCAGTATCACGGTCGAGAGGGCGTTTATGACGGGGCTCACGCCGAACTTGATCATTGAATATATCTTGAGCGGCAGCGTGGTAGACCCCACGCCCGCCACGAAGAACGTAATAACGAAGTCGTCGAACGAGAGCGTGAACGCCAGTAGCGCCCCCGCCATCACGCCCGGCAGAATGAGTGGCAGCGTCACCCGCAGGAATGTGTTGACCGGATTCGCCCCGAGGTCGGCGGCGGCCTCTTCTATGGAGCGGTCCATTCCGGCGAGGCGCGCCCGCACCACGATGGTGACGAACGAGATGTTGAATGCCACGTGGGCGATGATGATGGTCGTGATCCCGAGCCCGAACCCTATCGCCACGAAGAACGCCAGCAGGCTCACGCCGACCACGATCTCCGGCATCACGGTGGCAGCGTAGATGGTCGAGTCGGCGACGGTCTTGCCCCGGAAGCGGTAGCGGGTCAGGGCCATCGCCGTAAAGGTCCCGATGATGGTCGCGATGATCGTGGAGGTTACGCCGACCAGCATGGAGTTGTAGAAAGCGTCGAGGATAGACTGGTCCTGCCAGAGGGCTGCGTACCAGCGGGTCGAGAAACCCTCCCACACCTGGGTGCTGCGGGCGGAGTTGAACGAGAAGAACATCAGCACCAGGATCGGGGCGTAGAGGAACAGGTAGATCAGGGCGGCCGCCAGGAACAACACCCGGTCGGGTACCCGGCTCATGCCTTTCTGCGCGGAACCACCCAACGCTACACCCCCTCCAGCTTGTCCGTACCGACGCGGCGGATGTAGAACATGATTGCGCCGAGCAGCAGCACCGCGAGCATCACCGCCAGGGCGCTACCGAAGGCCCAGTCGCGGGCGTTGAGGAACTGCTGCTGGATCAGGTTCCCCACCAACACCGTCCGGGAGCCGCCGAGCAGATTCGGTATCACGAACTCGCCGGCGGACGGGATAAAGACCAGGATGCTACCGGCGATCACACCCGGCAAACTGAGCGGAAACGTCACGCGCCAGAAGGTGTGCCACCGGCTCGCGCCGAGGTCTTGGGCCGCCTCCTTGAGGCTGGTGTCGAACTTCTCCAGGACGGCGTAGAGTGGCAGGACCATGAACGGCAGGTAGGAGTAGACCATCCCCATGAGCACCGCCTGGGGCGTGAAGATCAGGGTTAGGGGCTCGTCTGTAACCCCGAGGAACTGTAGCGTCCGGTTGGCGAGCCCGTTGCCGCCCAGGATGACCACCCAGGCGTAGGCGCGGATGAGCAGGCTGGTCCAGAACGGGACCATGACGAGCAGGATGAGGGCCGTGCGCCACCGTCCGCCCCGGAAGACGATGAAGTACGCCAGCGGATAGCCTAGGAGCAGGCAGAATAACGTGTTCGTCAGTGCCAGCAGGAGCGTCCGGCCGACTATCTCCAGGTAGAGCGGGTCGAAGACCTTGAGGTAGTTGCCGGGGTTGAAGCCGAGCGTCAGGCCGCCGTAGACGCCGCTGGTCCCGAAAGAGTAGACCAGGATGAGGAGCAGCGGCACGAAGAAGAAGAGACCCAGCCAGAAGGTCGCGGGCGTGAGCAGGCCCGCCAGCCCGAGCGACCAGCCGCGGCCTTTCTCGCTCCCCATCTTACGAGCTCTTTACTTCGGTGAAGATCCGCTCGTAGTCGCGGGTCGCCTCGCCCACGTCCTCTATGACCTGCAACCGGTCGAAGACCTCGTCTGGCGGGTTCCACTGCGGGATCTCCTTGAGCTCCTCATCTATGAGCGGCAGCGAGGCCTCGTTGGGGGTTCCGTAGTAGGTGTAGTTGGTGAGCTCCGCCCCCGGCTCCTTCGCCAGGATGTAGTTGATGAACTCGTGGGCGAGGTCCACGTTGCGCGCGCCGTTGGGGATGCACATGTTGTCCGTCCAACGGGTGGCCGCCGGCTTGGGGATGGCGTAGGCGAGACCGTCGTTCTCGATGGCCGTGAGTATCCCCTCGCCGGAGAACACGTGGCCGAGCAGGATGTCCCCGTTGGCGACCAGCGGGGGGATCTCCGTGGAGTCGAAGTACCCGCGCAGGAGGGGCTTCTGGTTTATGAGATCCTGCTTGGCTTCCTCCAGCTTGGCCGGATCGGTGGAGTTGATGGAGTAGCCCTGTTTCATGAGTGCCGCCCCAAGGGTCTCGCGCACGTCGTTGATCATGGCGATCTGACCCTCATACTGCGGGTCGAACATCGGCTCCCAGTTCTCTACGGCGCCGATCTCGTTCTGATTGTAGAGAATTCCCGTCGTCCCCCACTGGTAGGGCACGCTCCACCTGTTCTCCGGGTCGTAGGACAGACCCTTGAAGTTGGCCCCAACATTGTCGAAGTTGGGGATCTTCGAGAAGTCCAGCGGCTGGATGACGTCGCTCTTGGCCATGATGGCGACCATGTAGTCCGAGGGGACTATTACATCGTAACCCTGTCCTCCGGCCTGCAGCTTGGCGAGCAGGTCCTCGTTGGAGCCGTAGGTGTCGAGGGTGACCGTCGCGCCGGTCCTCTCCTCGAAGTCGGGGATAGTGCTCTCGGCCACGTAATCGGACCAGTTGTAGAAGTTGAGCCGGTTGTTGCCGCCCCCGCCCTCTCCATCGCCCCCGCCGCCTTGCTGGGCGCTGGTGTTCGGCTGGCACGCGAGCACCGAGAGCGTCGAGCCGGCGACGGCCCCGGCCCCAATGACCTTGAGGAACCTGCCGCGCGTTATCTTCGATTTAGCTGTCCTGGATTTCCCCATCTCTACCCTCCTAGCAATAGACAGTTCCGGGCATCCCACGCCACGGAGACTTCTTCCCCTACCTCGAAGCCGCTCGCGTCGTGGACGTTCTGCTGGTAGAGAACCAGCTTCTCCCCGCCGGGCAGCCCGGTTATGTACTGCGTGCTGACCCCCATGTAGACGACCTGCCGCACCTCGGCAGCGCAGACGTTGTCCCCCGTATCTCCGAAGCGGACCTTCTCCGGCCTCACGGCGGCGTGGATCTCGGAGCCCGGTTCGGGATCCAGCCCCTCCTGGGCTATGGCTTCTACCTTCATACCGTCGGGCGTGACGAGCGTAACTCTCTCCCCGCTGACGGACTCGACGATGCCGGAGAACAGGTTCGCCTGGCCGATGAAGTTGGCGACGAAGCGGTTACGCGGCAGCTCGTAGAGGGGCGCCGGGTCAGCTATCTGCTGTACGAGGCCGTCGCTCATCACCGCGATCCGGTCGCTCATCGTAAGCGCCTCTTCCTGGTCGTGGGTGACGTAGATAAAGGTGATGCCGACCTCTTCCTGCAGGTTCTTGAGCTCTAACTGCATCTCCTTGCGGAGCTTGAGGTCCAGGGCGCCGAGCGGCTCGTCGAGGAGCAATACCTTCGGCCGGTTGACGAGCGCCCGGGCGAGCGCGACCCGCTGCTGCTGGCCGCCGGAGAGCATGCCCGGCTTGCGTTTCTCGAAGCCCCCTAACTGCACCATCTCGCAGGCTTCCGTGACCCGCTGCCTTAGCTCTTCTCCCCTGACCCCGGTCCGGCGCAGCCCGAAGGCCACGTTGTCGAAGACGTTGAGGTGCGGAAAGATGGCGTAGGACTGGAAGACGGTGTTGACCGGGCGACGGTAGGGCGGAATACCCTGCACCGGCTCCCCGGCGACCGAGATATTGCCCTCCGTCGGCTCCTCGAAGCCGGCGATCATACGCAGCGTCGTGGTCTTTCCGCACCCGCTCGGGCCGAGCAGCGAGAAGAACTCGCCCTCGTAGATGTCCAGGTTCAAGTTGTCTACCGCGACGAACCCTCCGAAGCGCTTGGTCACCCCCGAGAGGTTTACGGCCACGCTCTGTCCGGCGTCGCGACTGCTCTCTTCTACTCCGGGAGGGCGTTCCTGAACTCGTTTGTCTTCCAACCCTGTCCTCCTGTGCTCGTAAGGTCTGCGCTCACCCCTCCGCTGCGGCGAGCGCCGGGGTTTCGGCTTCCAGGGCCTCAGCGACCGAGGCGGCCGCCCGCAACCCACCCTTGACGGCGCTGTTCATAAAGCTCGGGGCCGCAGAGATCGCCTCGGCTCCCGCGAGGTGGACGTTGCCGAAGGAGCCGCCCATAGCCTCCCCGAAACTCCGCAGGTCTCCGGGGGCCACGATCATGTAGCTCCCCCGGGCCCAGTAGTCGTGCGGCCAAGCTTTTTCGACCACCGCCCTCGGCTCCGGCACGTCGTAGAGCTCCCGCAGTAACTCGAACGCCCGGCGCTTTCTCTCTCCTTCCGGCAGCCCTAGCTCCGCCAGTAGTGGTCGGCCGGCGGCGAAAGACACGATGCCGCGAGAACCTGCGGACACCTCTGGGTCCTGGGCTGCACAGAGGTAGCCGAGCGGTGTGTCTGTCACGGTGAAACGGGAGGAGTCCACCACCTCGTCAAAGAGGAAAACTATCTTGCGAACGACGCCGTAGGTGGAACCTTTTATCATGCGCCGGAACATCGGCGGTGGCTCGGGATGGAATCGAATCGTCGGGTATGCGGTGAACGGTACGGCCATTACTACCCGCCGCGCCCTCACCGCTTTAGATCCGTCCGCCGTCACGTACCGCACCTCGACGCCGTTTTCCTGGATCACGTCCGTAACCGGCGAAGAGTACCGGATGCTGTCTTCCATCCTTTCGGCCAGCGCTCTCGCTATGCTTCCGGCGCCGCCCCTTACCCGGTACTCGTTACCCTTGCCGGGGCCGCCGCGGGTGGCGAGCTTGACGGCGTACGAGTAGAAGGACATCCGGTCCGGTGGTACGGTGGAGCCGCAGGTGGAGATAAGCGTCTCGACGGTGTGGATGCCCGCCTCACTCATCCCGGCTTCTCGCAACCAGTCGTGGACGCTCACGTCCCGCTCCGGGACGTGTCGCCAGTACGTCTCCGGGTCGAGCGACGAGGCCGTCTCTGCCAGCGCCTCGTTCATCCGCTTGTAGACGCGGGCGTCTTTGTCCGAGAATGGTGCCTCAGTCGCACTCTCGCCGCCGACGTGCCAGCGGGCGTCCTCCTTGCGACGTTCGAAGGTGTAGAATTCTACGCTGAGCTCTGTCGCCAGAGCCCGGATCTCCGCGTGGGCCTCGTCCACCCACTCGCCCCCGATGTCGAAGACGACACCGTCCAGCTCCATTACCCCCGTGCGTCCGCCGGGCCGGTCGCGGGCTTCGAGCACGAGCGCGTCGAGGCCGGTCTTCCGTAGCTCGCGGGCGGCGGTGAGGCCGGAGAGCCCGGCCCCGACCACGACCACGTCGAAAACGTCTTTCACACTAGCTCCGGTAGCCGAGCTCGCGTTCCAACTCGCCGATGGCGTCGTCGGTGATGTCGGCGATCTTAGAGAGGGTTTCTTTGTCCGAGATCAGGGCCGGAGAGTACTGGATAACGGGTTCATCCTTGTCGTCGAAGCGGCACAGCAGGCCGTTCTCGATGAGCTTTCTCGTCAGCACGCCCTTGAAGTATTTCCTGTAGTCGTCTTCCTCCAGCGGGGTGCCGTCGGCCTTTTCGGGCTTCACTTCGACCGCCCAGAAGAAGCCCATGCCGCGTACTTCCTCGACGATGGGGTGATCCTCGGCCATCCGTCGCAGCTCGCCCTCGAAGTGGCCTTCGAGGTTGTAGACGTTCTCCAGGAGCTTCTCGCGCTCGATGATCGCGATGTTCTCCAACGCCACCGCGCTGGAGACCGGATGCCCCCCGAACGTCGAGCCGTGCGAGAACATCGGCGCTTTCTGGCGCAGCGTGCGGCTTACCTTCTCGCCGACCACCACGCCACCCATCGGGTTGTAGCCGCTGGTCACGCCCTTGGCGAAGCTCGTCATGTCCGGCACCACGTCGAAGCGCTCTATGCCGAACCACTCGCCGAGCCGCCCGAAGGCGCAGATCACGGCGTCCGAGACGAGCAACACGCCGTGCTTGTCGCAGATCTCCCGCACCCGCTTCCAGTAACCCGGCGGCGGCACCAAACACCCGCCGGCGTTCTGAACCGGCTCCAATATAACCGCGGCTACCGTCTCCGGCGGCCCGAACTCTATGGCTTCCTCTATGGTGTTCACCGCACCCTCCGGGTCCTGCTGGGTGTTGTTTACGTGCATAAAGCCCGCGGGCAGCGGCTCGAACGGGGCTTTGAAGGAGGGGAGGCCCGTAACGGAGAGCGCGCCCATCGTGGTGCCGTGGTAGGCGATCTTGCGCGAGATAAATTTGTAGCGCTCGGCCTCACCGTTCGCCTTGTGGTACTGCCGCGCCAGCTTGATAACTGTCTCTACAGCTTCCGAACCCGAGCTCACGAAGAACGTCGAGTCCAGGTCGCCGGGCGCAATCTCGGAGAGCCTGGCCGCAAGCTCCAGCGACCGGGGATGGTGCATGCTCCAGTTAGGGAAAAAGCCTAGCTCCTTCATCTGGGCCGCCGCCGCGTCCGCAAGCTCCGTCCTGCCGTGCCCGACCTGCGTGGTGAAGAGTCCCGCGAGCCCGTCCAAGTAGCTCTTGCCTTTATCGTCGACGACATAACAGCCGTCGCCGGAGACTATGACCGGAAACTTCGACCAGTCTTCCTCGTACGGAGTAAAGTGGAGCATCAAGTTCTCGACGCCCGCCAGTGACGTGCCGGAACCTCCCTCCCCGAGACCTCTCACGACCTCCATGCCACTACCTCCTTGTGTCCCCAACAGATAGTTAATGGTTTCACAAATATTATACAGTTACTGTAAGCAGGTCAAGGCTTCTGGAGTATAGCGAGGCGGGTAATGGTGGTTTATGTACCAAAGGATAATTGTGTGTTTTCGTTGGACCGACGGCCAATATGGCGCGTCTATTCCGGTGCGAACGCGTTTTCGAAGAAGTCCGCCAGGCACGGGTAGAAGGTTTTCAGGTTTTCGGGGCGGGAGATGCCATGGCCTTCGTCAGCGAAGGTAAGAAGCTCATAGGAGATGTTGTGTTGTTCCAGCAGTTTGATCACCACGTCCACGTTGTCTGGGGTGACGTTCGGGTCTTTGAGGCCCTGCACTATCAGGAGTTTTCCCCGGATGTTTTCGACGAAGTTGATCGGGGAGCGTTCGTGGTAGATCTCCGACGCTTCTTCAGGTGAGCCACCCATCATCTCTTCGCTGTACGGACGTAGATCGGGCCGGGTAGCGTAGTAGTCCACCACGAGGTCGGTCATTCCGCAGACGGGGGCCGCGGCGGCTACGGGATCTGGAGTGTAGTGCGTGATCGCCCACCACGCCGAGTAGCCACCGTAGGAGGTGCCGGTGACGCCGACCTTACCCGGCCTGGCGACGCCGGCCTCTATGAGGGCTTCGATCCCGGCGCGGATGTCTTCCTGTTCCCGGCCACCCCAACCGTCTTGTTTAATAGACTCCTGAAACTCTACCCCGAAGCCGGTGCTCCCCCGGTAGTTGGGGGCCAGCACGTCGAAGCCCCGCGAAACGAAATACTGGATCTGGGCGTTGAAGCGGTCTTCCGCGTGGCTCGTCGGGCCGCCGTGGATCAGCACTACCGTCCCGATACTCTCCCGCGCCCGATACAACCAGCCCTGTATCTCCAGGCCGTCTATCGACTTCCAGCGGAAATACTCTCCAGGTACCAGGTCGTCCAGGTCGAGGGGGGAGAGGTCACGCAGGCCGGTCAGGCTCTCGTGTTCGCCGGACGCCGGGTCGAGCCGGACGAGATCCGGAGGCTGCCGGGAACTGTAGTAGAAACCCAACCACGACCCATCTTCGGTGGGGGCCAGCGGTACCAGGTTGCCGGGGACTTCGGGAAGGCGGGTCTCGGCTCCGGTCTCTGCGTCCAGCAAAAAGCCCCGGACTCCGGCCCCCTCGATCTCCACCGCGACCACCGGACCCCCGTTCGGTGGGACGAAGGCGTATTCCAGGTTGCGTCTCGCATCGTCCAGTAGCCAGCTTACGGATTCATCTTCCACGTGCCACACGCCCAGCTTACGGTGGGTCGCCGTCTCGACCACGAAGAGCAGGCGGTTCCCGTCCGGGAACCAGGAGGCGGAGACCTTCGCCCGCGGACCGAAGTTCAGGATCTCGCGATCTTCCCCTCCTTCGACGCCTACCAGCCACGCCTGACGGCCGGACGGGTCCGGGTCGTTTCGGAAGTACAGGACGTGGGCGCCGGAGGGGCCGAGCAGCGGCCGATAAAAGTTGGCCCGTTGCGGTCGGGCGAGGACCTCGCGTTCTCCCGTTTGGAGGTCGTGGCGCAGGATCCAGGTAGCCTCGATCTCCTCCCCAGTCTCCGGGTCCAGGTTCGCCCCGTAAACCAACCATCGCTCGTTGGGATGTATCTGGCCGCCCCGGATAAAGTAGTTCGGCGACTCTTCGATCAGGGGCTGCATCACGCCCGGCCGAGCGAGTTCCACCCGGAACAGCCGCGCCCGCTCGTCCCCGTCCCGGTCTTGCGCCATCACCAGCGCCCGGCTGTCTGGCGTCCAGGATACGGCCAGCGTGTCGTCCGGTGACGCCGTCAGCCGCACCGGGGCCACCGAGCCATCCGTGGCGGCGGCGAACACGTCGGCGGCCGGGCCGAGCCGTGACCAGCTCCATGCCACCCACCGTCCATCCGGCGACACTACCGGACCGGAGAGGAGCGGCACGGATAGCAAGGCTTCGAGATACTCTTTCGGGTTCACGCGAAGCCCTAGAACGTCGGCGGCGTGTTGACGTAGATACCCTCCACAGGCTCGTCTCCGGCCCACCAGCGATGTGGCACGGTCGAAGGGAAGTAGAGGGTGTCGCCGGGTCCCACGGAGTAGACTTCCTGATCTTTTAACTCTACATGCAGGGTGCCGGAGATGACGTAGACAAACTCTTCACCGCTGTGGGAGTAGAAACCCTCGCTCCCGGCCCCCGGCGGGATCTTTATGTAGGAGGGGTCCATCGCTTTCTCGCCGGCGGACATCTCCTCGAACTGAACGTTGTTGTCCCATCGCATGACCGGACGTTCTGCCTGGCGCACCAGCGGGGTGCTTTGGTCCAGGTCGGCGCCGAAGAGCTCGCGCATGTTGGTCCCGTAGGTGTCTGCCAGTAGGCGGAGTGAGGCGACCGAGGCGCCGGACCCGCCGCGCTCCAGCGCCGAGATAAACGATATGGAAAGCCCCGTGGCCTCCGAGACATCTTTGAGTGTCTTGTGGGCTTTGAGCCGCAGCCTGCGGAGCCGCTCTCCGGCGGCGTTGGACAGCTCCGAGTTGTTGACAGCTTCCGGTTCTCCGCCGGCGGCGCCTATCTGTTTGCGGATCGCGGCGAAATTCAGGCCTTCGGTCTTTCTGAGGTGTTTGATCTTTTGCAGACGCTCGACGTCGGACTCGGTATAGACTCGATACCCCCGGTCGGTGCGGGCCGGCGTGATCAGGCGCTCCTTCTCCCATAATCGCAGGGTCTGCGGCGCAAGACCTATGGACTGCGAAACCTCGCCGATCGAAAACCCTACCAAGCTACTCTCTCGCCAACTCGTCTCCACTCGATGCGAACGACCTCGAATGCTTGCCAGTATACTTGTGGAACTACCGTAACTACAGCCTATGATAAACGGGTGATTGTAGCCTTGCACGGTTATTGTAGCCTGTTATAAGGTACGAATAGTATCAGTCGGAGCGAGAGGAGGCTGAATGCCGAGGGTGATCGGGGTTCCGAAGGAGATCAAAGACCAGGAGAGTCGGGTCTCTATGCAGCCGGACGGTGTCGCCGAGCTCGTCCACCACGGCCACGAGGTAGTTGTTCAGTCGGGAGCCGGAAAGGGAGCGGGCTTCGACGATGCGGGATACGAGGGGGCCGGGGCGCGCATCCTGGACTCCGCGGACGAGGTCTTCGACGAAGCCGACCTCATCGTCAAGGTCAAAGAACCTGTTCCCGAGGAATACGACCGCTACAGGGAAGGGCAGGAGCTTTTTACCTACCTGCACCTCGCCGCCGACAAAGGGCTCACCGAGTTCTTGATGGAGCGGAAGATCAACTCCATAGCCTACGAGACGGCGGAGCTAGACGACGGTAGCCTGCCGCTCCTCAAACCTATGAGCGAGGTGGCCGGCAGGATGAGCGTGCAGGCCGCCGCCCACTGCCTGGAGAGCCCGCTGGGCGGGGCCGGGCTCCTGCTCGGCGGCGTGCCGGGAACGCCCGCAGCCCGGGTCACCATCATCGGCGGTGGGGTGGTAGGAACCGAAGCCGCCAAGATAGCTTTGGGGATGCGGGCCATAGTAAGGGTGTTGGATATAGACCCGGTAAGGCTCGCCTACCTCTCGGACATCTTCGAGGGGCGGGCGGACCTGGTCATTCCCAACCGGGCGCGGACCGCCGCCTACGTCGAGGAGTCCGACGTAGTCATAGGGGCGGTGCTGGTCCACGGGGCCGAGGCGCCGAAGCTTGTGAGCCGCGAGATGGTAAAGAGCATGAAAGACGGCTCGGTGGTGGTGGACGTTGCCATAGACCAGGGCGGCTGCATAGAGACCGCCAGGCCCACCACCCACTCAGATCCCACCTACGTCGAAGAAAGCGTAGTCCACTACTGTGTGGCGAACATCCCCGGTGCGGTGGCGAGGACCGCCACACTAGCCTTGACCAGCGTGACGCTGCCTTACCTGGTACAGATAGTCGACAAGGGCATAGAAGGAGCCGCTTCCGAGAACCCGGTGCTGGCTAAAGGACTTTCCACGCTCGATGGAGAGTTGCTCTCTGAGCCGGTCGCCAGAGCCCACGACCTGCCATACACGGACCCCAGCAAGCTCTTGAGCTAGAGGCCGCGGGTTGACGCGCTACAAACCCGTTGACTTTTTGGAGACGCCGGGTTTCTCGGGGCCAACGTCGCATACGAGATGCTGACCCTGGTCGCCGCCCTCCGCACAAAAGACCCTCGGGACATTAACGGTTTTCTTGTTTTGCGGGCCAAGGACTCTGGCCTCGAATACAGGCAAAATGAGAGAATAACTACGCACAACTCGAAGGAGGCGGCTAATGGATAATGGGGAGAGGTTCGCCCGGGTTCTGGGGCAGCGGGACGTTATTGCGCTGGCTTTCGGGGCCATGATCGGCTTCGGCTGGGTCCCGCTCGTCGGAACCTGGCTTACGGAGGCGGGGAGCCTCGGCGCGATCCTGGCGTTCCTGATCGGGGGCACGGTAGTCGTCTTTGTCGGACTCACCTACTCGGAGCTGGTCTCCGCCATGCCGAAAGCGGGCGGGGAGCACAACTACGCCTGGCGGGCTTTGGGCCCGGTGGGGGCTTTCGCGGCGTCATGGGCCATCGCGCTCGGGTACGTCTCGGTAACAGCTTTCGAGGCGGTCGCCCTGCCGACGACGATGGAGTATCTGCTGCCGGAAGGGTATAGGGCAGGGTTTCTCTGGACCATCGCGGACTACGACGTTTACGCGATCTGGATCGCCATTGGGGTAGTGGGAGCTGCGGCTATTACGGTCCTGAACTACATCGGTATAAGACCCTCGGCGATCTTCCAGTTCATAGCCGTGCTGGCGTTGTTGGGCATCGCGGCGATGTTCATCTTCGGTACGCTGGGCTCATGTTCATACAGAGTGCTTGGCAACGAGTGAGGAGATGAAGTCGGGAGTGACCCGCTTGAGGTTGATGGCGAACTCGCACACCGCCACGTAGCCTCCCAGGTACTTCTTGTGA